>JANRLN010000547.1:0-9514 GCA_033762515.1 Planctomycetaceae bacterium
GCTGGGGTCGAATGGCCGCAGTCGATTCTCAGCGCGACAGGACGTCAGCTGCCATTCGCCCCCAGCGTGTGGCGGCGACACGCCTACGCGCTTGGGGGGCGGTCGAAGACGCCCGACCCCGGCCACCCCGCCGACGATCAACCTGTCACCATCCGTGGCTAGAGACCTACCCACAAAGTGGGTCATTTGCCGATCATTAGTTCGAGATCACCCTTGATTTGATCGTGGGTCGGCTTGCCGCGACCATTGAAGATTGCAGCGATGTCAATCCCATCCGACCGCCATACCATCATTGCGGTCGATCCCGGTAAGCTGCCGTACATCGCCCACGTTTGGTTGCTCCGGTCTCTTGGACTGCCTGAGCCCCAGAAGTGCGTCATGAAGGTACACAGCGCAGGACTTGAGGCACTTACCGGCCCTCCATCATTATTCCATACGAGCGGCGGATCTCCTACTGCCGTCGGTGCATTTGGGTCTGCGACACCGACGAGATCCTTAGGCATAGCCGGTCGGAATAGCTGGGTCCTCACGTAGGCGATCGGCGATTTTCCCGAAACGTGGCTGACGATATGTCTCAATGTGTCATAGCAGAAGTTACAGTATTCGTAGCGTGTTCCCGGAGCATCACTGAGCTGCTGCGTCATTAACTGCCCAAGTAGCGATTCCATTGTCAATGGATTGCCATTGCTTTTTCGGCGTGACTCATCCAAGGCACGGGCAAATGGGTCACCCTGCCAACCGGACTTATGCTCAAGCAGATTGCGAACGGTGACTTGCCATATACGATCGTCGACAACGGCCCCTTGAGGCTGAATTTCAAGAAGTCTGAAAACACTCGCATCCAGGTCGATTTGCTTTCGGAACGCAAGCTTGTGAATTGAAGCTGCGGTGAGCGGCTTTTCGCAGCTCGCAATGCCGATCATCGTTTCCGGCTCCGTCGCAATGGTTCGCGCCTCGTCTCGCCAGCCGTACCCACGGGAATGTACCAACTTGCCCCGGAAGGCGATTGCCAATGTTGCTGCCGAGCACCCGATTTGTTCCAAATAGTGCAGCATCACCCCGTCAAACGGCTGGACACCACGAGTGAGCTTTCCTGAGACAGGAACCCGATTATGTGCGGTCGGATTTCCTCTTCGCTTCTCTTGGGCATGAGCCGCAGTGCTGTGATTGGTGCAATTGAGCCCGGCCAGGAGCAACCCGCTCTGCAGAAAAGTGCGACGCTTCATTTGGAACATCCATCAGGAGAAACGGCAAACCAGTTAAACAGATCTCAACACGACAATTGGCATCAGCAGACGTGCATGAGTATACGTATTTAACGCCGCGCAGCAAGTATCTTAGGGTGCGTCTAGACGTTAGGAATAACCAATTGTACAATGTGGGTGGCGTAGTCGTGATGCGAAATGTGCGAGTTTTCTCGAGGATTTCTGGTCCGTAGGTTCTTGGCCTGAGAGTTGCTTCGTAGGGGCCGCAGCGGCGTGGGCCAGGGTGGCCCTATAGGGCGTTTCAGGAGTTGGAGAGGGGAGCGAGACCGGCCTCGATGTCCGGCGGAGGCGGCGGGGTGGCTGGGGTCGAGTGGCCGCAGTCGATTCTCAACGCGACAGGACGTCAGCAGCCATTCGCCCGGGGCGTCGCACAGAGTCCGCTGGGGGCTTGAAGACTCGACCCCAGCCAACCCGTGCCGTCTCGCTACCGGACGCGCCGCCTGACCGCTGCGAGTTGATCGTATGCGGGGGCGGCGTTGCTCCGTGGAGGCTACTCAGGGAGGGCTATTCGGTTGCCTCAATGGCGATCACGAAGAACCGCTGGGTTTCGAAGTTTTCCACAAAGGTGAGCGTTGCCAACGCCAACAGGACCGGGCCCAGTTGAAGGCCCTTGTATTCCTCGACAATCGTCAGTGGGATCGCCAGCGGCGCGTCGACCTCGAACTCGGCCGCACCGGTCCAGAGGGCGAACAAGCCCAGGTCGATTTGTGACCAAGTGCCCGGCGCGCCGCCGAAGGCGGAGCCCAGCGGGGACTCGAACTGATCGGGCAGGACGAAGCGAAAGGGGGCCAGCGGATTCGAGACATTCACGATGTTATAAGTCTTGCCGCCAACCCCCGCGCAGGCCTGACTGAGGTTTCCCAGAGACAGGAGACCACACACGATCATCGCTGCGAACCATCGAGCTTGTCCCATCATGCCATACCTTTCTGAGTGCCGCGACGCGGATTGAGAGGGCCCTGCTGCGGGAGTCTTGCGCGATCCCATTGCGGAGGACGGTGAGTCTTGGAAACCCGTTGGACAAGAGCGTACCGCACCGGGTTGCGTTCGTCCCCTCCGTCACCCCGTTTTGGCGCGCCCGCCGATCGAGACAACCCGCTGGGCGGCGGACCGTAACAGGAGGGAGTCGAGACAGCGGGGCAGTGGCTTACGGACCGCCCGGGCCGGCGATCCCGTTGCCGGAGCTAGAACGGGCGAAGTCCCCATGGCCGTCTTTGCGACCTTGGTGTCTTCGTGGTTCCTGTTGGCTTCATGGCCGGGGGAGTGATTGGCTCGTTGGGATTCCATTGGGCTGGCGCCTCGACGCTCCAGGGAGGGCCGCAAGAAATCGGAAAAAATTTCGCGGCGCGGCCGATTTCCCGTTGACGAGCGGACGTACACTAGTGATTATGTGTTCTGTTCGGCTGAAATGCGTCTTGGATGCCGTGGGTAGTCCTGTCGACAGCAGGTATTCCACGCCCACACCAGCGGAAGAGGCGAGGCGGTTAGTACGACGCGCGTGCACGCGCCCAGCCGGGGTAACACCCGGGGACGGCGTCGACGCGTCGGAACGCCGCCGTTCAGGAAGGTCGGACGGGGCACCGGAGGGTCCTCATGCCCAACGGTTGTGCGCACCCGATGCGCCACAGGATCGCGCGCTTTCTTGGCCTTTTCTGTTACCAGGCACGAAACCCAAGACAAAGGAAACGGGGAACGTGGAAAGGTGTCGCACGCCTGACGCCTGACGCCTGACCCCTTCAGCCCGACGCCTCGTTCCTCAATCCTCCCACCACGGTTCGCGTCACGGCGTGCCGGCGGTACCGTAGCCGTTGTTCCTTGGTCGCGGGGGCATCACGCTGCGCAGAGCTACACCCCCAACTCCTTCAACCGCCACCAGGCGGACTCCGCCCAGAAATACGTGCAGTAGTACAGCCGCGTGTAGTCGTAGTGCGCGATCAGGCGGCGGATCGTGTCGGCGTGGGGTTCGACGATCGCGGCGTCGGGGCAGAGGGTCACAATCCACGCGGCGGCGGTCGGTTCGCGGAGGAACGCCGTCTCTTTGCCGCGGCGGGGGGAGATCTTGAGGAACTCGCGGACTTGCCGGCCGGCGAGTTCGGCGGCTTCCGTTTCGCTCGTCTGCGGTCGCCACAGGGGGAGCATCGCCGCGCGCCAGTCCTGGCTGAAGACGCTCGGGTCCTGCGGGTCGAACTGAAAGGCCAAGGGCAGCGATTCCGCGGCCAGCGTCGCACTGGAGGCCAGCCCGCGGGCATAGGCGGCCTTGAGCGCCGGGTCGGTCTCCAGTTCCCACAGGCCGCGGAGAGCCATCACTGCGGTGCACGAAGTCCAGTTGTGAGTCTTGGCGTACCAGAAGGCCATGCCGGCTTCGCACGTTTCGAGCTTGGTCCGTTGCGCGTCGCCGCCGCGGCGGGTGAGTTCCGTCCGGTACCTGCGATCCCACTGGTCGTCGCCGGTGACGACGTGCAGCAGCCTGCAGGTGAACAGCATCCGCGCGGCCTCATCGAAGTGAAAGCCCTCAAAGGAACCGCGCGTACCGAACGGGGGTTCGGCGGGCATTTTCCAGCCGAGCCGGACGATCTCGTCGGCGGTCTCGACGAGTTGCCGGGCGATCTGCGATTTCTCCTCGGGCGTGGCGAGGTCTGATTGCCAGTATTGCCACAGCCCGGTGAACCAGGGGAGCGTCTGGTCATTGGAGCCCATCGCGTAGTGCGACCGGCCGTCGGTGCTCACGCCGCGACCGACGAAGCCCTTCACGTCGCTGATCGAATTGAGAAACAGCAGCCCGCGCATCAGCCGCCGCGCCTTGTCGGCGTCTTCCGGCGATCGCGTCACCTGCCAGCGGAGCAGGGCGGCGTCCATGTAGAGGCCGTTGAACATCGCCCCGTTTTCGATGGGCTGATACCAGCCGAGAGCATTCGGCTTTCCCGCACGACATTCTTCCGGCGTGGGATAGTTCACAGTGCCGTCAAGATCGGTGAAGTCGATCATCACGCCGTGCTTGTCGATGAACCGCCGCCAGAGTTCGCGGTGCGCCTGCTCGACTGCGGCTGCCGGATCGTCAGCAGCCCCCAACGCACGCGGCAGACACGCAGATCCCGCAACGGCAAGGCTGGTTTGCAGAAACGTTCGACGGTGCATGCGCGGTTCTCGTTGTTCAGGCCTGCGACGTTATCGAATGGAGCATAGCTGTTGTCAACGACGTCCGCGACGAGCGGCACGGCGGCTACGAGCAGCCGGGGCGCTTTCACGCGGCCGCACGGTCATGTAGGGTGGTGCGGAGTCCGCGAGGCACACGGTTTTGTTCGCGTCTCCACACCGCGGCGGCAGCGACGAGCCGCGCGGACTTGGCGTCACCCTGATGGAATTGCTATTGGCCCTCTGGAAGCGATGAATGAACACCGCGACGATGACCGCCCTTTCTCGCACACTGCTGCTGCTGTTCGCTCTTCCCGCGATGGCATTGGCTCAACAGCCTCCCTACGACGTCTTTCCCCCCGCCGAGCCGCCGTATTATCGCGTGCGGTACGAGGCCTCGACGCAGCCGGGGGAGTTGAGCTTTGCCGTCAACTATACGGTCTGGGTTCCGCCGGGGGTGACCACGCTGCGCGGGGTGGTGGTGCACCAGCATGGCTGCGGCGAAGGGTCGTGCAAGTCGGGACTGACGGGGGCCTACGATCTCCACTGGCAGGCGCTGGCCCGTCAACACGACTGCGCCCTGCTGGCGCCGGCTTATGAGCAGCCGGAAGGGGCGGAGTGCCAGTTGTGGTGCGATCCCCGCAATGGGTCGAGCGCCGCGTTCCAGAAATGTCTGGTCGATCTCGGGGCGAAATCGGGGCATCCGGAACTGGCGACCGTGCCGTGGGCGTTGTGGGGCCACAGCGGCGGGGGACACTGGGCGGGGGGGATGGTGCTGCTTCATCCCGAACGGGTCGCGGCGGCATGGCTGCGGTCGGGAGTCCCGCTGCTGACGACGAACCCGGACCGGCCGACGATCAAGGCCCACACGCTGCCCGAGGCGGCGCTTCAAGTGCCCGTGATGTGCAATCCCGGCACGAAGGAAGGGGTCACCGTCAAGGAGGGCCGCTTCGCGGGCGTGTGGCCGGTGAATGAGGTCTTCTTCAACGGCGTGCGTTCGCGTGGGGGGCTGATCGGGGTGGCGGTCGATCCCCTGTCGGCCCATGAGTGCGGCAACCAGCGCTATCTCGCCATTCCCTGGCTCGACGCCTGTTTGAGCCTGCGGTTGCCGAAAGCCGCCGGGGAACCGCTGCGCGAGCTTCCCACCGACCAGGCATGGCTCGCCCCCATTACCGGGACCGAGGCCCTCCCTGCGGAAAAGCTCGAGGGAGATCCGCGTCAGGCCGGTTGGCTGCCGAACGAAGGGGTCGCGCGCGCCTGGATGCAATACGTCAAGGATACGGCGGTCGGGGACGCCACGCCGCCCCCCGCGCCGACGAATGTGCGCCTCGACGGGAACCAACTGAGTTGGGAGGCCGCAGCCGATTTGCAGAGCGGCCTGGCGGGGTTCATCATCGAGCGCGACGGTCAGTTCCTGGCGAACGTTCCCGAACAGCCCAAGAACCCGTTCGGCCGCCCGATCTTCCAGAATCTGCAATACAGCGACACCCCTACGCAACCCCTCGTACCGATGGTCTACACCGACCTGCAGGCCGAAGCCGGCAAAACGCACACGTACCGCGTGATCGCCGTGAACACCGTGGGGTTGAAGTCGGGGCCGGCCGAGTCCTCATCCGCGAAGTAGTTTCCGCAGAGGTCGGCGAAATCCGCTTTGTTGCAGAGCGGCTCAACGGAAGCCGCGCGTCGTCGGCCGGTTACGGCAGTTCGAGCGTGCCCGCGGAGATCGTTTCGATGAAGTTTTCGGTCGGGAAGTAGTAGGGCGTCCCCGTGTTGGTGGAAAGCGTATCTTCCAGTTGGAACGTGGAGATGAAGTTCTCGGAGAAGGCGTAGTTGAGCGAGCTGCTGTTGGTGTCGAGACGGGCGCGGAGCACCGACAGGTCGGTCGAATTCAAATCGAAGCCGAACGAGCCGTTGCGGGGATTGTCGAGCAGGAAGTCGCGATCCGACACGAAACGGTTGTTGACGAAGCCGACATCGACGCGCGAGTTTTCGGCGGCGGTCAGCGTCAACTGCTGGTAATAGGGATCTTCATCGGGGCTGGTGTCGTCTCGCAGGAAGCTGTCTTCGACGTCATTGTCTTCCACGCGGGCCGTGAGCCGCGATGAATTGAGCGTGGTGATGTCGATCAGGGGCGCCGCGCGGGTCTCCAGGGGGCCGAGCACAACGCGCACCAGATTGCGTTCCATGACCAGGGTGTTCACCGACTGGCCGTTCGTGGTGAGGTCGATGCCTTCGTCCTGATTGCCGAGAATCGTGTTGTCGGAGATCACGAGGGTGTTGTTCTGCTCCACGGCCGAGGTGGAGATCTGCACTCCGAGGGCGCCGTTGGAGTTGATGAAGTTCTCCGTCACCTGGACGCCCCCGCCCGCGTTGAGGAGCTGAATGCCGTTGAGGGTCGAGCCGTTGATGTTCAACCGGTCGAGCGTGACATTGGAGACGTTGTTGCCCACGACGCCGTTTCCGCCGCTGCCGGTGATGCTGAACCCGGAGACCGTGGCGCCGTTGGCGACCGTGACGGCGTCGCCGGGGGCGCCCGTGATCGCAGGCACGCTGACGATGTCTTCCGCCGGAGTGACGGTCGGGAGCACGAAGGAGCCGTACAGCGAATGGATCTGATGTTCGATCCCTTCCCCCAGGAATTGTTGGCCGTCCTGGAGGACGATCCCTTCGCCGGCGAACGTGCTGTTGGCGTGGGCGAACAACAGCGACTCCGGCGATCCCAGAGTCTGGGCATCGAGCAGCGTCTGGACCGGCAGTACAGGGGTGCCGAGGTTGATGCCGCCGGCGTTGCTGTCGATGTGCACGACGTCGATCTGCGTGCCGCTCAGCCAGCGGGCGGGGACCGGGTCGGTCGTGGGGGAGCGATCGATCACGATGTTCTGATTGCGGACAACGTCTTCGCCCATTCGCGTGGACGCGCGGTTGTAAGGAGATTGGTTCCGCGGATTGAGACCCGGGAGCCAGAAGCCGATTCCCAGAACGACGTTGGTGCCGAACGTGCCGTCGTTGGTGATGGCCAGCGAGGCCACGCCGGCATTGCGGAGTCGCGCTTCGAGGCGACCCTGCACGCCGGTCACATCTTCGCTGTAGTCCCCGGTGAAATGGTAGAGACCGGCATAGGCGCGGAAGATGTCGAGCGAACCCGGCAGCAGGCCGCCGACTTCGGTGTCGAAACCGGTGAGGGGTTTATCGGCGATGAAATTGACGAGGATTGACCGGCCGGAGAAGAAGGCCTCGGTAACGCCGCCGCCGGAGTTGGGGATTTCGAATTCGTCGCCCACGGGGATGTAGGCGTTGGCGCGCCAGTCGACGTAGTTCCCGAGGGTCTCAACGCCGAAACCGAACTGATTGAAATCGTTCCCCCCCTGGGAGCGGTGATTGTAGAACGCGTTGACGCCGACGACGCGGTCCCAAGACTCGACGTATTGCCGCTGCACCAGTCCCGCGACGGCGCCGAAGTCGCCGAAGTTGTCGACGAGGAGGCTCCCCTGCATGGCGGTCAGTCGAAAGAAGTCTTCCTGGTAGAGGGGTACGAACAGGTCGAAGCTGGTGTACCCGCTGTCGTAGCCGTATCCCTCGCTGCGGTGCTGCACGCCCACCCGAGGCAGGAAGTTCTCAAAGCCCCAGCGACTGGAAGATTGTTCCGGAATGCTCATCCATTGAGGGACGAAACCGGAATTCGCGGCGGCCGCTGCTGAGGAATCGACGGGCGCCGACTCGTAAGGAGCCGGCGCCTGCGCCAGCGCAGCCGCAATGAGTGCAGTCGTCCAAAGCACGCGCAAGCCCCCCAGCCCGTTCCGCAGCGACACCATCGGACACAACGGCCCTTCGGTCTTCGGTTTGTATCGGCTGTAACGGTTGTACGACTTGTGCGGAATTCTCCGATCGTGACGATCGCAGCGGCGGCTTGAAATGCAGAAGCCCAGGGATCGAGGTCCCTGGGCTTCTCAGTGAAGTTGCAGCACACCAATGGCTTACGGCTTCGGGAGCTTAATGTCCTTGCCGACGTTGCTGTAGGCGGGATCCCAGTAGGATTCGACGAACTCCATGCCAAAACCCACGGCCAGTTCTTGCTCGGCGAGTCGCGCCCACGGGGTGCGGGGGTGATTACGGATCACGAGGGCGAACTCCTCGCGCGCCTTGGCCTCCTGTGCCTGAAGTTCCTTCATATCCACTCCGGCCTGCTTGATCTGTGCCGGCGTGGGTTCCAGCATCTTGGGGACGCGGCGGGCGTGCCAGCGATTGTTCTTGGGATCCTTGGGTTTCGTCTTGTCCGCCATATGCTTGTCGAGGACCAGGATGTACTGGAAGAGACGTACGCGGTAAGCGAGCATCTGAGCGTGAATGAGGTCGTAGTTCGCTCGCCAGCGCATCGACTTTTCTTTTTCGTACAAGGGCTTGACGGTCTCCAGGAAAACGACTGCTTCGTTGAGCAGTTTGAGAGCGCGCACCGCCTTGGTGAAATTCTCGCCCCCTTGCTTGGCGAAGACTTCGAAATTGGCGTCGAACCAGTGTTCCTGCATTTCCAGTTGTTTGTCTGACAGGGGATTCACACGTTGAATCACCTGGAAGATAACGTTGCGGAACTTGCTGGAGTCGCGTTCTTTCTGATAAACGGTCCGCGCGCTCAGGTCGGGCAGGTACTCTTTCATATCCAAGGCTTCGAACTTCCGATCCAGGTGGGAGCCGCGACCGGAAATGTTGGTTTCGTCGCCCGGGAGCAGGAAGAAGACCCCCCCGGTTTCGCGACAAAGGCGCACCTGGCCATAGGGGCCGAATCCGCTGGAGTAAACGTCCCAGCGTTGATGCAGGCCGTCGAACTGCAGGGCTTCCGCGAAGGGCGTTTCCGGCCCGCGGTTAATCTGCAGCCAGTGGGTCAGACCGTACTTCGGGTCTTTCCAGGCCATCCGGGCATAGGGGAATCCGAAGACCGAGTAGCGGCCGAGGACGTAAACCGCCACGTTGGCCCGCTTGCAGATCTCAATCGACTCTTCCAGCTTGGAGTCGTCGTCCCCCGATTCATCGCTCGCGAGGATCAGCACCAATTTCCGCTTTTGCCCCGCGGCGAGCTTGGCGTACTTCGAGATGACCGTTGTCGCCGACTGACAGAAGTTTTC
>JANRLN010000548.1:0-9486 GCA_033762515.1 Planctomycetaceae bacterium
AGGGAATCGGGCCGGAAGAACTGCGCGGCGCGACTACTGAACCTGTCGGTCCTGATGCGGTTGGCGGGCGAAGCGCTGGATGTTGTCGATGCGCAGCACGTGTTCGATCCGGGTGTATTTGGGCGGATTGATCTTGAACCGTCGGCGCGACTCATCCGACTCGAAGAGATAAAGATCGCTGTCATAAAATGCGGCGAAGTCGGTGCGTCCCGGGACCGCTCGATCGGTCTCAAACAGAACGACCGGGTCGCAGCCCAGCAATCGAGGTGCGAAGTCTTCCGGTCGATTTCGGAACGCGCGCTGTTCCTCCTCCGACGCAAGGTAATAGGTCACCCCCTTGAATTCGAAGGCAAATTCGGGCTTCCCCACCACCCATTTGCGTTCCGCACCCAGCGCTACGGGGGAGAAACCATCCATTCCGATCAGCGATTGGGGATCCCCGAGTTGAATCTCGTCGTGCGGATCGGCGAGTTCCGTCGGAGGCTCGGATTTGGGGGTCTGCTCCACTACCAGCACCTGGTGGGCTTGATCAAACCGCGTGCGCGCACGGACGGCGGTGGTGCGATAGCGGAGGAAATCTTGATAGCCCTCGGCCTGACTGAGAATCCGCCCGGACAGCGGATCAACGATCACGTCCGTCGGCAGCGCATGCACACCAAAACGCTGCACCAGTTCCCCCCCCATGACGTTCGCCGGGTTGCCCGCATCGACCTTCACCGCCACGAATTGCGTGCTCAATAGGTCGACAATCTCCGGTTGATGGAGGACTTCCTGCTCCATCCGGCGGCACGGGGGGCATTGCTGGCCATAGAAGTGAATCAGCAACGGCCGTCGCGAGCGGACAGCTTCATTGAACGCCGCATTGAAATCACTTTGCCAGAGGTTGCCGCCGACGGCGGCGATCGACGCCGCCGCTCCGCAGAGCGCACAAGCAGCGAGCGACAGACGAACCAACCACGGTGAAACGCGCTCGGTCATGCGGACCGCTCCGGCGTCCGCGCAGGAGCGGACGAGTCATCGGGAAACTCCGGAGCAACATCGGCCCCTACGCACGATGCCGGAGCACACCGCATCGACAGGGATCGACCACGGAAGGAAGTCTGCTCCCGGAGAAACGCCGACGAACGGACAGCCGAAAGAACCGGCAAAATCCGCCGATGTCTTAGGATGGGGACTCCTGCCCGTCCGCTGGATCGAGTGGGCCTAAGATCGACGGGCAAGAGTACCCATCCTACACGTTACTCGGCTGCTTCCTGCAGCGGCGCGGGCCAGGCAACCGGCGTCACCGGTGGTCCGAGCGGCACGGGGGTCGCACGTACCGTGCGACGCAGATCCGTCGACACCTCGGACAGAGACGTCAACCCGGCCAGAGTCAGGAAATTGGCCAGCAATCGATGACCGAATTGTGTGAGCACCGACTCGGGGTGAAACTGCAGTCCGAAAAGTCGCGATTCCGCGAGTTCCAGCGCCATCGGCACCCCTTCGGTCGTGCGTGCCGTGACTTTCAGCTCCGCCGGCAGCGTCGCTTCGTCGACGATGAGCGAATGATAGCGGGCCGCTTGAAACGGATTCGCGACCCCGGCAAACAGCGGCGTTCCCGCATGACGAATCCAGGACGTGCGGCCGTGAACGGGTTCGGGGGCGCGGATAACGGTGCCCCCCAGCGCCGCGCCGATCGCTTGATGCCCCAGGCAGACGCCGAGAATGGGAATCTTGCCGCAGAACTCCTCGATCAGCGGGACAGAGATTCCTGCTTCCGCGGGAGTGCAGGGGCCGGGAGAGAGAATCACCGCTGCGGGAGCGAGACGCTGGACGTCTTCCAGGGTGATCTGATCATTGCGGGCGACGGTGGTGGGTGAGCCCAGCTCACGGACGTAGCGTGCCAAATTGTGAACGAAGCTGTCGTAGTTGTCGATCAGCAGAATCATGAGACGCGGAGTCCCACCGAGGAATCACGTCCAGGGAACGAGGGGTCTCAACTCGAACTCTCAAAACTCGAACTTCGAATCCCAAAGCGTGTTCGTCACCCATTTGAGATTGGGCAGCTGAGACTGATTTGAGATTTGGCGTTTGAGATTTGAGTTTCGATCACCCCCCCGAACCGCTTCAACGCTCATCGCGAAACCACTATCGGCCGGTGAAATCGGTCGGATTGCCGAACAATCCGCCGCCGCCGTTGCCGCCGGTTCCCCCGCGCAGCGGCTCTTTCCGCTTGCGCTCGTAGGCTTGGCCCTTGCTCGGGGAAAGGTCTTCATCCTTTGGTTCTTCCGGTTTGACCTTCAGCGCCTTCAGAGACAGGCTGATGCGTTGCCGCTCCGGATTCACTTCCAGGACTTGGGCCTGGACTTCCTGTCCGACGTTCAGGACTTCCCCGACCCGTTTCACCCGCTTGTGGTCGAGTTCGCTGATGTGGATCAGCCCTTCAACGCCAGGTTCCAGTTCCACAAAAGCGCCGAAGTCGGTCGTGCGGGTCACGCGTCCCGAGGTGGTCGTGCCGACGGCGTACTTGTCGACGGCAAGGTTCCAGGGGTTCTGCGCGAGTTGCCGCATTCCAAGGCCGATCTTGTGCTTCTCCCGGTCGAGAGACAGCACAACGACGTCGATCGCTTGACCTTCCTGCAGCAGATCCGCCGGATGCTTGATGCGGGTCCAGCTCATTTCGCCGACATGCAGGAAGCCATCCACGCCCCCAAGATCGACGAAGGCGCCGTAATCTTTGAGGGTCTTGACCTTGCCCGCAAACTGCTGACCAACCTCTACATGCTCCCAGAACGTCGCGGCCAGTTCCTTGCGCTCTTGAATCACCAGCGCCCGGCGGCTGACCACGAGGTTTCGCTTGGCGGCGTTCACTTCCGTAATCTGCACCGCGAACCGCTGACCCACGTAGGGATCGAGCGAGGAAACGAAACCAACGTCAACCTGGCTGGCCGGAAGGAAGGCCCGCATGTTCGAAACCGTGACTTCCAGCCCCCCCTTGTTGGTCTTGTTGACCACGCATTCGACGACCTGACCGACCGCGAGTTCTTCCCAATTCCCGCGCGGACGACGAGTCGCTTTCGGCAGGCTGACGAGGACCACCCCGTGCTCGGTGTCGTGCTTGTCGACCACGACCAGAAACTCTTCCCCTTCACGCGGTTGCTTCCCTTGCGGGAACTGCTTGGCGGGGAGCACTCCGGGAGACCGGAATCCGATGTCGCAAAAGACGTTATCAGCGGTGACCGACTGCACCTTGGCCTTCAATTTGGCGCCGGGTTCCAGTTGGTCTTCCGTCAGGGGCGTGGCGCCGGCCGAGTGATCGATGTTGGCCTCCGGCGTCGCTGCGGGAGCCGACATCGTCACTTGCATCGCCGCGCTAATCTCGGCTTCCAGGTCCGCCTCGATCGTGGCGTCCTTGGGCAACTCCACGGGTCCGCTCGGGGGGGGCTGCAGATAGCGTTCGGCCATCGCGGGCAGGGTGGTCTCGGGTCCCCCCGCCGGGGCCGACTCCGCGGAACCATAGGTCGGCACGGCGCGCAGATCTTCCGGCGACACCGTGGGTTTCAATTGAATCTTGCGGCGCTGCGGCGCCGTCTCATCGGTCGTCGACGCGGATTCGCCGGCAGGCGTCGGCTCCGGTTCGGGCGTCAGAGTCAGACTGGCGTCGACCTCGACAGCCGAAGCCTCGGCGGCGGCTGGAAGTTCCTCGACGGAGTGCGACGGTGCGGACGCGCTTGCCTCTTGAGCAGCGGCTTCCTCGGTCGCGGCAACCACTGTGGCCGCAGGAGCTTCCACGATTGCAGCAGCTTCGCTCACCGGACCGGAAGCGACTTCCGCAGCCGGGGCTTCGGCAACCGGGGCTTCCGTAGCGGGAGCTTCCGCAACCAGGGCTTCCGAAGTCACCGGGGCCGGGGACGGATCGGAGTCCCGCATCGGCTCCGGAGAGTTCGATGCGGGTGCTGCGTGGTTGTGATCGGTGGCTGCGTACGTGTCCTGAACCTCGCTGGGCGCAGTGTGGGCAACCGGTTCGACATTTACCGTTTCGACACTCATGGGCTGATCGCCGTTCATCATCGAACTCAACTCAACTCTCACCCGTCGTGGGTGCCCCGGTCGCGCAGCACGAAAGAGCATCACAGGATACCCTGCGCCGCGACTCGGTACGATAGCCGAACTTCTGTCCCGTCGCCACCTTCGGGAATCTTGTCTACAAACTATGAAGGTTTGCGGAAGACGTCAGGGAACCTTGGCCCGAACACACCGCAAGCCGACCGCATCATCCGCCGCCGTCACCGACAGCGACCGACGCGCGAAACTCGTGAGGCGTTCGGCGGGATCTTTCCAGGAGCCCCCCCGCAAAGTGATGAGTGCATCCTTCTCGCCGCCAACAGGTTGAGGCGGTCCCTTGATCCGCTCGGTCAACGTAGGCGTCCAGGCATCGGCCGTGAACTCCCACAAATAGCCATGCATGTCGTACAGGCCCCAGGGATTGGGCTTGAGGGCGCCGACGGGAGGATCATTGCCCGCAGCGTTGCCTGTGTACCAACCATATTCATCCAGGATGGAATTCCGCTTACCCACGTCGGTCTCGCGGCGAATGGCGTCTCCGAAGGAATACCGAGTCGAGGTCCCCGCTCGGCAGCAGTACTCCCAT
This sequence comes from Planctomycetaceae bacterium, assembly GCA_033762515.1. Lineage (GTDB taxonomy): Bacteria > Planctomycetota > Planctomycetia > Planctomycetales > Planctomycetaceae > DSVQ01. The sequence continues at coordinate 4,631 of JANRLN010000548.1, forward strand.
TCGAGCTCGGTAGGAAGCCGAATGACTTCGTCCGCTCCCAACCATTGGCGCTCGCGCAAGAGCGCGGTCGCCGTTTCGCAAAATTGAACCGAGTCGCGCCAGGACATCATCTCGACCGAGTTCCGCGGTCCTTTCCACCGACTGGGATTCTTCCCAGTAACCGCTTCATACAGATTCTGCGGAACCTCGTACTTGGCGATCCAGAACGACGTTTTCAGAGTCACCTGTTGCGGGGGAGTCTCGGCGGGCGACCCTTCTGCGGAACCCATCGAGAAGGTCGCCGGGAATTTGTCGGCGCCCGGGCGAATCTCCACGAACTCGTCGACAAATGTCTTGAGGAGTGCGTCGAGCTGTGAATTCGCGTCCGCCGCCGAGAGGATTGCCCATGGGGCGCACATCATCCCGAAGGTGACTGCAATAACCGGAAGTGAACGCATCCAGAGATCCTGCTGCCGACGAGACATGCCGTGATTTGCACCACTAGGGGAACTCGTCGGGCGCGGACTGTCAAGCCGTAGGCGAAAGTCGATGCGACCGCAGGGGAATGCGAACAGCCCGCAGGCTCCTCGTCTGGAACCTGCGGGCTGTGAGTTTTTTGGGTCGCGAGCGTCTTCGCCTAAGCGTCCTCGTATTCCGAAATCCGATTCCGCGGCGCGTGCGGACCGGGCATCGCCTCTTCGGCCGATTCCAACAAATATCGCATCACGTACGCGTCTTCTGCGGTGTCTTCGTAGTAGTTCCGCAGCACGTTGGTGGCTGCAAAGCCCTGATTGCGGAAGAAGAGTTGAGCCGACAGATTCCCTTCGCGGACTTCCAGTCGGATTTCGTGTCGACGCTGCTGCGCCAGTTTGTTGATCAATTTCTCCGACATCTGGCTGCCCACCCCTTGCCGACGCGCCCAGGGAGCAACGGCGAAGTTCAGGACGTGCAATTGCGACTTGAGGAGTTCATAAATCATGAACCCCACGATCCGTTCCTGATGCTCCGCAACCATGCCGATGCAGTTGCGCTGCCGCAGGCAACACAGAAAGTCCTCTTCCGTCCAGGCGAAGTCGAAGCACTGTTGCTCGATTTCGAGGACTTCCGGCATGTCCCGACGAATCATCCAGCGGATTTGAACGCCGCAGAGTTGGCGGGGCGTCTGACCATAGCTCATGCGGGCCTCCTTGCCGACCTGAGAGACGCAACGGAATCGATTCTCACAGACTCGTCTTCGAACGGCAGTCGTTGTCGTCGAGCGGCGAGACGTTCATTTTTTTCGCCGGTCACCAGCAATGTCGACGAACAAAGTTCGCGGCTCCGCCGGCAATCGGGTCGGGAGAATAAGGCAGGATTCTTAATCGGGCAAGACGAATATTCACTCGCGGCCGCTGACTTTCGATCCGGGGGAGCCACGTCACGCGCAAACCGGCACGAGCATGACACAGCGCTGCGTCCCCGGTATCCTGCATGAATCAACTGCGACTGATGCATGTGCCGATTTCGGAGAGGTGCCCATGTCCGCGACGTCCCGGTCGAACCGACGCTTCCCCAAAGTGAGTGTCGCCGCCTGGCTCGCCGTCTCATTGGCCGCCGCCTGCCGGGGGGACGAGCCGTTTTTTGAGACGGAGATTCGTCCTCTCCTCATCGCACGTTGCGTGAAGTGTCACGGAGGCGGCAGACAGGAAGGTGGACTCCGACTGGACACCCGCGCTGGCCTGCTCGCGGGAGGGGAATCTGGACAGGTCATCGAGCCCAAGGAACCACTCAAAAGTCGCCTCCTGGAAGCGGTGGGTTACGCCGGCGACCTGCAGATGCCTCCCGACGAGAAACTCTCTGACCGCGAAATCACGGCGCTCACGACGTGGATCAAACTCGGCGCCCCCTGGCCGGAGACAGAGGGGAGGCTCGTTTCACCCAGCGAGGAGCGCGCTCGGCGGCACTGGGCCTTCCAGCCGGTCGTGGAACCGTCGATCCCCAACGTGACGTCCCAGGCAGACTGGATTCGGACCCCCGTCGATGCCTTTATCCTTTCCGGGCTGCAATCCGCGGGACTATCCCCTTCTCCGGAGGCCGACCGTCGCACGCTGATTCGACGCCTCACTCAGACTCTCACCGGACTGCCGCCATCGATGGAAGAAGTCGCGGCATTTGAGAACTCGACCGATCCACTCGCTTACGAACAACTTGTGGAGCGGCTGCTGGAATCGCCCCACTACGGCGAGCAATGGGGGCGGCGCTGGCTCGACATCGCCCGCTATTCCGACACCAAAGGCTACGTCTACGCCCGCGAGGAACGCTTCTGGGTGCATGCGTGGGCCTATCGCGACTGGGTCGTCCGCGCGTTCCATCAGAACCTTCCTTACGACCGCTTCCTGATGCTCCAATTGGCGGCCGATCAGGTGACCGATCGCCAACCGGGAGACCTCGCCGCCATGGGTTTTCTGACCCTCGGCCGGCGGTTCCTGGGAGTGCCGCACGACATCATCGACGATCGCATTGACGTCGTCACCCGCGGAACGATGGCCCTGACCGTCGGCTGCGCCCGCTGCCATGATCACAAGTACGACCCGATTCCGACGGCCGACTACTACTCCCTTTACGGGGTCTTCAGCAGCAGCTCGGAACGGCTGGCGCCGTTGAACGATCCCTCGAAGGAAGATGAGGCATTCCAGAAGGAATTGCAGACGCGGCAGGAGAAGCTTGCGGCGAAGCTGCTGGAGAGCCGGAACGAAGCGGCGACGCGCGTGCGGGGCCGAATCGGCGACTACCTCGTCGCGCAGACCGAACTCCACAAGTATCCGCCGCAGGGTTTCGATCAAGTCTTCGAGAAGACCGACATCATCCCCTCGTTCGTGCGTCAGTGGGAACGGTTTCTGATCGAAGCGGAACGCCGTCAGCACCCAGTCTTCGTCCCCTGGCTGATGTACGCCCAACTCCCCGGCGATCAATTCCCCATCCGTGCCGCCGAAACCAACCTGTCGCTGCAGGAAATGGGGGAAGAACGCGTTAATCCCATCGTGCTCAAGGCTTTCACCACGCCGCCCGCATCGTTCCGGGAAGTGGTCGATCGTTACGCCGCGATCCTCGTCGATATCGAAACTCGTTGGCAAGCCGCCGTCAAAGACGCGGCCGCCGTAACGGGAACCGCGGCGCCGCAAGGGCTTCCCGATCCTGCCGCCGAGCAGCTTCGCCGCATTCTTTACGGTCCCGGAGCACCGTGTGAGGTCCCCGATGAACCCGTGGTGCATGTCGAAAGCTTCTTCGATCTGGCGACCTGTACGGAATTGTGGAAACTGCAGGGAGAAGTCGACCGCTGGATTCTGAATTCCGGACAGAACATCCCCTATGCTCTCACCCTCGTCGATCAGACAGAGCCGCTCGACGCCCATATCCTCAAACGGGGCAATTCCCTCAACAAGGGAGATCTGGTTCCGCGACAGTTTCTCTCCCTCATCGCCGGAGAACAGCGGCGGCCGTTTCAACAGGGGAGCGGACGACTGGAACTGGCCCAGGCGATCACATCGCCGCTCAATCCCCTCACGGCGCGGGTCCTTGTCAATCGCGTCTGGGCGGCTCACTTCGGGCGCGGGCTGGTGCCCACGACGAGCGACTTTGGATTGCGGGCGGACGAACCTTCGCATCCGCAACTCCTGGATTGGCTGGCCGCCCGGTTCGTCGCCGAAGGCTGGAATTTGAAGGAGTTACAGCGGTGGATGCTGCTGTCGGCAACGTTTCGGCAGTCGTCCGCGGGTCCGCCGGAACGCAGGGAGTTGGCCAGGGCGCTGCAGCTTGATCCCGAGAATCGACGACTTTGGCGCATGAATCCCAAGCGCCGGACCTTTGAGGAGTTCCGTGATGCGGCGTTGGCTGCGGGAGGGGAGATCGACCTGTCGCTGGGGGGGAAGCCCGCGAACCTCTTTGCCGCCCCCTTCCCCAAACGCCGGACGATTTACGGTCTCGTCGACCGCCAGTACCTGCCGGGAACGTTCCGGGTCTTTGACTTCGCGAATCCCGATCTCCACATCCCGCAGCGCAGCGAAACGACGGTTCCTCAACAGGCGCTCTTCTTCTTGAATCACCCGATGATGCTGGAGCGTGTCAAGGCGATCGCCGCGGTCGCCAAGCCGGACATCGCTCCTGCAGAGGTGGTCCGCACGATGTTCCGGCAAACGCTGCAACGTGGTCCGACGGATGCCGAATTGGCAGAGGCGCTGGAACTCGTCACGCAGATTGAACCTGTCACAATCCCACAGGCTCCCCCCACGGCGGCCGAGTGGAAATATGGATACGGGCAGTTCGATGACGTCGCGAAACAGGTCGCAGGGTTCACTCCCCTGCCCCATTTCACTGGTCAGGCGTGGCAAGGGGGCCCAGCGTGGCCCGATGCGAAACTCGGCTGGGTGCAACTTACCGCCGATGGAGGCCACCCCGGCAATGATCGACAGCATGCCTCTGTCCGCCGATGGACCGCCCCCCGCCCGATGACGCTCGCCATCTCCACCAAACTCGTCCACGAACCAGCCCCCGGCGATGGCATTCGAGCCTTTATCGTCAGTTCGACCCGTGGACTGCTGGCATCGACCTCGATCCACCAGAAGGCGCAAGAATTGAACGTCGATCCGCGCGCCGTGGCGGCGGGTGAAACGATCGATTTCGTCGTCGACATCGGCGACGTCCTCAACAGCGACCAGTACCTCTGGTCAGTGTCGCTGTCGGACATGGGTTCCAGCGGGCAACCGGTAACCTGGGATTCACGCGCTGACTTCACCCCTGGAATTCCTGTGCCGCGGCTTAACGGCTGGGAGCAAATGGCACAAGTGCTTCTGTGCACCAACGAATTCCTCTTCATCGACTGACGATGCGACTCATGACCG
>JANRLN010000549.1:0-22219 GCA_033762515.1 Planctomycetaceae bacterium
CGATCCGGCTCCGCCAGCGCACGTTCGGAAACCTGACGACCGGCGTGCAGCCCAAACACCAGTCCTTCCAGAAGACTGTTGCTGGCGAGACGATTCGCGCCGTGCAGGCCGCTGGAAGTCGCTTCGCCGGCGGCCCACAACCGCGGCAGGGTTGTGAGCCCGTTGTGATCCACCGTGACGCCCCCGATCATGTAGTGGGCTCCGGGACGGACGGGGATCAAGTCGCGAGCCAAATCCAATCCGAAGTCCGCGCAGACCTTGCTGATGTGTGGAAATCGCTCGGCGATCAGCCGCTTATCGAGGTGCGTCACGTCGAGATAGACGCAGTGATGCCGGGTCTTTTCCATCTGCCGCGTGATGGCGCGGCTGACTTCGTCGCGCGGCGCGAGCTCCAACTGCGGGCTGTAGTCCGGCATGAAGCGGTAACCGTGACAGTCGCGCAGCAGACCCCCTTCTCCACGAACTGCCTCGCTGATGAGATGCCGCGAACTCCCGGCGATGTACAGCACCGTGGGGTGGAACTGCATGAATTCCATATCACGGACTTCGGCGCCGGCCCGGTAAGCCATCGCCTGTCCGTCGGCGGTTGCGATGCTGGGATTCGTGGTTTCGCGGAAAAGGCGCCCTGCCCCGCCGGTGGCCAGGATCGTCTGCTTGGCCCAAACAAACGTCTTCCCGTGGGCGGGGTTCCAGACCAGCGCCCCGCGGCACTCGCCGTCGTGAGTCAGCAGATCGATCGTGAACGTGTTGTCCCAGATCTGGATTGAGGGGGATGCGCTGGTCTTGGCGATCATGGCCCGCATGATCTCTTTGCCGGTGGCGTCTCCGAGGGCGTGAACGATGCGGCGATGACTGTGGCCTCCCTCCTGCGTGAGGGCGATTTCGCCGTGCGACAGATCGAACACGGCTCCCATGTCGATCAGTTCCCGAATCCGCTGCGGCGCTTCCTGGACGACCATGTCGACGACTGAGGTATGGCACATCCCTTTCCCGGCGGCGATGGTGTCGGCCGCGTGGTTGGCGAAGTCGTCCACGGGATCGAAGACTCCCGCAATGCCCCCCTGCGCCCAGGAACTGTTGGAGAGATCGACCTGCGTTTTCGTCGCGACGACCACGTTGAGCCTGGGATCGACGGCGAGCGCTGCCCGCAACCCCGCGACGCCCGCTCCAATCACCAGCACATCGGCGAACAGATGCGGAATCCGCTTCAGGTCGAACCGCACCAAGTACCGGCGTTTCGGAGTCACCCGCAGCAGCGTCATTCGTTCGCCTGTTCCTTGCGATGCCCGTCGATTCGGCGGCGGAAGCCCCGCGATGGCGATCCCTGGGCTTCGCTCCTGCGTTAACCGATGAATTCCAGGTTCACCGGCTCTGGAATGATCCTGGCCTCATAGGCGCGTGCCAGCAGCGTTCGCACGGCTTCGCGGCCCCGTTCGCCGAAGTCGAGGGTCCAATCGTTGACATACATCCCCACGAATTTGTCAGCCTGACTGCGGTCCAGGTCACGGCCGTACTGCAGCGCGTGCGCGAGGGCTTCCGTGCGATGTTCGAGGGCGTATTGAATGCTCTGCTTGAGCAGGGCCGTGACCTCTTCCATCGCGGGATGCCCGAGGTCGCGACGGATGGCGTTGCCTCCCAGCGGCAGCGGCAGACCGGTCTCTTTCAACCACCACTGACCGAGGTCGACAATCAGGTGCAGCCCCTGATTCTGATAGGTCAACTGCCCTTCGTGGATGATCAAGCCCGCGTCGACCTTTCCGGCTTCGACGATGTTCAGGATCTCATCGAACGGATGAACTTCGAACTCGAATTCCGGGAGTGCGAGTTTGAGAGCGAGGAAGGCGGTGGTGAGGGTTCCCGGAACCGCGATCTTCTTGCCGCGGAAGTCGCTCAATGAACCCGGCTGCCGGGCGACGACCATCGGGCCATAGTTGTCGCCCATGCTGCAGCCGCAGGCACACAGGGCGTACTTGTCGGTCATGTAGGCGTACCCGTGCAGGCTGACCGCGGTGAGTTCCAACTCCCCCTGCAGCGCCCGCCGGTTGAGGGTTTCAATGTCCTGCAACTCATGGGTGAACCGATACCGGCCGGTGTCGATCTTGTCGTTGGCCAGCGCGTGGAACATGAACGCATCGTCGGGATCGGGGCTATGCCCCACTCGGATCAGCATGAGAATCGCTTTGCAGTGTGCAGGGAGTCGGCAGCAACTTTTGGAGGCGACCGAGTCGCCCCGAGAGAAACCGCAACGCCCCACCCGACGTTAACCCAGCCCCGCGACGATCGTTCACCGATTCGTATCACTACGGAGCATCATAGAGTTTTCGGCCGGGGATGACCATCCGCCTGCGTGTCGCGAGCGGATGCCGTATCTCCCGTGCCGCGGCCCCGCTCTATTGGGTCAAGCCGTGAAGAGCGCTCACCGCCACCGACAAACTTCCTGAAGTCGCTGCTCAGGGACGCCGCTGAAATCGATCCGGCAACCAGAGGCCGCTTCATCAGTCATTGTCGTTCGGCGTCGTGACGAGGAGCGGATTTGCTGCAAAGCACGCGGAGGATTGTAAGGGAGGGAAGGGTTTCAGCGTCCTGGAAAGCGATCCTGGACTCCCCGGCATTCAGGGGATTTCCCGGCCCGCACTTGCACCGGCAGTCTTTTGATCTTGAACGTTGCGTTCCGTTGCGTTCCTTGCGGCCATTCTTCGTGTTGACGTGTGTCACGGCGTTATTCGCGCCATCGCTGGTGAACCATTCTCCCATCCGCTACCTTGTCGATGCATCAACCGTTGCTCACGCGTCCTCCCGTTGAACTCCTTTGAGGTCTCCATGATGGCTGTGCTGGATCGTCGCGAGTTCCTGCAGACTTCGACTCTTGCCGCCGCCGCGGTGCTTGCCAACCGGATGCATGCCGGCGCGGCTCAAGCCGAAAGCCCGAGCGAACAACTCTCCTGCGGTGTGATCGGACTCGGACGCGGGCTGGCCCATGCCGCCGCCGTCCTGAAGTCCAAAAACGCCAAGCTCACGTACATCTGCGACGTGGACAAGACCCGCCTCGAAGGGGGGCTGAAGAAGGTCGCCCCCGGTGTTGAAGAAAAGCAGGCCGACATGCCGACGCCGATCCAGGATCTGCGGCGGATGCTCGACGATCCCAAACTGGACGCCGTCTTCATCGCCACCTGCAATCATTGGCACGCCCCGGCGGCGATCATGGCCTGCAACGCGGGGAAACATGTTTACGTCGAAAAGCCGGGCAGCCACAACGCCTGGGAAGGGGAGATGCTCGTCAAAGCCGCCCGCAAGAATCAGCGTGTGGTGCAGATGGGCAACCAGCGCCGCACCTGGCCCGGCGTGAAGGCGGGGATTGAGAAACTCAAGAGCGGCGCCATCGGTCAGGTTCGCTATGCCCGGTGCTGGTACGATTCCCTGCGCTCGACCATCGGCAAGGGAAAGGAAGTCCCGGTCCCCGAGGGGCTCGACTATTCCCTGTGGCAAGGCCCGGCGCCCGAGAGGCCCTATCTCGACAACCTCGTCCATTACAACTGGCACTGGCGCTGGCACTGGGGGGGCGGCGAACTCGCCAACAACGGCATCCACTCTCTCGACGTCGCGCGTTGGGGACTCGGTGTTGAAGTCCCCAAGACCGTCAGTTTCGTCGGCGGCCGCTACGCGTTCGACGATGATCAGGAAACCCCCGATACCGGTTCGGCCCTCTTCGATTTCGGCAACGTCGGCTGCTCCTGGGAGGTCAGCAGTTGCCATCCCCGCCATGGGATGAAGAACCCCACCTGTGCCTTCTACGGCACGGAAGGGGAGCTCCACATCGTCGGCAGCGGCTACGAAATCTACGACCTGCAGGGGAAGAAGACCGACAGCGGCTCAGGCGCCGGGGGCGAGCAGGAGCACATCGACAATTTCCTGTCGGCCATCAAGACCGGCAGCCCCTTGAACTCCGAAATCGAAGTCGGCCAGACCAGCACCCTGCTGTGCCACCTCGGCAACATCAGCTACAAGACCGGCCGCACGCTGCACCTCGACCCGGCGACCCGCAAAATCATCGGCGATGCGGAAGCAGAAACGCTCTGGAAGCGTGAATATCGTCAGGGCTGGGAGCCGCAGGTGTAGTTTTCGGGAATTCGAAACGGACCCATTCCGCTCCTGCGGCTTCGTGCTCGAGGAGGGGCGGGAACGATGCTGTCCTGGAGAGATTTTCGTTGACGCGACGCAGATGTGACTGCACAATTGTTGCGTGTTGTCGGGACTCACGAGATCGCGCACATCTCTGAGGCCATGCACGAATCGCGTTCGTCAATCGGGGGATCCATGTTGGGGGCCTGGCAAAGCAGTCTGGTCGCAGCGGCCGCGTTGTGGATGGTGTTCGGAGAGGTGGGCGACGCCGCTCCGCCGCTGTCCCGAAAGGCCGCATTGGGAAAGCGGCTGTTCAATGAATTGAAGTTGTCTGAACCCGATGGACAGTCGTGCGCTTCGTGCCATTCTCCGAGCTTCGGTTTCACGGATCCCGATCAAAATCTCCCGGTCTCCGAGGGCGCGATTTCCGGCCGGTTCGGTTCGCGCAGCGCTCCGTCTGCGGCCTACGCGAGCTTCAGTCCGCCGTTGTTTTACAACCCGGATGAAGCGACCTACGTGGGCGGGCAATTCTGGGACGGTCGCGCGGACGATTTGGTGCTCCAGGCCCAGCGACCGTTTCTGAATCCGCTGGAGATGCACAACGCCAATAAGTCGCAGGTCATCCTGGGTGTGCTGCTCTCGGGGAACGGACTTGAGTTCGCCCGCGTGTACGGACTGCGGATGTTCCTGCCGCGCAACACCGACGCCGCTTTCGTCTCCATCGCCGACGCCATTGCCGCCTTTGAACAGAGTGCGGAGGTCAATCAGTTCACGTCCAAGCTGGACTTCCACCTCAAGGGGCAGGCCCAATTGACGGCGGAAGAAGCCCTCGGGAAGGATTTGTTCAACAACAAAGCCGGTTGCGCGAACTGCCACACCGATTTCGTGGTGAGTGACGAGCCGGGCCCGCTCTTCACCGACTTCACCTATCACAACCTCGGCATTCCCAAGAATTTCAACAATCCGTTCCTGAGTCTCCCGGCCGAGTTGAACCCTGACGGCGTCGACTTCATCGACGTCGGGCTAGCCAAAACGGTTGCGGCCTTTGATCCTCCCGGCGCCGCCGCCGAGCGGGGGAAGTTCAAGACTCCGACGTTGCGCAACGTCGCCGTGTCGGCCCCGTACGGTCATAACGGGTTCTTCGCCACGCTGAAGGACATCGTCCACTTCTACAACACCCGCGATGTTCCCTCGGCCGGTTGGGGCGCGCCGGAGGTGCCCGAGAACGTCAATCAAGCCGATCTGGGGGACCTGGGTCTGACAGAAGCCGAAGAGGACGCCCTGGTCGCATTCCTGCTGACGCTGACGGACGGTTATCAACCCTAGCCGCAATCACGCGGCGAACGGCCCGTCTTAAGCGCAGTCCAACAGGGCATCGTACGAGACGATGCCCGTCTGCTGGGCGAATGCTCCCAGTTGCAGGCGATTGTGCACCCCCAGCAGGCGCATGATGCGGTAGGTGTGACTGTCGGCCGACTTGATCGAGATCTGCATGCAGCGGGCGACTTCCTTCACGGGCATGCCCAATGACAGGTAATGCAGGATCTGCAACTGGATCTGGCTCAATCGCGACAACCGCGTGGGAGTCTTGAGCAGCGGCTTTCCCGAGGGATCTCGCGTCAGCTGGCGTTCGACTTCCGCGGAGTAGACGGGGGCAGGTCCCAAGGCCTGTTCCAGGCAGTTCAGAAGTTCCGCGAGGGACTCCGACTTCACCAGACAGCCATGGAGGTCCAGCCGAACGGCCTGCTCCACCAGATGCTCGTCGCAGCGTGCCGCCAGCACGACGAGGCGCGCTTCGGGGGCGATGGCGGACAGCGTCGCGACTTCCCGCGACAACGGGCGGCCGGTGTAACTCGACTCAAAGGCGATGATCGTGGGCTGTTCGGCCGCCACGCGTTGAAGCACTTCCGAGTGATTCGTCGCAATGTCGGCATGATCGAACGCTGAGCCTCTGCGGAGTTCTGCGGCAAAGGCTTCAATCAGGGCCCGTTGGCGGTCCACAAACAGTATGATTTTTCGCGATGTGGTCATGACGCGGACTCTTGTGAAAGACGACTCAGGAAATGATCAGGAGGGCCGGCGATTGTGCGCCGCACCAGAGTCAGAGAAGGCCTCTGGGATGGAACGAGCTAGGTCGTCGACGGCGCCAGTCGCTGCACCACCTTTCGAATCTCGGAAATCTGCTCATCGTGCCGCTTCAGGCTGTTGGTCAAATTGGCGATCTCGCTGGCCATGCACTCCAGCCTGGCGTCGGAATCATGACTCAGGGGACGGGTTGCCGCAGGAACCTCTTGTGTCGCTGGTTCAGCCGGTTTTCGGGGTTTGGACACCGGTTCCAGGCGACTGCGTTCGCTGGCGATCATGCGCAAGCAGTGGGCCAGGCGGGCGCGATCGACCGGCTTTTCGAAGACGTCGCGAAAGCCGAATCCCTGGATTTCCTGCACAATTCCGCGGCTTTCGCCCTGGGCGGCGCCCTGGCGCGGAGTCGCCAGGATCACAAAATTCGGGAGCGGCACGATGCGCTGGTCATCGGCCAGACGGTCAATCTGGTGACAGCGCCGCTGGAGTTCCATCGCGGTGCCGGCGCCGAGCTTCCATTCGACGATCACGATGTCCACGCTCAGATTGGCCGCCAGTTGGGACACGGCGGCGTCGATGGTTTCGGTTTGCAGTACGCGGTGAGACTCGCGTTCCAGCATCACCTGTAACGAACGCCGCAACGGTGCGACCGGGCTGACAATGAGAATTTGCATCGCTGGAACAAGCTCCACGGTGTCCGCGGCAACGCATCCTGCTCACCCGCGTCGGATCAAAACCGGAATTAGACGAGAGAAAATTGCGATTATCTCGTAGGGAGGTAAATCGGATACGGGACACGACTCCATCACTTCCGCTGCGTTCCGGTTTGCAAATTGCGCGGTTCGCGCATGCACCGCGATTGTTCTGGATTCCGACCGCTGGGAAAGTCACTCGATTTCCGGGCGTTTCGTGCGCGATTTCGGCAAGGCTTTCTGCTCAGCGTTCGGACGCGACGCAATCGCGTGCGGGAGAGACCTCCGCTGCGGCTGATGGGGACGCTTTCTCGAACGCCTGCGGGCGCTGATCGGGCTGGCTCCCTCCGCGGCGGTCATTGACGTTCCCGCCACCGCTCCGCCAGCCAGGCGTCAATCAGCAATTGCGCGGCGTGGTAGGCCACCAGCGGAAATGTGAGGAATGGAGCGATTGTGCCCGACAATTCCGGGCCGGTGATGATCATCAGACCCACGGGCAATGTCTTTTGACTTCCCGCGATGGCGACGGCGATGAGGTCCGCGCGCGGGAGCCTCAGTCCGCGCCCTCCATACCAGCCTGCGGCCAGGGCTGCGAAATGCAGGAGCAGGCAGCCGGAGAGCATGAGGAACGACGCCGACAGCGTCGGCCAGATGGCTTGCCGCGCCAGCACGCGACCGGCATTCGTCGCCGCGACGGAAACCAGCAGCAGCACGAAACCTTGGGCGATCACGCCGATTCGGGCGCGTTGCCTGTGGATGACGGCCTGGCAGACCGCGGGGAATTGTGCCGCCTGGCCGAGCACAGTCGGCAGCACCACGCAGACGGCCAATTGCCGGACCAACTGCCACGCATCAAAACCTGCGGCGTGGCCGAAGTAGGCTTGCAGCCACAGCGGAGTGACGACCACGCAGGCGAGATTGGTCACCAGCGTCGTCATTAACGAGACGGCATCATTCCCGCCGGCGCGACGCGTGAAAACGGACGCGGTGGCGAGCGTACACGGAGTCGCCGCCGTGATGAAAAGTCCTGATTGAAAATCGGGGAGGGATTGCGCCGCCGCCAATGGCCACGCGATCACGGGGACCAACCCCAGATTGACGACGCAGCCCCAGACCGACGCCGTCGGGCGGAGCAGCGCCTCTCGCCGTTTGCTGGAGTCCAGGCTGAAGGCCATCAGGAACAGGACGATTGCCGTGGTGACCGCGGGTTGCACGCACCACAGATAAGCGTCGATCACCGCCGCCGAACTGGAGTGACCGAAGAGGACGCCCAACGTCAAGACGATCGCCAGAGCCAGCAGGAACCATGTGCGGCGGAGCCAGGGCAGCATCAGCGCCCTTCAACTGGAGAGGGCGAGGGAAATCCAATCATAAACCAGCGAAACGTCAAGAAATGTCCCATATTAAAAGTCGAAATTCGAGATTGATGAAAATCGATTCACAGCTGGCGAGTTCGGGACTTCTTTCGAATATTGAGATTGAGACTTTGGCCCAATTCTCCAGCGGCCGTCTTCAAATGTTGGGATCAGGGCGAATCCGGGAGGGCGAGGCTCCCGCCGAGCCGTTTGTTCGACAGAAAACAGAAATCCAACGAAGCGCCCGCGGTTCGGTGGGAGCCTCGCCCTCCCTTCTGGAAACCGTTTTCAAGGATTCGTCAGATTCGGCGCCCACATCACCGAGCCCTCGGGGATCTGCGGTCGTTCTCCGGAGGGGGGAAACGTCGACTTCACGGCGGCGCGGAGTTGTGAGGAGAGATCAGTCATGGTCTCCGCGTGCGCCGGGACTTCTGCCAGATTCGACAGTTCGCGTGGATCTGCGTAGTGATCGTAGAGTTCCCGGCCTTGTTCGCCGTCGTTCCACTCGGTGTACCGCCACCGCGGAGTTCGCAGGCTGTAGCCGAAAAATTGCTTGTTCTTGCCGCCGGCGCCGCCGCGGCTCACCTGGCTGAGGGCCCAGCCGCGGCCCAATACTGAGGAATCCTTCAACATTGGCGCCAGGCTCTGGCCCTGGAGGTTCTTCGGGGCGGCAACCTGGCACAGCTCCAGCAAAGTCGGGGCGATGTCGACGAGTCCGACCGGAGTCGCCACGGCACTGCCGGGGCGCGCTATGCCCGGTGCGGCGATGATCAGCGGCACGCGGGTGCTTTCCTCGAAGAGGCTCATTTTCTGCCACAGACCATGTTCGCCCAGGTGATATCCGTGATCGCTGGTCATCACCACGATGGTGTTTTCGGCCAACCCGGTCCGATCCAGGGCGTCGAGAACCCGTCCCACTTGTGCATCCATGAACGAGATGCTGGCGTAATACGCCTGCAGCGCTTCACGTCTCAGGTCGTCGGTCAGTTGATCCTGTTCTTTTTTGGCGCTCCCCAGGGCCGCCCGCGGCAGATCGGCTTGATCGGCCTCCACCCCCTGCACCACCGGCATTTGCCCGCGGTCATACTTCTCGAAATAAGCCTTCGGCGAGGTATAGGGCGTATGCGGGCGAAAGAAGCCGACCGCCAGGAAAAAGGGGCGATCCCGGCGCCGGGCGCAGCGTTCGAGAACCCACTCGGCGTCGTCAGCCATCAGGCCGTCCGTGTGATACTGATCTTCCCTGGGCGAGGCATACCAACTGAGGGTGCCGCCGTATTGCCCCGGCGTCAGGGTGAACGTGTCTGGGAGTTCCAGCAGTCGGTCGCAACCGGCGGGGTTCAATTCCAACTCCCAGGAGGCCGGATCGTCGTGGCCGTTCGTTCCCTCCGAATTGGGGACGTTGTAGTGATACAGCTTGCCGATGCGGCCGGCGAAGTATCCGCCGAGTCGCAGCGACTGCGGGAAACTCTGTTGTCTGGGAATCGTCTGCCGAAACAACGTGCCGTTGGTGATGATCCCGCTGCTGTTGGGATACAGCCCCGTGAGCAGCGAATTGCGGCTGGGACCGCACAACGGAAACTGACAGTAGGCCCTGTCGAACCGGACTCCCCGCGCCGCCAGCTTGTCGATGTTCGGCGACTGCACCTGCGGATCGCCATAGCAGCCGAGCCGGTTGTTGAGGTCGTCCGCCATCAGAAACAGGACATTCGGCGGTTCGGCCGCCGAGCCGACGGCGCACAGCCACAGAATTCCACCGAGAGTTCCTGCCAACGATTGCAACGACCGCGCCATCGAAGTGCTCCTGGAGTGCCACAGAAGTGTCGGGATCGCGGCTACTCTACCCTGAGGCGATCGCGTGTGCGATTGTGACCGCGACAGATCCCCTCTCGACCGGCGCTGGACGTCCCCCATGAGAAGCGGGGTTGACCGTCCGTTTCTGCGCGGTCTATTCTCGCGGGCGATGCGGGACCGCGCCGTCAGATTTCACAAGCTCCGCACGAGCGCGCCCCGTGTCTGCCAGTGCTGGAGTCGGCAATGACCACGGATGGGCCCGCGGCGATCGAGACTGCGGACGACGAGCCGCAGTGGAGCGGCGAAGAGCTCGAGGCGGCGTACCTGCGCGCACTCGACGCCCTGGAAGCGGTGGAATCCGAGGTCGTCGCCACCGCCGAAGAAGTGGCTCCGGGGCGGCTGGAAGAACTTGCCGCCGCATCGTCGACGGCGGTTCCGGCGTCCATCGATGCTCCCCCGCCGCCGAGCGTCTCGGCCGAGCAGATTGTGGAAGCGTGCCTGTTCGTCGGCGGGCCTGCGCTCACCGCAGCGAAACTGGCGGGAGTGCTGCGCGGCGACTACAGCCCGCAATTCGTCGAACAGGCGATCGATCAATTGAACCAGCGTTACTCCGCCGAAGCGCGACCCTATGAAATCCGTTTGGTCGAAGGGGGGTATCGGCTGACGGTTCGCGAAGAGTACGACCGCATCCGGCACAAGGTCTATGGCTTGGGACCCAAGGAGGTCAAGTTGTCGCAGGACTCGCTGGAAGTCCTGGCGCTCGTGGCCTATCACCAGCCGGTCAGCGAAATCCAATTGGATCAGTTGGGCCGACCGAATTGCGGTGCGACGTTGCGGCTGCTGCTGCGGCGCGATCTGATCGCCGTTGAACGCCGCCCTGAACAGCCGAAGGAGATTCGCTATCAGACCACCGAACGGTTTCTGTCGCTGTTTGGTCTGGCATCCCTGAACGATCTCCCGCGGCCTGACGACCTGCTCTACAAGTAGGGCGCTCATCCGCACAGGTCCTATTGCGTTCGCCACGGCTGTGCCGCTACGTTTCGCGTCTTCGAAGCCCGACAGCCGTCGAAAACGGGCGCCGAGCGGGACGAGAGACAGCGGACGACAGGTCACGGAATGATCGAATACAACCGATACAGTTGGTGGCAAACGACGTTCTCCTGGCGCGGGACTGCGCTGCGGCGCGCCGGCTTTCGCGTCGCCTTCTTCACCCTCTACGCCGCCGTTTTGCAGGCGGTTTTCGAGACCGGCACCGGCGTTGGCTGGCTGAATGAGCAGCAGTTCCTCGGATTAGACCCTGTCGGGCATGCCGTACTCGGCTCGCTGCTCGGATTTCTGATCGTTTTTCGGATGAACGCCTCGAACGATCGCTATTGGGAGGGGCGTTCCCATTGGGGCGCGATGATCAACGCCAGCCGAAATCTGGTGCGGTTTGGGGCGGAGTTTACGACGGGGGGCGCGGAACTGGCGGCGCTCGTCGCGGGGTACGTCATCTGCGTGCGGCGCTCGTTGCAGGGGCAGCGGGACACCCGCGAAGCCGACGTCTATCTGCCGCAATACGTCTGCGATCAGGCCCGCAGATTCGGGAACGTTCCGACGGCCGTGGCGGCGGCGATGACGGAGTGGATCGCGCGTCACTACCGTGCGGGGAAAATCGACTCCGTGCTGGTGCAGCAGGCGGAAATGCAGTTGTGCGAGATGGTCAGCGCCCAGGGAGGCTGCGAAAAAATCCAGAAGACGCCGCTGCCTTTCGCATACGTCGCGATGATCAAACAGATCATCATGGTGTATCTGCTGACCTTGCCTCTGGTTCTGTGCGAGCGCTGCGGCTGGTGGTCGCCGCTGCTGATGGCGATCATCTCGATCGGCCTTTTAGGAATGGAAGAGGCGAGCGTGGAGATTGAAGACCCGTTCGGGGTTGACGACAACTGCCTGGACATGACCACCTACACGCTGATCATCGCGCGCGACGCGGGTCAACTCGCGCACCGCTGCGACCTGCGCGACTCCGGGACGTTTCCGATCGGACGACCAGGAGGCTGAGGAGAGCACGGGAGCATTGGAGCACGGGAGTGTGGGAGTGTTTCTCCCACACTCCCACACTCCCCGGCTCCCGCACCGCGTCCGCTTGCACTCCCCGCGGATCTCGCGAGAATGGACGGATTCAAGTTCTCGCATGTGTTTGCGCGTCTCCGTGCGCTCTTCTCGGAATTCTCGTCAGCATGATGTGGAAACTCGGCTCGGGGTGGGTGGTTGCGTGGGCGTGGCTGGCCTCGTCGTCCGTATTCGCGGCCGATTCTCCCCAGGTGGATTTCGCCCGCGATGTCGCGCCGATCCTGGAGGCCCATTGCATCCGCTGTCACAATCCAGGGAATCGCCGCGGCGAATTATCGCTGGCGACCATCGCTGATTTGAAGTCGCGCGCGTATCTCGCCCCCCACGATCCTGAGGCGAGCTACCTGCTGGACCTCGTGACCGCGGATCAGGGACAGCCGCCGGCGATGCCCCAGGAAGGGACGCCGCTCACCGATGAGCAGGTCGCGACGCTCCGGCGTTGGATCGAGTCCGGCGCGGATTGGCCGGAAGGCATTGAGCTTCGTGAACGCTCCAAGGCCGATCTCACCTGGTGGTCGCTCCAGCCGCTCTCGGAACTGGCGCCGCCGGAGTTTGCCGACGCCCCGGTGGGTTGGGGGGAGAACCCCATCGACCGTTTTCTCCTCGCCAAACTGAGGGCGGAAGGTCTGGCGCCGAATCCCGCAGCAGACCGGCGGGATCTGCTCCGCCGCGTGACATATGACCTTACGGGGCTGCCTCCGACTCCCGAGGAGTCCGCGGCCTTCCTGGCGGACGCATCCCCCGCCGCTTACGAAGCCGTCGTCTACCGGCTGCTGGCTTCTCCCCGCTACGGCGAGCGCTGGGGACGGCACTGGCTCGATGTCATCCGTTTTGGTGAGAGTCGCGGGTACGAACGCAATGAAATCATTAATACGTTGTGGCCGTTCCGGGATTATGTCATTCGCTCCTTCAACGACGACAAGCCGTTTGATCAGCTGGTGCGCGAACATCTGGCGGGAGACGTTGTGGGTCGGGATCAACCCGAGGTCGAGATCGGCGTGGCCTATCTGGTGAGTGGACCCTACGACGACGTCGGCAATCAGGATGCGGTTCAGGCGGCCCAGATTCGGGCGAACACCATCGACGAAATGATCCGCACCACCGGCGAGGCCTTCATGGGCCTCACGGTGGGGTGTGCCCGTTGCCATGATCACAAGTTCGATCCCATTCGTCAGACCGATTATTACAGTCTCTACGCGACGTTCGCCGGGATTCGCCACGGGGAGCGGGTGGTCGCGACGCCTGCGGCACGCGCCGCCCGCGACGCCGCGCTGGGCCCCCTGACGGCACGCGTCGCCGCGCTCGAACCGGTGCGTGCAAAGATCGAGACCGAGGCGCTGGCGCGGGCGGAGCAGCGCAAGGAGGAGTTGGAGCGGCTTTGGAAGCGTCCGGCAGTGTCGCGGCGATTGACCGAGGAAAAATTCCCGGTGCAACCCGTTCGTCATGTGCGGCTAGAGGTGCTCGGACAGGAAGCGAATCCGTATGCGACCGCAGGCTACAGAATTGAAGAATTCGAAGTCTGGTCGGCGGAAGCATCCCCCCGAAATGTGGCTCTGGCCGAAAATGGGGGCCGAGCGACGGGCGCCAGCCGGGTCGCCGGAGACTTTTCCGGGGCCTACAGTCCGGTGCTGACCATTGATGGCCAGTTCGGGGCGTCCTACTTCGCCGGTGGTCCGCTGCTCACGATCACGCTCTCCGAGGAGACCGCCGTCGATCGGGTGACCTTCAGCAGCGACCGATCCGGCGCCGCGGGGGACAATCCCGTGGCCACGTTCGTCAGCGAGTATCGCCTGCTCGTCTCGCGCGACGGCGAGACCTGGAACGAGGTCGCCAACTCCTTCGATCGCCAGCCGCTGAACGCAGCACATCGCCGCCGGCGCCTCCTGGACGCGGAGCTTTCCGAAGCGGACCGCCGCCAGCTCGCGGACACGACCCAGGAACTTGCGGAACTGAATCGGAAGATCGCCGCCGTGCCGCCTCTGCCCAGCTGGTGGGTTGGCAACGCGAGTCCCGCGCCGGGGCCGTTTCCGGTGTTCCTCGGGGGGGATCCTCAGCGACCGGGACCGCCCGTCAAGCCGCAGGGCCTCGGATTCCTCGCGGCGACGGTGCCGCGGTATGAATTGCCGTTGGAGAGCCCGGAATCCGACCGTCGGCGAGCGCTGGCGGAGTGGCTCGTGCATCCGCAGAACCCCCTGACCCCGCGGGTGCTGGCGAACCGCCTGTGGCACTACCACTTCGGCGCCGGACTGGTCGACACCCCCAGCGACTTCGGCTACATGGGGGGCCGCCCCACTCATCCGGAACTGCTCGACTGGCTGGCCCGACAGCTTCCGCTGCACGGCTGGAAACTGAAACCGCTGCACAAGTTGATTTTGCTGTCTCAGGCCTATCAACAGTCCGCTGCGGCTCGGGAAGAGGGGCTCGCCCGGGACGCGAGTGCGCGACTCCTCTGGCGGTTTCCTCCGCGACGCCTCTCCGCGGAAGAGTTGCGCGATACCCTCTTGTCGGTGTCGGGCAAACTGAACCTGCAGATGGGGGGGCCGGGGTTCAAGCTTTACCAGTATCTGCAGGACAATGTGGCGACGTATGTGCCGCTGGATGTTCATGGCCCCGAGACGTATCGTCGGGCGGTCTATCACCACAACGCCCGGGCCTCGCGGATCGATCTGATGACCGACTTCGACAGCCCCGATTGCGCCTTCTCCACACCAAAGCGCGCCGCGACCACGACCCCGCTCCAGGCGCTGACCTTGCTCAATCACCAGTTCTCCGTGGCCATGGCGACGTCGCTGGCCGAGCGGCTCCAGCAGGATGCGGGAACGGATGCGGCGGCGCAGATCACGCGCGCGTTCCAATTGTGCTACTCTCGCGCACCGCGCGCGGAAGAGTTGACCGTGTGCTCGGAGATTCTTCAGACGCACGGTTTGCGAGCATTGTGCCGGGCGCTCTTGAACAGCAGCGAATTGATGTACTTGAATTGAAGCTCCACCAGCTCGCAGCGCGAGCCAGGTCGGACGGAATCTCGTTGGAAACCGGACTTGCCCTTGCGGGCGCTGCGGGCGGATCAGCCTTCTCTGACGGACCAATCGCGATGCGCAGCACCTCGATCGACACCGCAGGCGCCGGGATCGGCCCTGCCCGGAGCACGCACCTGTTGGCGGCGGCGACATGGTTCTGCATGGCAGGAAGTGCGACGTTGCCCGCTGCCGATTGGCCGCAATTCCGCGGTCCGTCGGGTCAGGGGACCAGTGCGGAAACTCAGCTCCCGGTCGAGTGGGGCACAGCATCCAATGTCGTCTGGCAGGTGGAGTTGCCGGGTCCGGGGGGATCAAGTCCCGTGATCTTCGGTGATCGGATCCTGCTGACCTGCTATCGCGGGTACGGGGAACCGGGAGGGTCGGGCGACATGAGCCGGCTCGAACGTCTGCTGGTCTGTCTCAATCGCCAGGACGGCCGCGAGCTCTGGAAGACTCCGACGCCGGCGAAGCTCCCGGAGCAGGACCGGATCCGGGATGAGCACGGCTACGCCACCAGCACTCCCGCCGTCGACAAGGACCGCATCTACGTCTTTTACGGCAAATCCGGGGTGCATGCCTTTTCACCGGCGGGGAAACCCCTTTGGAATGCGGACGTGGGAGACGGCCTCAACGGGTGGGGATCGGCCTCGTCTCCGGTCCTGTATCGCGATCTGGTGTTCATCAACGCCAGCGTCGAAAGTGAATCCCTGGTGGCCCTCGATCGGGCGACCGGCCAGGAGCGCTGGCGGGCACGCGACATCAAAGAATCCTGGAATACGCCGGTGCTCGTCAGCACGGCGGACGGCGGCACGGAACTGGTAGTGGCCGTCTTCGGCAAGATCCTCGGTTTCGATCCGCTCAAGGGGACGCAGCTCTGGTCATGCAATACCGACATTCCGTGGTACATGGTCCCCGGAGTGGTCGCCCATGAGGGCGTGATCTATTGCATCGGCGGACGCAGCGGTGGAGCCCTTGCCGTGCGTGCCGGCGGAAAGGGCGACGTCACCGCAAGCCATCGGCTCTGGGTCGGCAAGAAGGGGTCCAACGTCTCGTCCCCCGTCTTCGTTCACGGCCGGCTGTTCTGGACTCACGAGCAACTCGGCATCGCCTACTGCGCCGACGCCAAGACTGGGGAACTGCTCTACGAGGAGCGACTGCCGCGCGGCGGGCAGTTCTATCCTTCGGCGGTGTTCGGCGACGGCAAACTCTACTACACCTCGCGGACCGGCAAGACGTTTGTCGTCGCCGCCAAACCGCAGTTTGAGTTGCTGGCGGTCAACGATCTCGACGACCGCAGCCATTTCCACGCCAGCCCCGCGATCGCCGACGGCCGAATCTACATTCGCAGCGATCGCCGCTTGTACTGCGTGGGGGAATAGTGGTCCTCCCGGATTCGGGTTTCCCAAAGCGAGTCAGCGAAACGCCATGACCAAACCACCGCGCGTGTTGCTGCCGACCTGTCTGTTCTCCGTCAGCTATGCGGGGTACTGGGGGCAAGACGCCCTCGATCTACCGGCGTTCGTCCGTCATGCAGGGAAGCTGGGTTATCGGCGCCTGATGCTCGCCGGTAAACGGCCGCATCTTTCCATTCTGGATGCCTCCGACGAACGGCTCGGCGAAGTGCGCGCAGCGCTGCAGCAAGCCAACGTTTCCGTGCCGATCATCGGTGCGTACGTCGACGCGGCGGGAGGCTCCGCGGCCGAGGTCCCCTATCTGGAAATGCAGATCGCGTACGTCGAACAGTTGGCCAGAATTGGCGCGCAACTGGGCAGCCGCATCGTGCGGGTGTTCACGAGTTATGAAGGCGTCGATGGGAAAGGGTCGGCCCTTTGGAACGTCACCGTCCGCATGCTGCAGGAGATGAGCGACCGGGCGGCGGCCTTCGGGCAGACACTCGCGGTGCAGAATCATCACGACGTCGCCGTGGGGACGGACGCACTTCTGGAACTGCTCGCCGACGTGAACCGCTCCCATTGTCGACTGGGATTCGATGCGTGGTCGCCGGCCCTGCGCGGCGAGAACCTGTATGAAGCGGCGCGGGCGGCCGCACCGCACGCCGTGATCACCACCAACGCCGACTACGTCCGCTTTGAGCGGTTTGCCTATCGACCGGAGCTGGTCAACTATGAGCGGCGCACGCCTCCGATGGTGCGGGCGGTTCCCTTTGGGACCGGATTCATCGACTACGAGCAGTTCTTCACCGGACTGATCGACGGAGGATTCCAGGGCATCGCAACCTATGAAATGTGCTCGCCGGTGCGGGGCGGCGGCGGACTGGCCAATCTCGATCGTTACGCGCGAACCTACCTTTCCTGGATGCACGAACACGGGTTTGCGGAGGAGCCCCCGGCGTCGCCTCAATAACGTGGGGGATTTGGCGATGGCCTGATTCCGAGGCAGCAGCTCAGCCGCAATCAACGCCAAGAAACGCGAACAGGGAATTCGACAGGGCGTGGCTTTTGCTCTGCGACGCTTTACGTACTTGGCGGCGCTGCGGGTTTCAGAATCAAGTCGCGATGTTTTCAAACGGAAGGTGCGGGCATGACGTCATTTCGGTCGCGGTGTCGCGCTGGGTCTTGGCTGACGATGCTGGTCTTCTGCAGTTGGCTCACGGCGGCGAATCCGGCCTGGGCTGCCGACCTGGCGTGGAAGGCCGGGATCGCCAAAGCAGTCATCACCCCCGAGACATCGGTCTGGCTGGCGGGATATGGATCGAAGCGTGCGCCTGACGGCAAGCTGCACGACCTGTGGATGAAAGCCCTCGCGCTCGAAGATCAACACGGGCAGCGAGCGGTCCTCATCACCAGCGACTTCCAGGGCGTCCCCAAGGTCATGAGCGATCGCGTCTTTGCGCAACTGCAAGCGCAGTTTCAGCTCAGTCGTGCGCAGGTGATGCTGACCTTCTCTCACAACCACTGCGGCCCCCGACTGGGCGACGATTTGATTGACTACTATCCGGTGGAGGCTGAACAGGAGACGCTGGTGGCGGAGTACACCGACGTGATGGTTGCGAAGTGCGTGTCGATGGTGGGGACGGCGCTTCAGAATTTGGCGCCGGCAAATCTCCAGCAGGGTGTGGGACGATGCACGTTCGCCGTGAATCGCCGGAACAACAAGGAAGCCGAGATCGCCGACCTGATAGCGCAAGGCAAGCCGCTGGTTGGACCCGTGGACCATGCGGTGCCGGTCCTGACGGTGACGCGGCCCGATGGAGCACTGGCTGCGATTCTGTTTGGTTATGCGTGTCATCCGACGACGCTCAGTTTCCTGACGTGGTGCGGCGACTACCCCGGTTTTGCCCAGCTCGAACTGGAAGCGGCCCATCCGGGGGCCACCGCCATGTTCGTCAACACCTGCGGCGGGGATCAAAACCCGCTCCCGCGGCGCACGGTGGAACTTTGCGAGAAATATGGTCACCTGCTCGCAGCGGGCGTCGAGGAGACCCTCGCGCGTCCCCTGTCTCCCGTGACGCCGGGATTGAAAGTGGCGTTCGAAATGGTCGATCTCCCGTATTTGAAGGTCGTCACCCGCGAAGACCTGCAGGGCCTGCTGAAAGATACCAACGCCATTCGCGCACGGTGGGCGGGCCGGCTTCTCAAGAAACTCGACGCGGGAGAGACCTTCGAGGCCGCCTACCCCTACCCGGTCCACGCCTGGCAGCTCGGCCGAGAGATGCTGGTGATCGGCATGGGAGCCGAAACCGTGGTTGACTACGCCCTGCGCTTCAAGAGCGAGTATGGTCCCGGCACCTGGGTGTGCGGTTATGCGGACGACATGATTTCGTACATCCCCTCCCGCCGCGTGTGGGACGAAGGGGGCTATGAAGGGGGCAGCAATCTGTACGAATACGGTCGTCCGGCTTTCCGCTGGGCCGGAGACATCGAAGACCGCATCGCGGCCAGCGTGCAGCGATTGGTGCGCCAAGTCCGGGAGTGATCTTGCTGCGGCGACTCCCGCGAACCGATCGGCTGTCGATCGATGATGCGCCACGGCTCACAGAGCCGTAGCACAACGTCAGCCTTGAGTCGACGGCCTGCGGACGCTCAGCGAAACGCAGCGTCTCCCGGATTGCCTCCCGCGCGCAAGTAGGCGAGCAGGTCCAGAACCTCGTCGAGGGTCAACGTGTCGAGCAACCCTTGCGGCATCGGCGAGATGGCGGCCGGCCGCGATGATTCAATGTCCGCACGCGAGATCTTGGTCGATTCCTTCGTCAGCGGATTGATTTCGATCGTGATCTCCTGGCCGCTGACCTGCAGCGCCCGCCCTGTGACCACGCGGCCCGAAGCCAGCTCCCAGATTGTGGCATGATACTTCGCGTCGACGACTTTCGATGGTTCGAGGATTGACTCGGCGATCGTGCGCAGGTCGAAGCGCTTGCCCACGCTCGTCAAATCGGGACCGATGGCGGCGCCGGAGTTCCCGAGGCGGTGACATTTCAGGCAACTCGCCGCGGCCAGCGCCCGTTGAGCCGATTCCCAATTCCGCTTGGAGGCCGCCTGCGACAACTGCGGCGCGAGCTCCTCCAGCGTCCAGCGCTGAATGATGGGGCGCGCGGGAACGGCTTCGACTTCCGCGAGTGGTTCCGTCAACGGAGTGAGCAAATCGGCCAGTTCGGTCCGTTCGGCGTCGGACAGCGTCGCCAGCAGGTCTTCATGCATGTGCCCGAGCACCGTCGGGAAGAGATGCCCGCCGGTGAACTTCCGGGCGGCGCGGAACCAGCTGAGCACCTGACGACGTTGGGAGAGCGTCCACGGCCCGCGATGGCGGATTAAAGCGTGGACGTAATGAATTTGATCTTCCTGACTTGGCGAACCAGCCAACCAGGGGAGTACGCGGTCCAGGGCGTCCGGCGCCCGAACTGCGACGAAGAGTTCAGACAATTCTCGGCGAACCGCTGTCGACGACGCCGGATCGGCGGCGCTCAGTCGCTCCATGACCGAGGCGCGCAGCGCGTCGGAGAGAGGCGTTTCACGAACCAAAGCAATGGAGAGCGCCCGCAGACTCGTCAACAGCGCGGCTTCCGACGCGGGAAGCGGCTCCCGGCAGAGTGTTTCCACAATCGCGGGTCGCTGCTCTGCGGGAGCGACCCGCACCCACGCGAGCAGCGCGGTGGCGCGGCGGAGCGGATCCTGTTCGTCGAAAATGCGCTTGGTCCAACGATCCGTTGGCTGATTCTCCAGCCCCACGCGCGCGGCGGAACGCAACCAGCGATCCTCCGACCCCAGGAACTGCCATAACCGGTCCACGCTCCCGGCTGCGGCCGATGTGTGGGTCTGCTCCAGCTCTCTCCGTAAGGCGCGGGCCCGCCTGCCCGACTCGACGCGTTGCTGTTCGTCGAGGGTCAGCGTCCGCTCGGGTTCCGCCGGACCCGTGTAACGAACCCGATAGAGTCCTGACTGTGAGCGCCGTCCGCCGGTGATGAAGTAGAGCGCTCCCTCCGGACCGAACGTCAGATCGCAGACATTCAGCGGACCCCCTTCGGCGAAGAGTTGGTCTTCCGCGGTGTAACTCGCTCCGTCCGGCTGCAACGTCACGGCGAGAATGCGTCCGTGCTGCCAGTCGGCCATGAACAACGCCTGCCGGTATCGGGGAGGGAACTGGCTGCCGGTCCCAAACACCATTCCGGTGGGCGAACCCAAGCCGGTTTCAAGATTCGCCGGGAGACTGTCTTCGTAGTATGCGGGCCATTTCGCCGTCCCCCACCGCCAGCCGTACTCACCGCCCGATACGATGTGGTTCAACCGCGTGGGGCGATACCACGGAGCGCCGACGTCCCATTCCATGTCGGCGTCCCAGGTGAACATCTCCCCGTCGGCATTGAAGGCCGCGTCCACCTGATTGCGCAGCCCACCGGCAATCACAGTCCATTCGCGGCCGTCGGGATCCGTCTTCACGATGTATCCGACGCGATTGTCCTGACCGGCGTCATGCGGGTCGGGCAGCAGGCGATCGATCTGTGGATTGCGGTAGGGAGACGCGAGCGACATCCCGGGAGGAAACGAGACGTCGTTGCCGATCACGAGGTAGAGCATCCCGTCCGGACCAAGGAGGAGCTGGTTCTGCCCGTGTCCGTAGCGGCTGCGATAATCGAACGTTCGCAGCAGTCGCCGGTCTTCAAACTGTCCGTCGGCGTCCCGATCGCGCCAGCGCCAGAACTCACGGCTGTCGGTGGCGTTTACGTACAGGGAATCGTGGGCATACAGGACGCCGCGGCAATGCTTGAGCGTGTCATCGAGCCGTTCGAACGTCCAGGGTTGATCGGCCGCCTCCTGGGAGGCGGCAAGGCGCGCCAGCCCGACGTCATCCAGGCCGACGATGAGGCGCCCTTGAGGATCAAACGTCATGCTGATCCAGGAACCTTCCCCAGGCTGAGCGGAGCGGAGCAGCTCGACTTCAAAGCCCCGGGGAACGGTGATCGACGAGGGGGGGGGTTGCCTGCTGCGTTTCGGCTGCGTGAGTGCTGGAGACGATCAGCAGCCACGTCGCCGGGGGGAAATAACGAGAAAGTCGCAACACGATGGCAGGCGTCCTGGTGGAGGGTGGGGGTCGTTGCAACCGCGATTCGGGGCATTGCGGGCGTGCTCCTAGGATAGATAGAGACCCCCGACAATGCATCAAACCCACCAGAATCAAGCTAGAAACATAGGATATCGCCCGTTGGTGAGTGTTTCAATAGGAATCAACAGACACCAGAAAACAGCTTAGAAAATCAGTCTTCTGCCTAGTATGTCCGTAGAATGTCCGTAGACTGTTTCGAGCCGTTTTTCGACTCGGCAACTTGCCTAGTGCGAGGCTCACAACCAACCATAAAGCAAACTGGGATCTCATGTTCATTAGGATTTTTTCGGGACTCGGGAGCGAAGAGTTCGTCATCAATGTGGACCACATTTCACTCCTCAGCATTGCGTATCTGACGCCAGGGTCCGATGGGACAATGTGGAAGACTACCCCACGTGAAGGTTTGAAAAATCCCGATTCCGTTCGCCTGTACTGCTTCACGGTTCAAGGCCGGGAATTCAGTCTTCCGGCCAATCCCGACTGTCCCGTGGTC
>JANRLN010000550.1:0-3168 GCA_033762515.1 Planctomycetaceae bacterium
AGTTCCGCCAGCGCGGCATAAAAGACCGGGTCCTTGGTTTCTTCTGCGAGCTTCTGATAGAGCCCCAGCGCCAGGGAATAGAAGCGATGCGACTCCGCCGTCAGAGCGGCGAACGCGCGCGACTCGACACCTTCCTCAGCGACTTCCTGAAGCAATCGCGCCTGCGCCTGTTGACTGGGAAAGGCCAGCGTAAACGTCGCCTTGACGATCGTGCCTCCTCCCGGTCGGCCGTCAACCACCTGCCAGTCGTAACGCGTACCCGGCTGCAATTGCTCGGCGGGGATGGGGGCCGACGTTTCCGTCACCGTACCCGACCAGATCTTCTTTCCATTCGAGTTGAGGAACACTCGGTAGCGCGCCACGCCGGGACGGGGCCGCCAGGTCAGCATGGGAGCGCCGCCGAGCACCACTTCGCCGTCCATGGGCGAGACCGACGGGCCGACCTCGGTTCCGGAGCGGGCGACGGTCACTCCTCCCAGTCGTCCATTGCCTCCCTGAGGTTCCGGCAGGGCCCGCATCAATTCGCCGAGCGGCTTTCCCCGCTCATTGGTCGAGGCCACCACTTGCACGTTCGCCTGGGGTTGCAGGCCGGTGGAAGCCAATTGCCATTCACCGGCTTTCGATACGGTCTCGCGATGCCCATCGCCGGCGAAGCGCAGACTGACCGCGCCGTCGCCGACGACGGAGAGCTTTTCCGCGTCGTAGATGCCGCCGAACATCGCGGCCTTCCGCGCCGTGCCGTTGGCGGCGAGGATCGTCACGTCCCCTTGAACCTTGAAGATGAAGGCGACTGGGCGGTCTGCGTAGGAATTTTCGACGCACAACCCGAGCGCTACGATGACAGACACTGCGATCCGGGACACGTCTGGCCCTCCGTTCCCTGAAACATCAACGCACGTCAATGTGACTGGATTCAGTATCCCCTCACCATCCCGGACGGGTCAAGGCGGATCCCGAAGGGCACGGTGTCGGGTTCTCAAGTAGTACAGTAGGATGGGGAAAGATACCCCATGACTCGACCGGGAGCGGCTCGATTTCCCACACCGATTGTCATCACGGCCATGCCGCAGGGGAGTGTGCCTCACCGCGGCGCTCCCATCATCACGATCGGACGGAGCGGTTCTGGCTCGTTGCTCAAACGGCGGCCTGCTTCGCAGGCGGACTGACGGGCGGGGGGATCGAATGGATCGCATCGGCGCCGCCCGGATTTGCCGATTCTCTCGGCAGTATCGCCCTTGCGGCCTATCTCGCCGCGTATCTCGCCGGCGGCTGGCATGCGCTGACGCACGCCCTCGGCGACCTGGCCCGCGGGCGGGTGAACATCGATCTCCTGATGGTTGCCGCGGCAATCGGTTCCGCCTGGCTGGGACACTGGGCCGATGGCGCTGCGCTCCTCTTCCTGTTTTCGCTGTCGCACGCGATGGAAGCGATTATTCTGGGGCGCACGCGAAAAGCCATCTCCGACCTGATGCACCTGACCCCCGAAGAGGCGATTCGGCTGCGTGACGGGCATGAGGAACGCGTTGCCGTTGCAGACCTGCAGGCGGGAGACCTCGTGCTCGTCCATCCGGGGGAACGCCTTCCCGCGGACGGGGAGATTCGCAGCGGCGCCACCAGCGTCGATGAATCGCCCGTCAATGGAGAGTCCATTCCGGCCGACAAGGCTCCCGGCGACTCCGTTTTCGCTGGGACGCTCAATCAGCAGGGAGTGATCCAGGTCGCGGTGACGCGTGCCGCCGGGCAATCGACGCTGGCCCGGATGGTGCAGCTGGTCGAGGAGGCTCAATCCCAACGGGCCCACAGTCAGCAATTCACCGAATGGTTCGGCGCCCGCTATTCCTGGATCGTGCTGGGGTTGGCGATGGCCACGCTGCTGGGGGCGAGATGCTTCCGCACCGAGGGCTGGGACGCATCGTTCTATCGCATGATGACCGTACTGGTCGTCGCTTCCCCGTGTGCGGTGGTGATCTCAATCCCCGCGGCCATTCTGGCGGCGATCAGCAGCGCCGCCCGCGGAGGGGTGCTCTTCAAGGGAGGGAGCGCCATTGAGCGGGCTGCAACCCTCAAGGGCATGGCGTTCGACAAGACGGGGACGCTGACCATCGGACGGCCGCGCGTGGTCACGGTGCTTCCGGCCGTGGACGCCACCGAGATCGACGTGCTGCAGAATGCCGCAGCCCTCGAAGTCCATTCCGAACATCCCCTCGCGAAAGCCATCGTCAATGCGGCGAAAGAGCGCGGCGTAGAGTTCGACCCCGCCGCGGATGTGCAGGCCGTCACCGGCTGCGGCGTGACCGGTGCGGTTCGCGGGGAGCCGCGTCGCGTGGGCAAGATGTCGTGGTTCGTCGAACAGGGCCTGGCCGTCAATTCCCAGTCGATCCCCGGCGTGGAAGCCGCGATGCAGCGCGGCGAGACAGTCGTCGGCGTGACCCGCGACGGTCGCTGGATTGGCGCGGTCGGCATCGCCGACACCCTGCGACCGACGGCGGCTTCCTGCCTGACGGAGTTGCGCATGCTGGGATTCACCGAACTCGTGATGCTCACCGGCGACGCGGAGCCGGTGGCTCGAGAACTCGGCCGGCGGCTTCAGCTGCATCATCGAGCGGCGCTGTTGCCGGCGGAAAAACTGCTCGCGATCCGGCAACTGCGCGAGCGCGTGGGGCCGGTCGGCATGATCGGCGACGGGATGAACGATGCTCCGTCGCTCGCCGCAGCGGATCTCGGTTTCTCGCTGGGGGGCGCGGGAACCGACGTCGCATTGGAGACGGCGGACGTGATCATTCTCGCCGACGATTTACGCCGGCTCCCGTACGCCATTGCGTTGGCCCGTCGTTCTCAGCAGATCATTCGCCAGAATCTGGTGTTTGCCTTCGGCGTGATGCTCTCACTGTTCGTCGCCGCCATGCTGGTGCGTCTCCCCTTGCCGTTGGCGGTCCTGGGACACGAGGGGAGCACGGTGCTGGTGATTCTCAACGGCTTGCGACTGCTGACGTTTCCGCGACCAACGTCGCCGCGACCCCAAGACGGCATCCAGCCCGCGTGAGCGGGCGGGATGCTTCCCAACAGCGTCGCTTGCAGCACCGGTCCGCTACTTCTTCGCGGCCGCCTTGCCCTTGGTCTCGACGAGCTTCGGCCAGGCGCCATCTGCTTTCTTGATAAAGCCCGCGG
>JANRLN010000551.1:0-3895 GCA_033762515.1 Planctomycetaceae bacterium
GACTGCAACCCGAGTCGCCGGGCGCACCACACCATGGCCAGGAACGCGGCGATGTAATGAGTCAGCAGCACGGCCGTCCAGGCCGTTTGCACTTCCAGCAACCGATATAACACGAGGTGCAGCGGATAAAGCGCCCCGGTCTGGCTTTCGGCCAGCACGGGGTAGCCGGCCCCGACCAGCGGGTTCCACAAGGGGATTTCGTTGCGCGCCAGGGCATCGGCCAGAAACACCTTTTGCGGCATCGAGTAGGAGTAAATGTCTCCGCCGATGAGTCCGCCGCCCAACCACAGGATCCACCAGAATGGCACGGTGAGACCGACCGCGAGCGCGACGGCCCAGCGCGAGAAGGGCGGGTCGTCGTGAGGGCTGACCTGCGGCGGCATCACAGTCACAGACTCATTCAGGGCGGTGGGGTCGACAGCGTGGGCGAGGCATACTTCTCGGCGCTGGTCTGCTCTGTCGCGAGATCATCGACGGACGGAGCCAGATCACCGGAGGCTGATCCTACCTTGCTGACGCCGAGGTAACGAGTCACGGTGGAACCGCTGCGTCGATCCTCCCATTGGCGAGAGTTGCAATGACTTTTCGATCACACTCTCCGCGGTAGCCTGCGCCCAGGGCCAGACCGGGTGAACCGCAGTCAACTTGAGATCGTGCTCGACGCGGCGGGGACGCTTCACCGGAAGTTCTGCTTCGCCGCGCAAGACCTGGAATGAGACGTTCGAGAGCTCTCGCCCGTTGGTGGGTTCCGCCTCACCTGCAAAACTATCTTTGACGTGCCGAACTAGCAGCTTTCGACAGATCGATCGTGAGTGCGAAATCGTACTTATTCCCGCCGGATTTGACCTCGGCAGTCAGTTCGGACTGCGCGTTGTATTTCGCCGGAATCTGAAAAGGGGGCGGGGGATTTCCGGCGTCGGGGTCATGATCGAAATTGACACGCACGGTGTGCTTTCCCAGGAGCGCTCCCCAGCGCTTGCGAGAAAAACGCAGTTCGTAACGCCCGTCGGAGTCGGTCTGCCCAATAGACGGAGAGCCGGGCGACTCCGGTTGAAATTCAACGATCACTCCTGGGACCGGGTCGCCGTTCACCGTCACGACTCCCGTCACCGGCGCCAACGTCGGACCGGATTGACGGCAGCCCAAGCCTCCGGCGACGAGCCCGGCGGCGAGCACCGCCGCCGATTGCCAATGTCGTTGAGTCACGACCGGATTCCTTGATTGCATGCATTGCCGAGGTGTTGATGCGCGACGGGCACCCGTGGCGATTAATACTCGCCGATCACATTGCCGTCGGAGCGAAAGCCCAGCCGCTGATAGGTGCCGCGGGCCGTCAGGAATTGACCAGCGACCGCCAGCGAATTGTCAAAATGGATAGAATCGCTAAGGAACTGCACACGACCATCCGCGAGGAGGAAATGCGTTCCCCCTTCGTGGAAGCTGCTGAAGCCGCGCTGCGAAGACGTTCCGTTGGGCAGGTTGAACTTGATGTTCGTCAGCCCCTGATTCTGCCGCAGGCCGATATCACCCGTGCCCAGGTAATTGCGTACACCAACCCAAATCGCAGCCGCGTCTTCCCAACTCCGTTCGCCCACCATTAAGGTATTGCTGGTTCCGTCGAGGATGTCCCGAATGCGAACTTTGCTGGCGGGGAAGAAGATCCCGTTGGGGTCGACTTGAGTGACGCCAAAGCCGAAGACTTCCGCTCCCGTGGCGAAATCGCGCCCGTGGACCCCCACGTAGTTGCTGGTCGCCACATCGGTGTCGCCAAAGAAGGCCTGGTCAAAGCCCCGCTTGCTGTTGAGCAGCGGCGCGATGTCCGAAGGGCACGAAAAGGCCGGGATCGGCGTCTGAGCCAGTGGACGCAGCGCGGCTTGGTTCATCAGCCTCGTCAGTTCGCGATTGTTGACGTCGAGCTGATTGAACAGATTCCCCTGATCGATCTGCGGGAGAATGAACGTGGCCCAGCCGTAGCCTGCAGCACGATTCGCTTGACCCAGATTTACATTGTGAGGCGGCGACAACGTGCCGACAATGGACAAGGCGTTCCCCGGAGGAAAGACGCTGAACTGGTCGTGGTAGTTGTGCAGCGCCAGCCCGATCTGCTTGAGATTGTGGCGGCATTGCGTGCGGCGCGCCGCTTCGCGGGCCTGCTGCACGGCGGGAAGCAGCAGGGCAATCAGAACCGCGATGATCGCGATCACCACCAACAGTTCAATGAGCGTGAATCCACGCTGCCGACGGATCGAAGTTGTTGCGGGCATGATGGAGCTTCCGGACTCGAAGAAAGTTGTTTTGACAGCATGTGTTGCAGTGCCGCGGAGCGTTGTGGCCGGACGGGAGAACTGCGCCCGACCACAACGCCCACCCGCTGGCGACGCCTGCGCTAATGACTGAGCACCGTTGAGGCATCGACTTGAAGGGAGTCGACCACCGAGGCGACTCCCTCAACGCGAAGCGCATGGTGGAAGCCCAGCGATTTGGCATAGTAGGTGGTGACGCTTCCCATCAGGACCACCACGCCGGAGCGGGCGCTGACGGAGACGCGTCGGAAACGCAGCGGATCGAGTGCCGACAACTCCGCGGCAACCTGCTGTTCGAGTTGGCGATCGGCGGGATGATGAGCGAGGCTTCTGAAAGCGACCATTGGGACAGATCCTGGTTGATGTTGTACGAACGCACCGGTGGCGATCGAGAATCGAGAAGGTTCGCTGAGACTGACGTTCGGCTGGAGATCGGCAGCGTGTCTGGCTGCGGAAACGCGAATGTCAGCAAGTCTGTTGGTAACCCCGAGCCAGGCTCGGGAAGGACGACTCAGCGACAACAACAACAGGACACGGACGTCCGAGGGACCTCAGCCGCGTCGTGCAACGCTACTGGGAGTATCGCCGGGAGTGTGGGGAATGCAGTTCCACATCCGCCGGGCAGATGCTGAATAGCGATACTGGGATGTTTGGGGGGCATGGAGAGACCTCGATTGGTCTCTGCAGCGGCCTCTGGACGACCAGTCAGCACCGCAGGGAAGTCAGAAACGGGACGCGAGGGGTTTTCCTCTGCGACAAAATAGCACCATTCTTGTGGTTGATAAATTATCGGCGAGTCAGTTTCGATTGTCAAGGCGTTTATCCGCGAAAATTTCGCGAACGGTGAGAAGGGTGAATCAAAGCCCTGGTGCTCAAGAACAGAGAAGGGTTTCCCGCGAGGCGAAACCCTTCTCCGTCGAATCGGGGCCGTCCTCTCAAATCGTCGCGATTTCGCCAATATCTTCGCAGCAATTGGCAACACCCACATCAGGCCGGAGTGGCGTTGAAACAGTTGCCGCAGCCGCCAGGCAAGACATCGGGCGATGCAATCGCGGCAGCTGGGAATCCTCTCGCATCAGACCTTGTCGTCTGGACGGCAGATGAGGCAGATGCCAGCGGCTGTGCAATGGCAGGATTTCTGCTGCTTGACGGCAGGGCGCGCAACCGAGAAAAATGTCGACTAGGAAGGTCGTTGTTTAGTCCTGGGCCATTCCGGTTGATGCGATGATCCCTTGCCTCGGAATTGCGCGGCCCAGTTCGACTTCACAAGTCGTGCGAACCCCGCAAGAGATTTCAGGAGTCATTGTCATTCCTTCGTCGCCGTTCACGCCCTCTCTGCCGAGGGAGCACCCACAGCGGCAATGACCTTTTAGGAAACCCTGCCTCAAGCCGCGTTTGGTGCCGCGTGCCGACAGTGGGCCCGCCGCTCCTCGCGGACGACCTCAAACTGCCGCAATCACCGAGGCATCGCCCCGATCCACCGCCGCCTCTCAAGCGGCAGGACCTTGGTTTAAGTTCGAAGCCCTGCCGCTGGGTCTTTGCCGCGAGTTGTCGATGGTTCGTTACTGGCGATCGGAAAACCAACGACTACC
>JANRLN010000552.1:0-4362 GCA_033762515.1 Planctomycetaceae bacterium
GCGCCATTGGTTGGATGTCGCCAGGTATGCCGAATCGAGCGGTAAGGAGACGAGCTTCAGTTATCCGCAGGCCTGGCGGTATCGCGACTACGTCATCGACTCCTTTAACGCGGACGTTCCCTTTGACCGGTTCCTCCGCGAACAGATTGCGGGCGACCTGCTGCCCGCCACGGACGAGATCCAGCGGGCCGAGCAGATTGTGGCCACGGGGTTTCTGGCTCTCGGTCCGAAGTCGCACATTGAACGAAACAAGAAACAGTTCGAAATGGACCTGGTCGACGAGCAAATCGACGCTGTCAGCCAGGCGTTTCTCGGTCTGACCGTGGCGTGCGCCCGCTGTCACGACCACAAGTTCGATCCAATCCCACAGACGGACTATTACGCACTCGCGGGCATCTTCCGCAGCACGGAGTCGCTCTACGGAACGATCCCCGTCATTCAGAACAACAACCCGTCTGAACTGTTAACGCTGCCGCACGGTACGGGGATGACCGCGGGCGTCCCGCCCCTGTCCTCGGCCGAGAGAGCTCGGCTCGAAAAACAGATCGCCGACCTGCGGGCCAAGCGGGCTGAACTCGCAAAGAACAAGCAATTCGCGTCGCTGGAGTTCGTGCAGAACGGCATCCTCCTCAACACCGTTGAAGCCAAGCTCAAGGCGTATGAGTCCGACGGGACGCCGAAGGTACTCGCGATGGGAGTCCGCGATCGGGCCGCGGCGAAGGACTCGGAACTGTTCGTGCGTGGGGAAGTCGAGAAACCGGGACCGACTGTGCCGCGCGGGTTCGTCCAGGTCCTCTGCGGGGCGACCACACCCACGGTGTCGTCGGGCAGCGGTCGGCTGGAACTGGCCGATTGGATCGCTTCGCCTGACAACCCGCTGACCGCCCTCGTGTTCGTCAATCGAGTCTGGCTCAATCTGTTTGGGCGGGGCCTCGTGCCGACGCCGGACAACTTCGGCGTCTCGGGACAGACTCCCAGCCATCCGGAGTTGCTCGATCATCTCGCGGTCACATTCGTCGAAGAAGGCTGGTCGCCCAAGAAGCTGATTCGGCGGATCGTCCTCAGCCGGGTCTACCGACTGGATGCGACCTTCGTGGACGCGAACTTCGAGAAAGACCCGGAGAACGTCTGGTTGTGGCGGATGTCGCCGCGCCGCCTCGATGCCGAAGCGATCCGCGATGCCATGCTGGCCACGGCGGGGAAGCTCGATCTGAAGCCGCCGGTTGGTTCGGTCGTTGCGAGCGGCGGCGAAGGCTACACCGGGGGTATCGAACGCGGAGGCCAACTTTCCGAGCAACGCTTCAACTGCCGGTCTGTGTATCTGCCCGCGATTCGCGGCCGGGTGTTTGAATCCCTGGCTGAGTTCGACGGGGTCGATGGCAGTGTGGTCACCGGCCAACGGTCCGAGACGACCGTCCCGTCGCAGTCGCTCTATCTGCTCAATAGCCCTTACGTGCTGGGGCTGGCCAACAATGCCGCGCAGCGGTTGATGAAGGACGAAGACGATCCCGGCGCACGGATCGACCTGGCCTATCAGCGCTGGTTTGGCCGGACGCCGACCGACACCGAGCGGAACGCGGCGTTCGCTTTCCTCGACCGCTACCGGGACAAGGCGAAGAGCGATGTTCGCGCGGCGGGCGGCCCCGAAGTCGCGGCGTGGACCGCGTTCTGTCAAAGCCTGTGGGCCAGCGGCGAATTCCTGGTCAGGAAATAGGAACCACGAACATGTCACCACTCGAATACTCCTGGACCAACCGACGCTCCTTTCTTCGCAGCGTGAGCTATGGCTTCGGCGCCGTCGCTTTCGCAGCAATGACGCGGCCAATCTCGTTCGCGGCGGAATCCCCCCTCGCGGTCAAGGCGCCCCATTTTGAGCCCCGGGCCAAACGCATCCTGATGCTGACGATGGAAGGGGCTCCGTCGCACGTCGATTCGTTCGACTACAAGCCGGAACTGGCGAAGCGTGACGGGCAATCGATCGGCAAGGGGAAAGTGCCCAACGGCAAGTTGATGCGATCCCCGTGGGAGTTCCACCAGCGAGGCGAGTCGGGGCTATGGATCTCGGACCTCTTTCCGGAGGTCCGCCAGCATGCCGACAAGCTGTGCGTGATCAATAGCATGCACACCGACATCCCGGCTCATCCGCCCGCGTTCGTCCAAATGCACACCGGCATCTCGACATCGCCCCGTCCCTCGATGGGGGCCTGGGTGCTGTACGGCCTCGGCTCCGAGAACGCCAACCTTCCTGGCTTCGTCACGATCAGCGCTCCGACCGGCGTTGGCGGCTCGGCGAACTACGGCAGTGCCTTTCTTCCGGCGTCGCATCA
Source organism: Planctomycetaceae bacterium (assembly GCA_033762515.1). Classification (GTDB taxonomy): domain Bacteria; phylum Planctomycetota; class Planctomycetia; order Planctomycetales; family Planctomycetaceae; genus DSVQ01. The sequence goes on from JANRLN010000552.1 coordinate 2,328, forward strand.
GGGCACGAAGATCGGCACGAACCGGTTGCCGATCTCGCGGGCGCAGGTCGCCAATCTGAAAAGCCCACGCTCGAAAGACGCACAAGAAGAACAGTTGGCCTTCATTCAAACGCTGAATGCCACCGCCCAGGAACGCGACCGGAACAATCCGTTCGTGGAAGGTCTGACCGAGGCCCACGCACTCGCCTACCGCATGCAGGGAGAACTGCCGCCGGTCATCGACCTGAGTCGTGAGTCCTCCGAGACGCAGTCGCTGTACGGGATTGGCACGACCGCGACCGACGACTTCGGACGGCAGTGCCTGATGGCTCGGCGGTTGCTTGAAGCGGGCGTGCGATTTGTCGAAGTCTGCCACGGCGGCTGGGACCAGCACCGTAACCTCAAAGAAGACCACGGCAAGCACGCGGGTGCGACCGACAAGCCGATTGCGGGACTGCTCCATGACCTGGCCGAACGGGGGCTGCTGAAAGACACGCTGGTCCTCTGGGGCGGCGAGTTCGGACGGACGCCGTATGCCCAGATCGCCGATGGTCGCGACCACAATCACACCGGCTATACGATCTGGATGGCGGGAGGCGGCGTGAAGGGGGGCTTCCGTTACGGCGCAACCGACGACTTCGGCTATGAAGCGGTCGTCGACAAAGTCCACATCCACGACTGGCACGCCACGATCCTGCACCTGCTGGGCCTCGACCACGAACGCCTGACCTTCCGCCACGCCGGCCGCGACATGCGCCTGACGGACGTCAAAGGGCGGGTCCACGAAGGCATCCTCGCTTGAACCACTCGTTAATCTCAGATCCCAAGGAGATCCCCATGCAGCTCTCGTCCCAGTGGTTTGTCTTGCTGTTCCTCGCCGTCTGTGCCGGTCCGGTCTTCGCTCAGAATGCTGATGGCACCGACGCCTTCAAGAAATTTGACAAGGACGGCGACGGGAAGGTCACGAAGGGCGAGTTGCCGAACGAAAAAGCATTCGAGCGATTCGACAAGGACCAGGACGGAGTGATCACCCGTGCGGAATTCGCAGGTGCTGGCAAGCCGGGAGCCAATCAGCCTGGTGGGCGATTTGACATTCTCGTCAAGACGGTCGACAAGAACGGCGACGGGAAGATCACCAAGGCTGAAGCTGGCGCCGCACCGTGGTTCTCCCAACTCGACCAGAACAGAGATGGTGTCGTCGACGCTGCGGAACTGGAGAAGGCCCGCAAGGCAATGGGAGCCAACCAGGGAGATGGCAAGGAGGGTGGGCAGGTCGCTGCCGTCCTGAAGAAGCTCGACAAGGACGGGGACGGCAAGCTGACCAAAGCCGAAGTGGGTGACGCCCCCTGGTTCGGCAAGCTCGATAAGAACTCCGATGGCGTCCTGGATGCGGAAGAGGTGAGCAAACTCGCCGCCGCCCGAAGGAAGGCTGCCGAATGAGCATCGCTCCACCCGCAGTCCAGTCTTCTCGGCTTCCGCTGAGTCTCGCGCTGGTGCTGTTCTGCTGGCACGTCCTTGCGGCGTCCGCATCGGCCGTTGACAAGCCGAACATCATCATCTTTCTCGCGGACGATCTCGGATACGCGGACGTTGGCGTCAACGGATGCAAGGACATTCAGACGCCACATGTGGATGCCATCGCGAAGGGCGGAGTGCGGTTCACCGACGGGTACGCGACCCATCCTGTCTGCTCGCCGTCCAGGGCCGGGCTGATGAGCGGTATGTATCAGCACCGCTTCGGGTTCGAGCACAACTCGGGACCGGAGCGCTTCGCCGCTCCCAACTTTGGGATGCCGCGTGTGGTGCCGTCGCTGGCGGAGAAACTCAAAGCGGCCGGGTACGCAACCGGCATGGTCGGCAAGTGGCACATCGGCTTCAAGGAAAGTCTTCGGCCGCACGAGCGCGGGTTTGATTTTCACTTCGGGTTTCTCAGCGGAGCACGCAGCTACTTCCCGGACAATCCGCGCGAGACCGATCCACTGCTGCGTAACGGCGAGATCGTGAAGGGCGAGCAAGAATACCTCACCGACGCTTTCGCGCGGGAAGCGGTCGGGTT
>JANRLN010000553.1:0-19208 GCA_033762515.1 Planctomycetaceae bacterium
ATGCCAGATTCTGCAACTGTTGCGGATCGGGATCGGCGCATGTCAGCAACAGACTTGTCATGGTCGGCTCGCGCATCAGGCGAAGTTCGTCCTGGCAAGTGAGTTCTGGGGAGGCGAATCGACCACGCTTGTCAGTCTCTCTTTGAATGGAACACGGCCGCTCCCCGCGTTTGACCAGCCAGTCCGCCAGATACGGTTGAACCCACACCGGGATGACGGAGGTCAGATGCACGGTATACCCCTTGGCCTTGAAATCGGCGACCAGGTCCTGCACCTGGCGGTGCCGCCACTCGATGAGCCCCAGCAGCGCCAGATGGAGCAGCACCACAACCACGAACGGCCAGCGCAGCCGCCAGAGGCAGAGCCGCAACAACCCCCAGGTCCGCGGCACCGGCAGGCCGGGCGGGGGAGGGTTGGCGGAAGGAGAAGTCATCGTTGTGGTTCCCAAATCAATCTACAGACGCCAACCGTGATCGACGGTTGCCGCCCACAAACGATTCTAACTTAACATGGCGGGGTGGCTGAGGTCGAATGGCCGAGATCGATTGCGAGGACGACTCGACCTGGGCGGCCATTCCCCCCAGCACGTCGCGCGTCCCCGTGTGGCGACCACAGGCTGGGGGCGCGAAGGCTCTACCCGAACCACACCGACGCCCGAAGCGAAGCTTCGCGACTGGACATTCTCGGGGAGTGCGTCACTTCAGAGGGAAAGCATGTTCGTCCACTTCAGCGATCCCCCGGCACACGCCCGCCTCGTGGACGCGACGCTCATGCCCGGCGCGCAGCGGCTCGTGGCCCAGGGCTGGGATGTGTGCAGTTCCTACCTCGATGGATATGTCGGCGTGTCGACGCCGGAGGCCCGGCAGACCTTCGCCGGGGAGGTCGCGCGGGCCGTCGCCGCATTGCCGGAGCGGTGCGTGGTCTTGACCGCCGGGGTGCCGCTGCAACAGTGCGATCCGTGGCGACTTGTGTGCAACAATTCCGCGATCCGCGGGACGGGAGCCGTGGCGATTCCGTATTGGTTTGACGATCAATCCCACCCGGCGCCATTTTCCGCTCGCACTTACTTGGCCGGATTTCAGGGAACCGTGTCGTCAAACCCGCCGTTGCGCGGACGCGTCGTGGCAGGGTTTGCCGGCTGCGAGCGGTCCTATTGTGGTGTCAACCAGCACTATTTTTACTCCTTGACGCCCGAGGAGCGCGGGCCGCTCGTCAGGTCCTACTGGGACCAACTGTCGCAGACGCAGTTCGCGCTTTGTCCGCGCGGTGACAACTGCGGCTCGCTGCGGTTCTATGAAGCGCTGGCCGCCGGTTGCATTCCGGTTCTGTTAGCGGACGGCGCGGAGTTGCCCCTGGCAGACGTGCTGCCGTGGGATGACATGATTGTAAGGGTCCCCGAAGCCGAGGCCGCGAACTGGCAGGATCACGTCGCGCGCTGGCGGGTGCAGCGCACGGACGGGGACTTGGCGAGCCAGTCTCAGTACAACCGGCAGACCTGGTGCGACTGGCTGCATTGGTCTCAACTGGGCAAACAACTGAGCGTCGAATGGGGCGCGCGGGCGATTGCTGCGGCTGAGCGTTGAGAATCCCGGTCGACTCAAGAAGCCCTGTGGCTTCCGGGCATGTCCTCCGGCACCCCGGACGACTGGCAGGAACGCCCATCGTAAACGAAGCTACCGTTCCTGCCCTGGCGCCCGGTGCGGCTCGAACATTTCCACCGGCTGCGTTTGTGCGGCCTGATGGGCGGCGACGGCGCGGCGGTGGAGGAGTTCCTGGCTGCGGTGCGTCTCGCCGCGATGGAGCAGGGGGGGGCGCGTGTAGCTGCCGTCGGGCTGCAGCAACCAGGCTTTCGCGTTGTCCTGCAGGTGAGTCCGCAGGATCTGCAGCAGCCGCAGCTTGGTCGACGGGTTCTCCACCGGCACGAGCAGCTCCACCCGGCGGTCGAGATTCCGGGGCATCCAGTCGGCGCTGGAGATGTATAGCCGGTCGTCCCCCCCGTGATGGAAATAGAGAATCCGGCTGTGTTCCAGAAAGCGGTCGACCACGCTGGTGACGGTGATGTTCTCGCTCAACCCCGGCACTCCGGGGCGCAGACAGCAGATGCCGCGGATATTGAGCTTGATCTTCACTCCGGCCTGCGAGGCCCGATACAGGGCTTCGATCATCTGTTCGTCGAGGAGGGCGTTGAGCTTGATGAGGATCAGTGCCTTGCGGCTGTTGCGCTTGAAGTTGATTTCGGCTTCGATCATCTCCAGCAGGCGCTCGCGCAGGCCGATCGGGGCGGCTTCGATCAGGTGGAAACGCTGCGGTTGTGAGTAACCAGTGATGGCGTGAAAGAAGGCGGTGGCGTCGGATCCGAATTCATCGTCGCAGGTCATCAGGCTGACGTCGCTGTAAATGCGCGATGTCTGTTCGTTGTAGTTCCCTGTACCGAAATGAACGTAACGGACGATTCCTTGAGGTTCACGGCGGACGACGAGGCAAATCTTGGCATGGGTCTTGAGACCTTTGACGCCGTAGATCACCTGTACGCCATTGCGTTCAAGGTCGCGGGCCCATTCGATGTTGCGGGCCTCATCGAACCGCGCCTTCAATTCCACCAGGGCGGTGACGTACTTCCCCCGCTGAGCGGCCTTGCGCAGAGCCGCAATGATCGGGCTGCGGGCGCTGGTGCGGTAGAGCGTCTGCTTGATGGAGAGCACGTCCGGATCTTCCGCCGCTTCTTCGATGAACCGCACGACCGGGTCGAAACTCTCGTAGGGGTGATACAGGAGCACATCCCCCGCGGCGATGTTCTCGAACATCGGCTTCGCCGGATCGACCTGAGGCGACGCCACCGGCGGCCAGGGTTCGTACTTCAGAGGATCGAGCCCCGGCGCGTCCGTGAGCCTCATGAAGCCGCCGAGGTCGAGGGGACCGGGGACGTCGAACACCAGATCGTCGGAGACCGACAGTCGCGACTGCAGGAAGCGGCGCAATTCCGGGGACGCCGCGGCGGAGATTTCCAACCGCACGCACGCACTCTCCTTGCGGGCTTCGAGGACTTCCTGGATGCCGGAGAGGAGATCGAAGGCGAGGTCTTCCCGCAGTTCGAGATCGGCATTTCTGGTGATGCGGAAAACGGCGGCGTCGAGGATGGATTCGCCGGGAAAAAATCGGTTGAGATTCAATGTGACCACATCTTCGAGGGGTAGGAACGCCTGTCCGACGTCGAGAGGCAGCGTGATGAATCGGGCCTGCTGACGGCTGAAAGGAATCACGGCGAAGCGGGCGGGGCCATCGGGTGTGGTGGGGGCGAGGCGGACTCCGAGGTGCAGCGTCAGGCTGGCAAGGAGCGGGAACGGTTCTTCCTCATCCACCGCCATGGGAGAAAAGACGGGGAACACTTCGTTCTGAAAGACCGCCTCCACGACGCGGGCTTGTTTTTCGGAGAGTTCCTGCGTGCGTTGTTGGCGCAGGCCCGACTCGGCCAGGGCCGGAACGATCTCTTCCAGCAGACAGACATATTGATCAGTGACGAATTTACGGATGCGCTTGACGCTGCCGCGGAGTTGCTCGACCGGACTCAAGCCGGTGGGGTCGGAGCGGCCGTCCCCGTCCTGCGTGAGCCACAGCAGACTGCCGAGACGGACGCTGACGAATTCATCGAGATTCATCGCGGTGATGGCGAGAAACTTGAGCCGTTCCAACAACGGCAGCGAGGCATCTCGGGCCTCGTTGAGGACTCGCTGATTGAATTCCAGCCAGCTCAACTCCCGGTTGAAAAATCGAGGTTCTTTTAGGTCACTCATGATGGTCTCTGAAGAGTGGGTCGCGGGTGGCGATCAGTGGGCAGCCGTCAGGATCATGCATCCGGCCGCCCACCAGTCCGCACCCTCGATCCACTGAAAAGTCACGGCCTGAGTTTTCTCAAGGTCACCGGCAGACCAAAGGTTTCTTCAAACAGCGAACCCGTCTGCTTGAGAGCCAGTTGTTCCAGCGACAAGTCGTCGACCTGGGGGATGGAAATCACCAGCCGGCCCCCTTCGCGGGAGAACTGCAGCTCCTGGAAGCGCTGGCTGTGAGCGGCGTCGAGCGCATCGGCGACGCGGACAATCGCGGCCATTTTCGCCACCGCGATCCGGCGGTCGCGGTCCAGCGTCGCATAAACGGGGTGAATCGGCTTGGGGGACGACTTGCGGTGATAGCGGGCCGTCAATGCCACGAGCATCACATCCTGCCGCGAGAGTCCGAAGACTTCGCTGTTGTTGATGAGATACATCGTGTGCTTGTGGTAGCTGCCGGTGCTGACGTAGAGACCGATCTCGTGAAGGAGCGCGGCCGTCGTGAGCAGCAGTTCGTACGGAGGCTCCAGGTGATGCAGTTCGCGCAAGTTCTGGAAGAGGATGCGACAGAGTTTGGCGACGTGGCGGGCGTGCTGTTCGTCAAAGTCGAATCGACGTCCCAGGTCGATCGCCGAGCGAACCACCTGGCTGACGAAGTCTTCACTGCGGGCGCCGCGTGTCGCCATTTCGGAGAGGAGACCGTCGCGCAAGTTGACGTTGCTGACAACGATTTCCTTGAGTTCAAAGGCTTTGCACAAATGGACATACGACAGAAGGGCAGGCCCGATGGTCCCCGCATCGGGAAAGGTGATGCGGTATTTATGGACCAGGCGGTCTTCGTTGAGCGACAAGACTGCGTCGGTCAGCCGCTCCAGACTGGTCAGCGGAAGTCGGACTACTTGTTCCGGGGTCCAGTCGGGAATCAATTGTTTGGCGGCGAACCGGAGGTCTCCCCCGAGGCTGACGAGCTCCTGGACAGACTCCGCTTTGACCTGCTGCAGCATCTGCTCGATGTGTCGCTGAATCTGCAGTTCCATAATCTTGCGCGACGAGGCCTGCGGAGCGCGAAACGTCTCCAGCTGCTCGCGCAACCTGAGCGAACCGAGCCGATAGGAATGGCTGAAGAGAACCTCGGCGTCCTTGATGAGCAGCAATTCCGTGCTGCCGCCGCCCACTTCCGCCACGGCAGCGTTGCGACCCGCCAACTCGGGATGGGATTTCAACAGCGGCTGGACGCCGAGATAGGTCAGCCGGCTGACTTCGGCCTCATCGATCGGGACCACGGAGATGCCGGTCGCCGAATAGATCCGGTCCATGAAGGCCAGTCGATTCTGGGCTTCTCGGACAGCGCTGGTGGCCACGCAGCGGGTGTGCTCGGGGCGTTCAATGCCATGTTCTTCGAGAATCCGTTTGTACGACTGCAGCACGCGCACGCAGTCTTCAATGGTGCTCTTTTCGATCACGCCGCGCGTGAAGGTGTCTTTTCCGAGACTGACCGACTGTGACAGAGTGGCAATGGGGCGGACCCGGTCGCCGTTGCCGATTTCGGCCAGCGCCATGCGGACTGCGGTCGTGCCGATATCGATCACTGCCACAGGCACCGGGCCGTGGGCGGTGGGGCGAGCGGGAGCGGTGAGGGCCTCGGTGGGCATGGTGAGAAGTAGTCAGGAGTCAGGGGGACGACCGTCAGGGATCCGCAGGCGGCCCTTCACGCTACGACGAGATCGTTGTGTTGCAACACGTGCTGCGCCCAGGTGGCGGTGCCGATGACACCCGCGTCGTCGCCGAGTTCTGCCACGCTGAGTTCTAAGCTGCGGGCGAAGGCCGGCATCACACCGGAATTCAATTCGTTGGAGACCTCTTCGAGGTACAGTTCCGGGAGCGCCTCGACCAAACCACCGCCGAGGACGATGCAATCCGGCATTAAGACGTTGACGAATCCGGCCAGAGTAGTCCCGAGCTTGCGGGCGCCGTCACGGACGATTTGTTCAACAATTTTGTCTCCGGCGAGGATTGACTCCGCGAGGGTGCCGCTGCGGATGTTGGCCAGATCCGTTCCCGCCACGCGCAAGAGATGCGGCGCCTGGCCGCGATACGCCGCCTTGGCGATCTCTGCGGAAATCGCCAGCCGACTCGCGACCGTTTCCAGGCAGCCGCGTCGACCGCAGCCGCAGGGAGTGCCTCCGGGGTCGATAATGACATGTCCAATTTCCAGGCAAGAGGAGTTCTTGCCGCGGTAAATCTGCCCTTCATAGACCATCCCCCCGCCGATGCCCGTCCCAGGAAAGACTCCCAAGGCGGTCCGGGCGCCGCGTGCGGCTCCGGCGGTGTACTCGCCGTAGATCCCGGCGTCGACATCGTTGCAGACCACGACGGGGCAACCGAGTCGCTTCTCGAGAGTCGCCTTGAGGGGGACATCTTTCCAGCCGAGGTTCGGCGCGCCCAGGATGACTCCGCTCTCCATGTCGATCGGGCCAGGGATGCCCATGCCGATCCCCGCGAGTTCACTCTGGGGAATCTTAGCTTCATCGCAGAGTTTTTCGATCATCGCGCAGATGCGCTCGATCCCGGCGTCGGCCCCTTCGTGTCCCCGAGTCTTCTTGCGGCGACGAGCGACGACCTGCATCTGTGGGTCGAAGAGCACCGCGTGCATCTTCGTCCCCCCCAGATCGAAGCCGATCCAATGGCCGGACCTCTCGGTGCTCATGGATGACGATCCTTCGACAATTCCGCCTGGTCCCGCAGACCCGGAAAATCTCGCCGCCGCGTTCACAAGGTGCTCCCAGAGTCGGGAGCGTAACACAATCGCCACGAGCGCGAAACCGGAGGCAGAGTGAGCCTCGTCGCCCATGTCTTCACAATTAAGGCGTGAGGGAAAGTGCTCCGATCACGCGCGGCTTGGCGGAGAGGGGACTTAGACCCAGTCCCCGACAATCTCGCGGGCTTGCGGCCCCTCCAGCGTCTCATGTGCCAAAAGGTGGTCGGCCAAGGCTGCGATGGCCGACCAGTGGGGTTCGGCATCCAGCTGCCGATACAGCGCTGCAGTCATGCGTTCCAGAAACTCGATCCGTTCGTGTTCTTGCCGCATCAACCGCCGTGCCTGCTCCTCGGCCATTTGCCAGTCGTGAGCCCATTCAGCAACCAACCCCGGATGATAGGGATTGCCCGAATACAGCATTTCCGCGACAGGCCCGGCGAGAGCCACTTGAATTGCATGCTCGCACAGTTGCCGTTCGGTCAACTTCCGCGACCAGCGAACCTGCGTTTCGCCCGAACGTCGCGGCCCGTCATCGCATTCCGGTTCAATTGACACCAAGGTCACGCGTCCCCCCAGGCGAATCGCCATGTACGCGTGACCCGCTTCGTGGTAGGCGTCGAGTTCCATGTCACCAACTGTGCCAACGGGTTGTATCTACTCTTATCGAGTTTGTGCGATGCTTGGGCGCCGGGCCAGAACGTCAGCCCTTCGTTCACTTCGTATCCGAACATCGCTGCTCGTGCTGAAAATCAATTCCGATGAAGTTCTCAATGGGCCGGCGCGTCAAACTCCACGCGGCGGTAAATTTCCGCAACAGGAATTGTGATGTCGACCGCCGACAGGTGAAGCGATGCATCCCGGTTCGCTGTTTCCCACAACGCCCATTGATCCTGATCAGCGCGACGGAAGCACTCTACCTGCACGGCGTTGGAATCGACCAACACCAGTTCGCGGAGCGATGGCAACTGGCGGTACTGAGCCGCCTTGGCCCCCCGATCGTAACCCTCGGTCGACTCCGACAGCACTTCCACGAGCACCAGCGGATTGAGGAGCGTATCCACAAATGGGTCCTCAAACTGCGGTTCGCTGCAGACGATTGTGACGTCGGGGTACGTGTAGAGGCCGCTCGCCTGCACTTTGACCCGCATGTCACTGGGATAGACTTCGCAAGGTAAGTCGCGAAGAGCCGCATGTATCGTCGCTACAAGATTAGAGACAATCAGGTTGTGTTCCCGACTGGCGCCGGACATCGCGAAGATTTCGCCTTGGTAGAACTCGCTCTTGGTCGGTGCTTGTCGTTCCCAGGCGAGGTATTCCTCGGCCGAGTAACGACGAATTGGTAAGGTGGACATGCCTTGGCTCCTCCCAGAGAGTCCGCTCTGGTATATCACAACCCCAAGCTGCCATCATTCACAAACAACAGCGCTGGCAGCGGCCTTTGAGCATAGTGTCGAATCCCTAACCTAACGGCGCAGTAAGAACTCATGTGACGTGATCAGGCTCCACAGCACATCCTGCAAGACGGCGCGACGGTCAGAGCGTCGTTGGACGAGTTTCGCGACGGCGGCCTGCTCGGTTGCCGTCGCCGGGCGTGAGAGGCAACTCCAAAAGAGTTCATCGGTCGCTGCCGTCAGGTCGGCATGTTCGGCGAGCCGCACCGCCCGGTTCTGAGGATGATTGCTCATTTGATTCAACAGCTCGCTGCTGATGAGTTGAAACGCCTGGGCCAGCGTCGTTTCCTCGGTCCGTTCGCATTCGCAGGACTGCAGACGCTGCGGACGACCTGTCACCCGCAAGAATTCATCCCCGGCAAGCGGCCCCCCTTCGCGCCGAAACATCGCCCCGACTCCCGCAATCTGTCGAGCGCGGGTTCCTTCCGGGTATCCACGAAACGGCATCGGCGTTGCCATCGCGGCTGCGAGCGCATCCGCGAGTTGCTCGGCGCTCCAACGACGAACGATGGCATGCGAATAGTTCAACTCATCGTCAGCATTGGTGGCGTATGTCGCGGACGAGAGCTGATATGTCCGCGAGTTGGCAATGAATCGCAGCAGCGATTTCAGGCGGAAGCCGCCGCTGCGGAACTCGGCGGAGAGGGCCTGCAGCAGTTCAGGATGCGTCGGCGGATTCGTCGCGCGGAAATCGTCCACCGGTTCCACCAAGCCGCGCCCCATCAGATGTCGCCAGGTGCGATTCACCAGCGTCTGTGCAAATCGATCGTTGTTGGCGGATGTCAACCAGTCGGCGAGTTTCAGCAGTCGGTCATCGGTCGCAGCCACTTCCGGAGCCGCGTCGCCCAGGAACCTGGGACGTCGGGGATTTCCGGTCCTGGGATCGGCGACATCGCCGTCGGGCTTCATAAACACGATCTGTTCGCCGGCGAACTCGTGGGTGTCGTTGTTGTCTCGCCGACGGTTCTCAAGGATTTTGTAATCGACGCGCGCGAAGACGTTTCCCCAAGCGTAGTAGTCGTCCTGGGTCCAGCGATCAAACGGGTGATTGTGGCACTTCGCACACTGCAAGCGGACCCCGAGGAACAATTGCCCCACCGCCTCTGAACGGGCAAACGGATCCCGTAGCGAGCGATAGAAATTGCTCGCCGGCTCGCTGTAGGTGCTTCCGCGGGACGCGATCAACTCGTGGACGAGTTCGTCGAGCGGCTTGTCGGCGGCCATCGCCGAACGCAGCCAGGCATGGAAGACCGATGCTCCTTTGGCGTCGAGGGTCTTCTCCTCCACCCGCAGCATGTCGGCCCACTTCAGCGCCCACCAGTCGGCGTATTCGGGACGGTTCAGGAGGTCCTCGATCAGGCGGGATCGCTTCTCGACGTCGGTGTCCGCGGTAAACGCACGGGCTTCGGCAGCCGTGGGAAGCGTCCCAATCAGGTCGAAGGATGCCCGCCGCAAGAACGTGGCATCGTCGCAAAGCTCCGAGGGGAGGAGCTTTTGCTCGCGCAGTTTTGTGAAGACGAAGTGATCAATGGCATTCTCCGGTTGCGGCCCGCTCCAGACAAAGTCGGGCCGGGTGGGGATGAATGCGAGTCGAACGGGAACCTGCTGATCGAGGTACCGCACCAGCACCACGGTCTCGCCTGCGGAAATTCCCCGGACTTCCCCCATTCGGGAGACGTTAGCGATGGGCGCCCCGACTTCGTAGACGGCAAATCGATTGACGTCGCGGATTGATCCATCGGAGAACCTTGCCCGCACCGCGAGTGAGACCGACCAATTCGGAGCCTCGAGAATCTGGCGTTCCGGGGAAACATCGAGCGACATCAACCTCGGCGTCTCCAGTCTGTCCGCCGGGCTCCCCGCCGCGATCCAGTCGCAGAGGATCTGGTACTCGGGCGACCCGATCGCGAACCGTTGACCCCCCTCGTGCGCCAGTTGCATCGTCGGTTTCAACAGGAGCAGGCTCCGCTCCGGCTCGGCGGCATTGGTCCGCCGCGACAACCAGTCGCGTGTCAGGATCCGAAAGTCGCTTTCAGGATCCTGTCCGCGGAGAGAAATCTGAAACCCCCCTTTTCCGCGGGCGTTGCCATGACAGGTGCCGAGATTGCAGCCCGCCTTGGACAGCACTGCCATCACATCGTTTCGAAACGAGATTGTCGCGGGAGTGTCGTCAGCCCAGGCCGGAGAGAGATTCCACCCCCCGAACGTCAGAACCAGCGCCAACCTCAGCAGCCGGGTGGAGCGCGTCACTTCCGGCGCCGACTTCGAATTCTTTCGAACGAATATCCACATCATCAGATCGCTACTGGTTGAGGGAGGCCTGGTGACAACCCATCGAAATTCGCCCATTAGTAACATCTTACGTTCTGAGACGTCGGCAACCACGCTCTGAGGGGGAAAGTCGCCAAAACCCGGCAAATTGTCCCATCGACGCCGCGATCATTCCTCGGGAGAGGCCTTGCGACGCTGTACGACCTGATGAATTCTCAGTCCTGTCGGTTGACCGAAAACTGCGGCGCGGTAGCATCACCATCGAAGTCCGAACCATTGCTGCCATGTGCAGTTCGGTTTTGGCACTGAGAGTTTCCGACACCCAGCCAGGAGCGTTTGAGCGAGCTGCGCCCATCGTTCGGACTGGATGGAGTTGATTCGTCCCGGAACTTCCGGGAGCCTCATGGTGCTTTGCGCCGCGCCTTGTGTCGTCTGATTGGGTCATTGGGAATGTTTTCCGTCCTCCACGGACTGCTCTGGTTCTGCCTGTATTGCTGCAGGTCGATCCGAGATTCCGTCGGGCAAGCGATCGATTTCGCCCTTGCCCCGATGCGGAATTTCGACAGCAGTTCGTCCGATTCCTCTGACAGGGTGCTCTCGATGCCCTGGTGCAGGCGGTTTGCCGCCGTGCGCGTTAAGAGAATCGCTCCGTCGGGGTTCAATGCCCCTCACATTCAGTCCTCAAGGCCTCGTCGACGACGCTAGCGTCCCCATCCTGTCTGCAAGTGGTTGCCCCAGTGCGGGGAGATCGTGAGGTCTCCCTGCGTGGGTCGTGCGCGCTCGATCCCACCTCCTGCCGTAGCATCAGGCATCGGCACAATGGAACAGTACCTGATTCCGTTGCTCACCCTCGCGGTGGGCGGCGCGCTCGGCTATTTCGCAGAACGGGCCATCCGCGGCCGCGCCTACAAGACCCGGGACGACATCATTCGCGATGCCGAGCGGGACGCGGAAAACGTGAAGAAGACTGCTGAGCTCTCCGCCAAGGAAGAGGTCCTCAAGCGTCGTGAAGCCGCGGAGCGGGAACTGAACGCCACCCGAGAAGAGCTGCGGCAGCACGAGCGCCATCTCGACAAACGTGAGGGTTCGCTTGAGGATTTGCAGGAGAGCATTTCCAAGCGCGAACGCATGCTGGAGACCACCCAGCAGAAGCTGTCTGATCGCGCCAAGGGGGTCGAAGCCCGCGAACGGGAACTCGACAAGATGCTCAAACAGACTCAGGAGCAGCTCTATCAGATCAGCGGACTCGAGCCGAAGGCCGCCGCCGATATGCTCCTTGATCGGCTCGACCGCGAACTGCGCCACGAAACCGGCGCTGTGATCATGAAGCACGAGCAGGAGCTGAAGCTCCGCAGCGAGCAAATGGCGCGCGAGATTATCGGGATGGCGATCCAGCGTTACGCCTCGGCCCACACCTCCGAACACACGATTTCCGCGATCGACATTCCCAGCGATGAAATGAAGGGCCGAATCATTGGGCGCGAAGGGCGAAACATCCGCGCGTTTGAAAAGGCGACCGGCGTTGACGTGATCGTCGACGACACCCCAGGCGTCGTCGTGGTCTCGGCATTCGACAGCGTTCGCCGCGAGACGGCCAAGCAGGCGCTGGTGAAGCTCATTCAGGACGGCCGGATTCATCCCACCCGCATCGACGAAGTGGTTGCCGAAACGCAGAAGGAAATGGAGGCGTTCATCCGCAAGCAAGGGAACGAAGCGGCCCAGGAGGCCGGTGTTCCCAACCTGCACGAGAAGCTCCTCGACCTGATGGGTCGCCTCTATTTCCGAACCAGCTACAGCCAGAACGTGCTGCGGCACTCGATCGAAGTGGCGCATCTCACCGGTCTGATGGCTGAACAACTCGGCCTCAACGCCAACCTCGCCCGTCGTTGCGGGTTCCTGCACGACATCGGCAAGGCGGCCGACCACGAGATGGAAGGGGGCCATCCCGCCGTCGGTGCAGAACTCCTCAAGCGGTACGGCGAAAAGGTGGAAGTGGTCCACGCCGCCGGTGGTCACCATGACGACATCCGCGTCGACTACATCTATACCGTGCTCGTCGCCGCTGCGGACGCCTGCTCGGCGTCGCGTCCGGGCGCCCGTCGCGAAACGCTGGAGAAGTACGTTAAGCGGCTGGAAGAACTCGAAGCCATCGCCTGCGGCTTTCCAGGCGTCGAACAGGCGTTCGCCGTGCAGGCCGGGCGCGAAATCCGCGTGGCGGTCGACCCGACAGAAATCAGCGACCGCGAAGCCGCGAAAATGTGTCGCGACATCGCCACCGCGATCGAGCAAAGCCTGACCTACCCTGGGGAAGTGAAGGTGACGGTGCTGCGCGAGACGCGGGTGGTGGAGTATGCCCGATAGTCGGCGGGTCTATCGCGTAAAGGATTCCGTAACCAGCATGAAGTCGTCAGATTTGCTCGATACGGAAGAATGATGGCAGTCTTGCAGCACGGTCGAGTCACCGCGCCCGCCACGCCTCCGGGTATTGATCACTCGGGGCGTACGCCACGATGCGTTCCGGCGTGAGGAGGCCGTCGATCAAATCACGGGGGTATTCGCTCTTGCGGATTTTCTGGTCGTCCAGGCCGAGGGAGAGCCATTCGCGTTCGGCGGTGACGCGGGACTCAAAATGGAGCAAGTTGCCGGGGGAGACGTCGGTGACAAACCAGCCGTAGTCACGCAAGGCGACGGCGACAATTCGCGCCGTCTCCCGGGTGCGATCGGAGAGGTCCTTGGGGAGTCGCCGCAACCATAGATCAAGCTCGGCATCGGTGATCATCAGGGAATATCGAGTCCCCACAGGAATGCCGGCGCGGCCTCCGCGGGGGAACTCCAGTTTGGTGGCCGGCGGCACAAATTCGACGCCCGAGATATTCCCCACGGACATCGACAGGGCATGCTCAATCACTCCGGCACGGACCTCCGCCGGACGCACCAGCATGGCCAGGAAGGGAATTCCCGATCCACGCGACGGCGGAAAACCAACTTCGCGAGTGCGAAAGTCGCCGGGGACCAGATTCGCGGTGGCGGCATTGACGACGAACAGTTTGTAGTCGACTTCCGAGAGATCCCATTCCAGACCATTCAAGTGGTCCAGTATGATCATCTGCCCGCCCAGGCCGACGGCGGGCTTCCACTGCGGATTCCAGGGGAGTTTGCCCGTCAAGTTGCTGGGCCAATACGACTTGATTGGAGCCGGCGCCGTCGACTTGGCGGCGTCGTACACCGCCATCGCATAGGCATCCACCGTCACTTGAAAACGGGTGTTGCGCGCTCCCGTGGGATCGAAAAAGAGCCGCTGAACGAGCACATTCGACTCGTCATGTCTGGGGAGGTGCTCGATCGGCACATTCCACGGGGCCCGCGGACCAAACGGACGCACATAACCCGGGGTCGCTTGCGACCAGCAGTCGGCAGCCGTGAAACCGGCGACTCCCCCGGCGACGGCGGAAGCAAGCCACTTTCGGCGGGACCAAGCGTCGAGGCGGGCTCCGCCGGACAGAGCGTGAGCGGAAATTTCGCTCGTCACAAGGTGGACTCCAGACCCAAGGGCGACATTGGGACTTGTGAAATCAACCTTGTTATCGTGACGTGAACGGCTGGCAGCGTAAAGGCGAATATCTGTTCGCCAGAGATTCTCGCCGACGGGAACCGAACTCAGCGGCACGGAGTGCCGTGAGACGTACCCCGAGATGGTTACGCAAATCCGAACGCCGGGAGGGCGGCCTCAGCGGCACGTTCCGCGGCGGCTTCAGCCAGGAAACGCTTGATGTGTCGATGGCAAGCAGTGCAGCCGCCCCCGGCTCCGCACGACTGCGTCACCTGGCGAACGCTGGAGAGTTCCTGAACCGCGATCACATCGCGGATTTCGTCCGCATGCACGCCCAAGCAATGGCACAGCGGGCGGACGCGGCAGAAGTCTGGGCGGGTGAGATTCGATTCCATCGGCGGGACTCGCGGCGGGGCGGCGAATCAGTCAGCGTGTTGAGACTGAGTCTCAATGCCATCGGAAGTATAGTCGCACCCATCCACCGTTTCCAAGGGGTCAGGTCTTGATTTTCTCAACTTGCTCCCGCAGGCTGAACGGACGTAGCGACTTGAGCGGCGGAGAGTTGTCCCTCCCGGAGATGCGAACGATGCTGCAGCGATTCTTGCAAGTGCTGATTTTGTATGCAGTTGGAGCGTGGTCTCTTCTGCCGGTCTCTGTCGCCGCCGACGGCCCGGCTGACAATCAGATCGATGGCGTGCGGCGAATCCCCAAAGCCGGTGTCGCAGTTCCCGACGAGGATCGCAAAGCGCTGGAAGCAGGATTGGCCGTCTTGGCGGGTCAGATCGCGGAGGTGCGGAAGACATTTGCGCCCGATCAGCCAATCCTGCGATACATTCCTGACGTCTTGATTTTTCACCGGGCGGTGGATCAGGCGCTGAGATATCAGGAATTCTTCGACGTCAAGGAGATCGCCGTCGCCCGGCAGTTGCTCAGTCTCGGGCAAGAGCGGGCAGCGAACCTGTTGGAAGGCAAGACCCCTTGGACCACGCAAACGGGACTCGTTGTCCGTGGTTACGTCTCCAGGATCGATCAGACCGTTCAGCCGTACGGTCTCGTTATTCCCGAGAGCTACGACTTTGGCGGCAATCAACGTCATCGCCTGGACCTGTGGTTCCACGGTCGCGGAGAAACCCTGAGCGAAGTGAATTTCATTCAGGGGCGGCTCACCCAAAAGGGAGAGTTCACGCCTCCGAATACGATCGTGCTGCACCCCTACGGCCGCTACTGCAATGCCAACAAACTGGCAGGAGAGGTCGATACGTTTGAAGCGCTCGAACACGCGAAACGATTCTATCGCATCAATCCTGACCGCATCGCCGTGCGCGGGTTCTCGATGGGGGGGGCCGCGTGCTGGCAATTCGCGGTTCACTATCCGGGGATGTGGTTTGCGGCCAATCCGGGGGCCGGTTTCGCAGAGACCCCGGAGTTCCTGAAGGTCTTCCAGAACGAGACGCTGGCCCCGACGTGGTATGAGCAGAAGCTCTGGCGGATGTATGACTGCACCGGCTACGCGGCCAACCTCGCCTTTCTCCCCACCGTCGCCTACAGCGGCGACATGGATAAGCAAAAGCAGGCCGCCGACATCATGGAGGGGGCGCTCAAGAGCGAGAATCTGCCGCTGCTGCACATCATTGGTCCCATGACCGGGCACAAGATTCATCCCGACTCCAAGGTGGAAATCGAGAAGACTCTCAGCCAGTGGGATCGGCTCGGTCCGCCTCATGCGCTCAAGTCTCCGCTGCCTCTGGATGGGGACTGGGAGACCATCGAGCAATTCGTGACCTACACGCTGCGCTACAACAAGTCGCGCTACATTACGATTGGCGGGATGCAGGAACACTGGGAACCCGCGCGGGTGGTGGTGCAGAAATCCACCAAACCGGGAGTCAACCAGCTGCGCGTAAAGACGAGCAACGTTACGGACTTCGCACTCAAACTCTATGGTTTCCGCGAGCTGTCGTCGCTGACTCTGAGCACGATCGATGATCAAACCTTGACGCCAGGCTATGTCGTGGGAACGGGCGACATCCCGGTGTCGCTTCTGCGTATCGATGGGAAGTGGCGCGGTGAGCGCCGCCGCTTTGAAGAGTCCACAAATCCGTCGAATCTTCAGAAACGCCCTGGTCTGCAAGGCCCGATTGATGACGCATTCCTCGACTCATTTCTCTTCGTCAAGCCGACGAGCACGGGCTTGTCGCCGGAAGTCGACGCCTGGGTCAAAGCCGAGTTTGAGCATGCCGTCACCCATTGGCGACAGCAGATGCGCGGGGATGCGCGGGTGAAGCTCGATACCGAGATCACTCAGGCCGACATGCAGGACGCGAATATCGTGTTGTGGGGCGATCCTCAGTCCAACGAGACGCTGAAGATTCTCAATGAGCATCTGCCGATCCTTTGGAATACGGCCGAGAGGACACTGAACGTTGGAGCGCAGAGCTTCGACGCAACAATGCATGTGCCGCTGCTGATCTATCCCAATCCGCTGGCGCCGCAGCGCTATGTGGTGCTCAACAGCAGCTTCACGTACCGCGAGTACGACTATCTCAACAACGCCCGACAGACGCCGAAGTTGCCCGACTGGGCGATCGTCGATGTTCGCACGCCCCCCAACAGCCGCTTCCCCGGCAAGGTGGTCGCCGCGGACTTCTTTGACGAGCAGTGGAAGCTGAAGCCGGCGAAGTAGAGCATGGCGGCGAGCGGGGGGACGTCTGTCCCCCCGGTGATTTTTTCTTGGAACCAAACGCAAAAGCAAACATCCGAGGGACTGACGTCCCCCGGCTCGCCTGAATGTGGACGCGACGTTGAGACTCCAATCGTCCAGCAACCTTGCACCGGCATGGCGCTCCTGGCTGGGCATTGCCTGGGTCTGGGGATTCTTAGCCGTCTTCATCTGCCAACCACTGCCCAACAATGGCAACATCCCGCGGTACGAGATTCTGCCGCTTCTCCCGTTCGCCCTGATGGATGCGGTCGATCCCCCCCAGGAAACCGGGAGCCTCCCCCGTGGAATCGTGTACCTGGGTGAGCGGTTGCCCTTGTGGGGAGCAGCAGCGTTCATTGCGGTGACGGCGTGGGCGGCAGGGACGCTCTTGCTGTGCTGCCTCCCCGATTTGCAGCTGACGGCGTCGGAACGCATCTATTTCGCGGTGTTGACGGGATTTTCCTTGGTCTCATTGTTGACGTTGGGGCTCGGACTTATCGGGTGGTTGTCGCCGGGGATATTTTGGGGGGTCCAGGGCCTCGTGATCATCGAGGCTGCGAGGCGCGGGCGCGTGATGGCCAAACCCGATGCGGCCGGCGGAGTTCGAACCTGGCGCGACTGGTGGTGGGTAGCTGCAGCCCTGCCCTTTGTCATGGGGATGTCTTTGGGGAGTCTGTCTCCGTCCACGGACTTTGATGTGAACGAGTATCACCTCGGGGGGCCCAAGGAATGGTTTCTCTCAGGGGGCATTCATTTTCTGGAGCACGACGTCTACACCAGTTTCCCATTTCTCACGGAGATGCTGTTGCTGAATGCGATGGTCTTGTTTGGGGACTGGTATTGGGGAGGGATCGCCGGCCAAGCCGTGTTGATGTTGTTCGCACCTCTGACGGCGTTGGGGATTTGGACGTTCGGGCGACGCTGGTTTTCGCCGACGGCGGGAGCCGTCGGGGGATTGATCTATCTCAGCACCCCGTGGGTCTTCCGCATGTCGATCATCGCCTACAGTGAAGGAGGTCTGGCAGCGTACGCATTCGGCGCTGTCGCTGCGGGCTTTCTGGCGGCTGATCGTTTGCGGACCCGTTCGACAGTTGGGGAATTGACGACTCCCCGGCTGACATGCGTCAGCAGCGTCATACTGACCGGGATCTGTGCCGGCAGTGCGATGGCGGCGAAATACACGGGTTTGGTGCTGGCCGCAGCCCCCTGGTCAGTGATCTTGACGACCGTCGCCTGGGTCCAGTCACGCCGGGGCGGGGGCGGCGTGACCAATCGACAGGTTTTCGCCGCCTACCTTTTTGGCATCGTCCTGACTGTCGGTCCCTGGATCGTCAAGAATCTTGTTGAGACGGGGAACCCGGTTTATCCCTTGGGGTATGCGGTGTTCGGCGGCCGCGATTTGGATGACGGTCTGGCCGAAAAATGGCGCAAGGGACATGCCCGACCACAGGCGGGTTCAGTTCTGGGGGAAGCCCGAGACCTGTGCATCAAGGTCTTCGATGTCGCCGCCGTCAACGACTGGCAGAGCCCGTTGATCTTCGCGCTGGCGCCCTTGGCGTTTCTGTGGCCGACCGATCGGCAACGCGTCCGAATGTTGAGTGCGCTCCTGGTCTGGTTCTTCGTCGTCTGGTGGGGGATGACGCATCACCTCGACCGATTCTGGACGCCGCTGCTGCCGCTCGGGGCGCTACTGGCCGGCATCGGCGCGGCGAGTCTGAAGTCCGATCCGGGACGCAGATTGGTGTCGGCCGCGGTTCTGGTCGGGACAATCTTCAACCTGGGTTTCGTTTCAACCGGTCTGGTGGGCTACAACGCCGGGCTGACGAAATTGAGTGCCGCCAGTGACTTGGCCTCGCGGATCACCGGTCCTGAAATCGCGTGGCTGAATGAGTCGATCGCCGCTGGTCGCCTTCCGGCGAATACGAAAGTCCTGTGCGTCGGCGAGGCGGAATTGTTCCACGCGCGATTTCCCTACGTGTACAACACGGTCTTCGACCAGGTGATTTTCGAACAATGGTGCGGCGGTGATGGGATGACGCCTTCCGGAGAGCGTGCATTGAAATCCGCTGTCGAAATTCGCCGGGTGTTGAAGGAACAGGGGATCACCCACATTTACGTCAACTGGGGCGAAATCCTGCGGTATCGGCAGCCCTACAGCTATGGGTACAGCGACTTCGTGCACCCGCGCCGATTGTCCGACCTGATCGCCATCGGAGTCTTGAAGTCGCCGATCGGTCTGCCGCCAGGACTCGGTCGGCAGGTGATTTCCCCGCCGGATTCGGACGCCGTCCGCCTGGCGCGTAAGTGGGCGCCAGAGTTGATCAGTCCCTGTGCAGGTGGTGAATGTCTGACGACCGGTGAAGTTTTCCCTGTGTCGGAGTGACATGGGGGAACGGCGACCGCTGATTGTCGGTCGTTGATCAGACAGCTAGAATCTTGGTGGTGCGCATGGCCTCGCTCGATGACCACCCTGACTTCTTCCCGACAAACGATGCTCCGAGAACCAACATGTCTCCCCCGTTGATGGATTGGACGCCAGGTCGGCGCGGTTCTTCCGCGCTGCAGGTCCATCTGTTGGGGACGACCGAACTCGATGCGGCCCTGCATTTGCAGGATCTGCTCGTCACACAGATCGCGGGTCGTGACGACCGCT
>JANRLN010000554.1:0-3233 GCA_033762515.1 Planctomycetaceae bacterium
CGTCGACTATGTCCAGGACGAGGACGCCCTGGATGACTACGGCGTGCGCGACAAGTTCGGGGGCAAGACGTTCATCTGCTACATCCTGCGTCACAATCCGTCGTACGCCGACTGCAAGGACCTCTGGAAAACCAAGCACTATCCCTTCCACGCCATCAAGGAAGGGCACGAAATCCTCTGCGACTTCCTGACGGACCTCGGCTTCGATGACTACCTCGGCATGGTGAGCTACGACACCAGTCACCGCATCGAAACCACCATCGACGACGACAACTCGGAGACCCCCGACATCGACATTTCGACGTCTCCGCTGACGAATGATTACGCAACCATCAACAACCTGATGAAATACAAACAGGCGGCGCACTACTCCAACTCCACCAACATGAGCGGCGGACTCAAGAGCGGCATCGAGCTGCTCGACGATCACAAACGCGACGGCTCGCGGCCGGCAATCATCCTGATGACCGACGGGAACTCCAACACCCTGGATGATGGAGAAACCGGGACGCTGCCCAGCGGCTGGAGCTGGGACAGTCTTTTCGACTACGACGGCAACGGCTCCTCCGACTATTCGACCTCCAGCACTCAGAAGATGGCCGTGTTGAAGTACGTCAAGGACGCCGTCGACAAGGGCTATACGGTTCATGCCATCAGCGTGGGAAATGACGCCGATCGCGATCTGCTGGAGGCCGTCGCCTGGCTCGGCAATGGTTACTGGGTGGACGTCCCCGGCGGCATGAGCGCCAGCGACATGGAAGAAGAACTGCGCGAGGCGTTCGTCAAGATCGCCTCCGCCGTCCCGCCGGCGCGATTGGTCAAGTCGGATGAGTAACGGCCGAGGTCACGCGGCCGCGCAGCGCCGATGAAACGGCCAGAACTCGCGAATGTCCTTCAAGGCGTGCGTCTCGAATCGTCCCGGTTCGAGACGCACGTCTTTTCTGGTTTGTGTCGAGACCGTCGTCTCGATCCTTTCCAACGTGAGCTCATGGCGAGGCACTTCAATGCTCGTCAGTGCCGGCGCCGATTCGGTGTCCTCTGCGGCGCACTCCTCCGGCGGCAGATAGATCGTGCCGTTGTTGAAGTCGACGGCGAAGGCGATCACGCCGGGAATGAAGAAGAAGAGCAGGCCCACGGCGTCAAGGGCTACGATCTTCCAGTCGAGCGGCCCGGCCGCCTGCCCCCGACGCTCGGGATAGAAAATCGTCCCGCAACCCGCGGCGGCAACTGCCAGCACGCCAGTGGAGATCAGGAATTCACGTCGACTGGCAATCCGCGGCATGTGACGGCTCCGCGAGCGCTCCGCCAGCTAAAGAGCTCGCCGCGCTCGGTTCCCGATTCCAGAATCAGTCAAAGGGAGAGCCGCAGGGTGTAGCGGAAGAGTGAACTTTCCGGCAAGACAAGTTCCGGCCAGTCACGTTTCGGCGAGCGGGGGGACGTGAGTCCCCCCGGTGATGGACGAGCGGCGACAGCTCGCATCATTTTGACGGCGACAGTTCGCGAACGCAGTAGACATGCTGATACGTGCGTAGAATCAAATCCCCGTCCGCAATCGCGGGAGTCGCGTTGCAGTGCTCCTCCAAACGATTTTCGGCGAGGACTTCCAACTTCTCGGGGTTCGGGGCGAATACCAGCGTAGTCCCTTCCTGGTTGGTGACGTACAACCGACCGGCAGCGTGGACGACGGAACCCCAGAAGTTTCCGCCGATCTCGGGGCGCGCCCTCCAGCGCTCTTCCCCGGTGCGCGGATCGAGGCATTGCAGCAACCCCGGACCCGCGTTGGCCATGTAGAGATGGTCACCCAAGACCACGGCGGAGCCGATTCGCTGGGGATTGCTCGCGGCGTTGCGCCAGAGGCGGTTCTTCTCCGTCACATTGCCCGAACCACCGAGACGGAAGCCCATCGCGGGACCGTTGTAGCCCCCCATGGCGACGCCGACGTCGTCCCCCATCATTAACGAGGTGTAGACGAGGTTGCCGCGCGGAAGATTGGCGATGCCTTCGACCGACCACAGAATTTCGCCGGTCTGCGGGTCATAGGCATTCACGCGCGTCGGTTGTGCACAGAGAAGCTGTGTCTGACCATGAACATCGGCGACGAGCGGAGTGCTCCAGGCGCCGATCCAGCCGCCCCCTTTCGCAGTCCCGGCTGTGCCTCCGACTTCCGGTGTCTTCCAGATCTCGGTCCCCGTGGCGGCGTCATAAGCCGCCAGGAAAGCCTCTTCCCCGACGCCCGTGTTGAGATAGACGCGCCCCTCGTGCAGAACGGGCGAGGAACCATAGCCCCAGACGTGACGGACTGCAGGGGTCGCGACCGTCCACAACTCCTTGCCGTCGTGGGCAAAGGCATGGAGTCCTGCATCCCCGTACCAGACCACCACGCGCAGATCGTCCGCGGCGGGAGTCGGCGACCCATACGGATTCGTCTTGTGCGTTGGTTCCGGCGCATCGTCGTGGACCGACTTGCGCCACCGTTCCACTCCCGCCTCGCGATCGAGCGCCAACAAAGTCAGCGTCCGGCCCTCGATGTCTGCAGAAACGACATAGACGGTCTGGCCCTTGATGATCGGACTGCTGTTCCCCGGTGCGGACAGTTCCACCTTCCAGGCGATGTTGGTTTCGCGGTCCCACGTCAACGCAGGCTTGGCATGGGCGTCCGCGATCCCATTCCCTTGAGGACCCCGAAACCCAGGCCAGTCGGCGGCGAGAACGGCGCTACAGCTCAGGCATCCCACCACACAGCCAACGAACCAACGGCATTGGGCGCGGGACATGGAGCGGCTCCTGACGATTGAGGAAAGGCGGGTCGCATCCCCTCGTGAGTATAACGACTTTCACCGGCGCAGCCGAGTTCTTGGAAACTCGACTCTCGTCGCGAAGTCCGTCCAGGGGCTGCGGAGAGGGGCTACGAAACACGCCCTGCCGAGCCTTGTCGATACCAGTCGTCGACGAAATCCACGACCAGGCGCCACGCGGCCAGTTCCCGGGGTCCGGCGGTCTTTTCGACTGGACTTTGCAGCCGCATCAACTCCGTGCGAACATCAGCCTCGGCCAGCAGATGCAATCGCGTCGCCACGATCGTCGCTTCCAATACCGCGTGCATCGCCCGGTTGAAGCCGAAGACATCCCGCAGATGTCCGCGATGAACTACGTCGACGGTGATCTCAGTCCGCTCGCGCGAATCGTCCAGCGACACCACCTGGAACTCATACCAACGGCAGGCTGAGGAAAGG
>JANRLN010000555.1:0-14872 GCA_033762515.1 Planctomycetaceae bacterium
GGGTGACTCGTCGCAGCGAGTAGTACCCCGCCCACACCAGCGGAGATCCGAGGCCGTGTTTGCGACGCGCGTGCACGCGCTGGTCGCGGGGTAACACCTGCGATTGGCGTCGACGCGTCACCAGCGGTCGTCAGGGCGGTCGACACGCGGCGCCGCTGGTGAAAGCCGGCGGCGGGGAGCGCATTCCCTGCGCTCCAGGAACGCGCGCCGACTTCGCAATCTGAGGGAGAGCCAAACCGGCCACGGCGAGGCTCGAGCGATTCGCCTTGCTCCAACGACGTCCGGCGGCCCGTGATCGAGTCACAGCCGCCAGACGTCCGAGCGAGGAGAATCGATGCAAGGTGGAAGTGAGAAGGCGAAAGTGGCAAGGATCAGTCCAAGTCTTTTCCTGACCACTGACTACTAACAACGGACCACTGACAACGGACCACTGACCGTCAACCGCGCTCCCGGTGCGCGCCGAGCACCCCTACCACACCGCGGCCTTCCAGCGACGACTCCCCACGCGTCTCCATGCTTGCGATTCCCCAAACACCCGGCGACAATCCATCGACAGTTGTTGATGTTCTGAGAGCCCGCATCATGTCTCTGAGTTCGGCCGTCGAAGTCCTTTGGTCCCGGCGTCGCTGGTTGCAGTCCGGGATTGCGGCCGGCTCGGCCTGCGGAGTGACGTTGCCGCAATTGCTGGCGGCGACCGCCGGGGACGTCGGCTATGGACTCCGGGCCTCGGCGGACAATGTGATTCTGCTGTTTCTCGATGGCGGCCCCAGTCATCTCGACATGTGGGACATGAAACCGTCGGCCCCGGAAGGCATCCGCGGCGAGGTCAAGCCCATCAGCACCTCGCTCCCTGGTTACCAGATGAGCGAACATCTGCCGCGCATGGCTCAGTTGGCCCACCGCAGCACGGTCGTCCGGTCGATGCATCATACGGTCAACAATTCGCACGGCGCGGCGGTGTATACGGCGCTGACCGGACACGATCGCGGCGAAGCCGGTGGACTGGCTTCGGCGACCGATCATCCCCATATGGGAGCGGTGCTCGCCAAACTGCGGCCGACGACGGCCGACGCCTTGTCACACGTCCATCTGCCCTACATCACACAGGAAGGGGCCGGGAATCCGCCGCAGCCGGGATTCTTCGGCGGCTTCATGGGCCGATCGTATGATCCCCTCTTCGTTCTCAAAGATCCCAACGCCGCCGACTTCAACGTCCCCGAGTTGACGCTGCAGGAGCAGGTCTCGAACGCCCGGTTGGACGACCGTCGCCGACTCTTTCAGACCCTCGGTGCGAAACTTCCCGCTCATCCTGCTGCGGCCCCCCCGCGAGAGATGACCGCCATGCAGGGGCGCGCCCTCGACCTGCTGTCGTCGGAACGCGCCCAACGGGCTTTCCGCCTCGATCAGGAGTCTCCCGCCGATCGCGAACGCTATGGTCGCAACGTCTATGGCCAAAGTGTGCTCCTCGCACGCCGGCTGATTGAAGCCGGATCGCGACTGGTCACCATCTCCTGGGCTCCCAATGCCAACGCCACATGGGACACCCACGGCAGCAACTTCCAGTCATTGAAGACCACGCTGCTGCCGCAACTCGACGCCGCCTGCGCCAGCCTTGTCACCGATCTCGACGCCCGCGGCATGTTGCAGCGAACGATCGTCGCCGTTTTCGGAGACTTCGGCCGCACGCCGCGCGTCAATGGCAACAACGGCGGCCGCGATCACTGGAACTTCTGCTACAGCCTGATGCTCTTTGGGGGCGGATTCCGAGAGGGACTGATCTACGGCGCCAGCGACGAAATCGGCGCCTTTCCCGCGAGCAATCCCCTGGCGCCGGGCGACATCCTCTGCACGATGTACGCCGCCCTTGGCATCCCCGCCAGCCACGAGCTTTACGATCAGCTTCACCGGCCGCACCGCGTCGTTCCCGCCGGGGAAGTGGTGCCGGAACTGCTGACGTAGTCGCGGACTTCGATCAAGTTCCTCATGAGCTGGAGCCGTCGGCGGCTCGAAAGCAAGTCAACGGAATAACGGCGCCCCCCGCTCACGCCATAAGGGCGTCAACCGCTCGGCGTCTTCCTGCAGTAGATAACGGGCTTCGACGAGCCGCGCGGCCTCGGCTCGCAGACGCTGCTCATAGTCATCCAGGGAAGAATATCGCTCGCGAACGGAGAGACGCGGATCGCTCCAGGTGATCCGCTGACCGGGAGTGACGACGAAAGGAATCGAGCTCCCGGTGAGACTCAGGAGTTCGTTCTCGGCTCCGACTTCGGACTTGCGAAGATTCCAGCCGGTGAAGGTCCCGAGGGGCACGGCCACCTCCACCGGGAGCAGACAGCCCAGATCGTTGCCGTCGGCGTTGGTCTTGGCTGCCAGCGTGCGATACACGCCGCGAATGACCGGCGGCTGGTGATCGATGATCCGCTCTGCGGCCCAGCGTGGTCCATGATCCAGACAGAGCGGCGCGTGAATGACTTCCGGATAGCGTACGCCGGGAATCATCGGAAACCGGGTGTGCCGCTGTTGCCAGTCGACCAGCGTGCCGTCGGCGTTGCGCGTATAAGCGCTCGGCGGCGGCGGGACACTGTCGGTCACCCAGCGATCCAGCGCCGTCAGGAGCGCTCGCAGAAACGGGCGATAGTCGGCAGGGTTGGCCTTCTGCTTGCCGTGGCCCGCCGGCGGGGGATAGCCGGCGGGACCATGCTGGGTGCCCCCGAAGGTGTAGAACCGCACGCTTTCTGGAACTTCCGCGTCGCGGGCGCCCAGAGGATCGGTGTGGGGCAATGAGCCCGCGCGCGTCCAGTATTCGGCGGCTGACTGCGCATGCATCAGCTTCGGAACGGTGTTTGACGCCGCCGCCCGTCGCAGGATGCCGTCCTCTTCGCCGGTCAGAGGATCGCGCTGCGTCTCGTAAGCGAACGGGAAACGATCCGGCGGATAGTCGTGATGGTCGTGTTGCGTGCTGTGCCGTGTCGGCTGAGCAAAGCGATGGTTGAACGATCCGAGACCACCTCCGGCGACATGCGGCATGAGTCCGTCGAAGGCCCGGCCGCCCCGTTCATCCGCGTTGCAGCCGGAGTGCAGGAACTCCCTGAGAAATCGGCCTGACTGCGAGACGCCGAAACCGTGAGCCCTGTTCAGATACGTCTTGCCGTCGGCAAGGAAGGGATTATCCTGACCGCCCCCATGCTTCATCGCCGACATCAGATCACGCACCGCGGCGAATCCGACCCCCATGACGAGCGGATCCCGGGCCTCGTAGATGAGCTCGTAAATCCACCCCGGCTTCAGTCCCGCGGGGAGTTTCAGTTCAACTTTGGGAAGCTGCGTGGCGGCGTCGCTGGAGACATCGCTGACGACCATCGACCATTGATCGCGCGGAATCGCCGCCCGGTCATCACCAGGCTTTTCGCGCACGGTCAGGGTGGCTGAGTCGATCCCGCTCGCGGTCGGACGATACGACCCGTGATTGGCCCAATTGACGACGGTTTCTTTGGTCGGCGCATCCACCACGATTTCACAGCGGACTCGGCCGGTGATCGGTCCATCCACCCCGATGGCGACCGGAGCCGCCAGTCTCAATCGTTCGCCGCCGGGGAGCAACTCGCCATCCCAGCCGCTCCAGACAACGGTATAGCCCTGCCGCATCAGGAAACCGTTGCCGAAGTCGGTGACGGCGCCGGGATTGTTTCCGCCGCCGTCGTTAAACATGCGCAGCGCTACTTTGTTCCCGCGGTTGTTGACGTCGTACAGGATGGCCCCGTTGGCGCGAGCGGGAGATTGGGGCGTCAACACATCGAGATCGGCCCAGAACTCAACGCGTCCCCGCGCATTCCGCGGGGCCAGACTCAAATCGACGATCGTCGCATTCTGCGGCAAGGCCGGATCGAGTTCGTAGTAGACTCGCCCGACAATCCGTTCGTAGGGTCCCGCGTCGCCAAACGAGGCGCCGTCCGCGACGACGGATCGTCGCGTGATTTCGAAGCGAACCAGCTCGGCCGGGAGATTTCCGGCACTGCTGAAGATGACCAGACCGACCAGCCAGCGTGACACGTGCATTGTTGCTGCTCCTCAATGTAGCCCTCTCGCTCCGCGAGAGGAGAGCCGGTTGCCTCGGGACCACTGCCGTCACATCACCCGCCGTTCGCGCATGTTGCGGGGCGAAAGGGCGACTTTCGTGAGCCCCGCCTACTCCGACATATCCAGCGCGTGCTGGAAAGCGGCATCGGGAAGATCCTGTCCGGTGACCGCCTTGAATTGGGCCGACAGGTGCTCGCCCAGGACATATCCCGGTCGAACGACGTGGCAGCCGCGGTCGCGGGCTTCGACGAGAATGTCGGTCTCTTCCGTCATGGTCGTGGCGTCCACAACGACCAGCGGCGGCTGCAGAAACATCGGGTTCAGCGAGTTGGGTTTGAACCCGAGGTCGAGAGATGGGTCGGCGACGAAAATGACGTCGGGCCGCGTAGAGATGACGTCGGCGAAGGGAACTGACGTGCCGTTGAGCGCCTTCGCGATTTCCAACGTATCGTTGCTGCTGCTCTGGGCTTCGCCGCAGTGGGGACAAAAGGCGACTTCGTCCCCGCCGCCGGGTGACGAGACGATTCCCGTCCCCTTGAGCTGGCGCAGGCCGAACATCAAGGTTCGTGCGACGCGGCCGGAACCGAGGACCAGGTTCGTCGTGGATTCCAGGCTGCGGGGATTGGGATCCTGACGTCGCAATGTCCGCTCGACGACCTTCAGCACGCTGCGCCACAGGACGTTGTAACCGTGCCAGCCGTCCCTTTTCTGCAGCAACAGATCAATGTGCTGCCCCATCCCGGCGGCGGGTTCGGGGTGTTCGACCAAGGGGAACATGTAGTCGCCCATGCCCGGCGCGACAACAACGGCTGTGATGTCCAGGCTCTGCAATAGAGGTCGCAGGGAGTCAACCGGGCCGACTTCCAGCGGGATGCAGCGGCAATTCATCCCGAGTTCGGCAAAGGCGGCATTGAACGCGCGAACGGTGCGGGTGCGGACGGAACCAAAACCCGCGGCGCCGATCAGACGCGTTTCCCCGTCCACCTGGCGCACACGGTAGAGTTCGTCGAGCTCCCGGATGGCCGGCATGCCGTCATGAGTCTCCATCCCTTGCTCCAGGGCGGCATAGACCCACGGGGCGCCGAGCCGCCGGGCGTACACCCCGAAGGCGCGACCGCCGTGACCGATCGGCAGTCCCACAATCGGCGGCTTCGGCGTGGATTTCATCGCCATCAATACGGGTGCCAGCGAATCAAAGAGGACGCCCGGCCAGACATATTTGACGACGTCGGCCCCGACGTGGGCCGCTTGTTGCTGCAGGGAATCCAGATCGGTCAGAGCGCGGAACAGTCGATTGACGGAAATCACGCGCCGGGTTTTCGGGGATCGCGGAATCTTCGCCGCAATCTCGAGCTCCAGTTCGATGAACGCCGGGGCCGCCGTCAACGCCTCCTGCAGCAGCGCGACGCGCTCTTCTTCCGATCCCTCAAAGGAGCCGCCATCCTTCTTGCGGCGGCAGGACACGATGACCGGTTTGTCGAGTCCGGCGATCAATTCGGCGACGTCGGGTTTGACGACGAATCGGTCGAGGCACAACTCGACAAGATCCGCCTGACGCGAGGCATTGAGCAAATCGGCGCGTCCGAGGGTGCGCGACTCTGGGGCGACAGGGATGCAGATCATGTCGGGGAACCTCAGCGGAACTGACACCCGCGGCTGACGAATGCCCTTGGAACCGCCGGGGCGAAACTGACGTTCGTGGGGATATCGCAACAGTGTGCATGCGGAGTATCGCCCGGCGATCCCGGTGGATGCAACCGGGCCGGGGACTCCCGGGAGTCAATTCGCATCACCACCAGAGGCATCGACGGGCGATGCACCAGCAACCGGCCAACAGCGGATTGGCGAGGCGCTGGACCACGGCGCCGGGCAACAGCGTCCGGCTGAACGTTGCCGTGAAGGTGCGCGTCAATTCATAGTCCGTCACCTTGCGGAGCGCTTGAACATGCCGCCGGGCCGCCGCCTGCGCTCCCCACGAGCGCGGGTTCCCAAGTTGCCGCATCGCCCAGAGCCGTTGTCTCACCAGACCATGCTGCACGGCGAAGCCCCATTGGCCGCATTCCATCGCCAGCAGCATCGGCGAGAGGAGCAGCAGCGTCGGCCAGCGATAGTAAGCCGTCAGCAACCACCATCGGTTGCGTTCCAGGTACCCATAGCGTCGGTGGGGGGCCTGGAAGACGTAGCGGTGATAGATGCGACTCAGCGGCACCAGTTCGATTCGATACCCGGCCAGTCGCAACTTCCAGCCGAGTTCGGTGTCTTCCAGGTAGAGGAAGTAGCGTTCGTCAAACAGTCCGACTTCGCGCAGCACACGGGCTCGCAGCAGTACTGCCGCTCCCGAAGCGGAGGGAATCTCGCAGGGGTGGGAAGGGATGGTCGCGGCGCTTTCCTGATAGCCGCGCATCAACCCGAACCCGAGATAATGGCAGTCGTTCCCCAGCGTGTTGATGCGATCGGTCTCGGGGTGCAGGAGAATAGCCGGTTGCGCCGCCGCGACCT
Organism: Planctomycetaceae bacterium; assembly: GCA_033762515.1. Taxonomy (GTDB): domain Bacteria; phylum Planctomycetota; class Planctomycetia; order Planctomycetales; family Planctomycetaceae; genus DSVQ01. The sequence goes on from JANRLN010000555.1 coordinate 6,577, forward strand.
CCGGCGCCGATTCGAGGCGGTCAACCAGGAGCGTCAACCAGTCCGGGGAGACGAGCGTATCGGGATTCAAGAGCGCGAGGTAATCCGGCGGCGAGTCGCTCGCCGCCAGATGCTCCCACCCCGCGTTGTTTCCCCCCGCGAAGCCGCGATTCTCGGCGAGTTTCAAGAATTCCACTGTCGGAAATTCGGCCTGAAACCGGGGCACATCGATCCCGTTCGAGGCATTGTCCACGACGCAAATCTGCGCCTTGAAAGCGGCGATGCCCGCCACACTCGCGAGGACCGATCGCAGGCAATCCCGCAGCAGCTCCGGTTGCTCGTAGCTGACGATCAAGATCGCCACCCGCCTCTGGACGGGTGTCAAAGCCGGTTCACTGGCGACGACTTGGGGGGACATCGATCGGTGCGTTTCCGACAATCGAGGTAGGGGCGAGCGGGATCGGAACAGTTTGGCAGCAAAGAAGCACAACAGTCGCAAAAAGGAGAACGGTGGGGGATCGACTTTAGGCGGTGGACTTTCCCTTTCTTGCGATTCTTGTGCGTCTTTGCGGCCCACAATCAAGTTGCGGTGGCATCTGACGGCAAACCGCCGCGCGGCACAAGCGAGTTGGGCCGCCCCAATCGCGACGCAATCGTGAAGATTCGATGTGGAATTTGCGGTCGTTCCCCAACCGGATTGCGATTCTCCCTGCGACTCCCCCAAAATAGCCTCGTCGCGAAGGGTGTCGCCAATCCAACCCGGCCAGGAAGGCTGCGTGACGTGTCCTGAACTCCTTCCGGTGCTTGTGGTAACGTGCGCAAATCCCTGATCGTGTTACCGGCGTGGAACGAAGCGGAAGCGCTCCCCTCCACCATTGAAAAGTTGCAGGCGCTCCCCGATGAGTACGAACTCCTCGTGGTCGATGACGGCTCGACTGACGACACCCCGCACATCGCGCGCAATCTGATTCGCCGCAGCCGCCTGCCACTGCACGTCGTATCGCTGTCTTCGAACTCTGGAATCGGGGCCGCCGTCCAGACGGGCTACCTCTTCGCAGTGCGTCAGAATCGGTTTGACTATGTCATTCAATTCGACGCCGACGGCCAGCACGACGCCTCGTACATTCCCACCCTCGTCTCCACCTGCGAAGCGCGGGGCCTCGACCTGTGCGTCGGTTCGAGGTTCTCGGCGGGGATTTCCGAGGGATTCCAGTCGACGTGGTTGCGACGCCTCGGCATTCGCTTTTTCGCACGCCTGATCTCGCTGCTGACGGGAGCCGACGTCACTGACCCCACCAGCGGGTTCCGTTGTGCCGGAGTCCACGCCTGGAGAGCCTTCGCGGAACGCTATCCCGACGACTACCCCGAACCGGAATCGCTGTTCTGGTGTGCCCGCAACGGTCTGAAGATCGGGGAGGTCCCCGTGCAAATGTTCTCGCGGCAGGGGGGCGTCTCTTCGATTCGATCGTTGCGGACCGCGTACTACATGGTGAAGGTGACGCTGGCGATCCTGATTGATCGCTTCCGGCCGTTGGAGCGGATGGACGTATGACCGCAGAAACCTTGATGCTCGCCGGGGGCGTGGGGGCGTTCGCTGTCACGTTCTACTGGGTTCGCAGTCGACAACTCCGCGAGAAATACGCCGTCGTCTGGATGACGGTGGCGTCGGCGCTGCTGTTGATGGGAGTCTTTCCCCAGGTCGTCATGCGCCTCGCCGAAGCGACGCGGATGGCCTACTCGTCGATGGTGCTCTTCCTGTCGCTGGGGGTGATCTACGTTTTCTCGATGTCGGTCTCCCTCTCGCTGACGCGCAGCCGCCGTTCATCGGTCAAACTGATGCAGGACCTCGCGCTGACGCGCTACGAGCTCGATTCCCTGCGCGAGCGCCTGGCGCTGCTGGAAGAACGGGTGAGTGGGCAATAGGCAGCGGGCAGTGATGCGGATTTGGGCCTGTATGTCTGGCTCTCGACCCTCAGGGCTCGCATCACAATCAGTTGTGCAATTGCTGATGCATGAAGCTCCAAATCTCAAACCCTGAAATCTCCAACAAGCTCCAAGATCAAAACTCCAAACCTGTCCTCGCCCGCGGCACGTTTGAGATTTGGTCGTTGGGATTTGATGCTTGAGAATTGTGGGTTGATCTCCACAAGAATCGCGCAAGCTATTTTGAAGCGATGCCTTAGCTCTTGGCCCTCCCCCTACAGCACTCCCGCCAGGCGCAGAAAATTCCGCAGCAGATCGATCCCCCCCTCGGTGAGGAAGCTTTCCGGGTGGAACTGCACGCCGTGAATGGGGTAACGCTTGTGCCGCAGGCCCATCACTTCGCGGGCATGTCCGGGGTAGTCGCACCAGGCGGTGACATCGAGATCGGGGCCGACGTCGACTTCGCGCACGCAGAGGCTATGGTAGCGCGTCGCCCGGAAGGGGTTCGGCAATCCGGCGAAGACGCCGTGGCCGTCGTGATGAATCTCCGAAACCTTGCCGTGCATCAGCCGCTCGGCCCGTACCACAGGGCTGCGAAAGACTTCGGCGAGTGACTGATGTCCCAGACAGACCCCCAGCGTGGGGATTGTCGGCCCGAATTCGCGGATGACATCCATCGAGAGACCGGCTTCGTGCGGCGTACACGGCCCCGGCGAAATCACAATCGCCTGCGGCCTGCGCGCGGCGAGCTCCGCCAGAGTGATCTGGTCATTCCGCTCGACGCACACTTCCAGCCCGCGATCGATCTCGCCGAAGCGTTGAACGAGGTTGTAGGTGAAGGAATCGTAGTTATCGAGGACGAAGATCATGGTGAGTCCGAAGTGCGGGGCACGCACCGAGGCGTGTGCTCAGCAGTGTGTGGAAGCAGCAACGAAGCCAGCGAACCGAAGAGGTCAGCCTTTCAGGATTCGACCCCGGTGGGAGGCAAGAGATCGCCTTCGGGAGGTAAGCGTCGACGAATCCTTTCCACGACCGATACCGTTGAGCGTGATTGCTGCCTCCAGAACACCAGCAAGATGATACCAGCGGCATACCCCACAACGGTAACGACAGTCAGCACGACGAAAACACGCATGTCGGGAATCGTCGACAACGCCCAAGAGGCTGTGAACGAGACCGCCGACGACAAGCAGGTCAGCGCGACATTGAGCGCGATCTCTTGACCAGAACCTGGCGAGAGCTGATCCAGCTCCTCAGCGGAAATCTCGTACACCGTGATTGTCTGCAATGGTACACGTTGAATCGCGGGCGACAGCGTCCGGCGTCCGCGTTGCGGCCTGGGTTCGGTCATCTCACGGCCTTGAGAACGCCGACCGAGGCACTCACTTTACCGGCGTAGCCGCCGAGATCGACCACCACGTGCCAATGACCAGATCTTGGAGCGGGAATGACGACTGGCGACTCGGTCGCCAAGCCTCCATAATATTTATGATGCTGCCCATTACGATATCGTTCGAAATTGGCGTCATCGAGCAGACGAACATTGGCTTGGTGATTGAGCGTCACCTCGACGGCGTCGTCGCAACCCAAGTCGAGTTCGAAGTGCAGAAAGTTCATCGCGACCTCCCCGGAAAATTTTAGGACTGATCAGCCGCTTTGGTCAATGGGCGACTGTGAACGTTCGGTTGGAGCCGTTGCCGACACACCTCTTTCGGGAGTAGTTCTCGCCATGTTTCATGCTCGACAAGGGCGGCGACGGTTCCTGCAGACGATCAGCTTGGCGGCGACGGCGCCGTCATGGCTGTCGGCTGCGGAATCAAAGCCCCCTCCGATCGTCGACACCCACACGCATTTCTATGACCCATCGCGTCCGCAAGGGGTGCCGTGGCCGGGCAAGAACGATCCATTCCTGTATCGCACGGTGCTGCCCGCGGAATACCGCGGGTTCGCGGCGCCGCTGGGAGTGGTGGGGACGGTTGTGGTCGAGGCCAGCCCGTGGGTGGAGGACAACCAATGGGTTCTCGACCTCGCCGATCAGGATCCATTTGTTCTTGGTCTGGTGGGGAATCTGCCGCCGGGGACCGATGATTTTCGTAAGCACTACAATCGGTTTGCAAAACATCCCAAGTTCCGCGGCATCCGCGTCAACGCCGGTCCACTGGCGGAAGGTCTCCCGAAACCGGAGTTCCTTGCCGACATTCGCCGACTGCAGGAAACCGATCGCGAGCTGGACATCAATGGAGGCCCGAGTCTGCTGCCGCTGGTCGATCAATTGGCGACGACCCTGCCGGATTTGCGGATTGTGATCAACCATCTGGCCAATGTGCGGATTGATGGTGCGACAATCCCGGCCGACTACCTGCGCGATCTGAAAGCAGCCGCGGCGCATCCGCAGGTGTTCATGAAGGTCTCCGCCCTGGTGGAGGGCGCCTCGCAGGGGACCCGAAAGGCCCCCGGCGATCCGGAGTATTACCGCCCGATTCTCAACGCGGTCTGGGAAGTCTTCGGCGAAGACCGCGTCATCTACGGCAGCAACTGGCCGGTCAGCGCCCGCTTTGCCGACTACAAAACGGTCCAGACGATCGTGCAAGCCTTCGTGAGCGACAAGTCTCCGGCGGCCCAGGCGAAGTTCTTCCGCGGGAATGCGCTCGCGGCCTACAGGTGGGAAGGATGATGTCCTCAGGGCGAGCGTCGAATGCTGCAGAACTTTGACGCTTCCGCACCCTTTCGGCAAAAGGTGCCGGTTAGCGGGGACTCCGCCGTCTATGACGGGACCGCGGCGCGAGCGGTTAAGTGCAAAGCCATGGACGGCTGAGGTTCGATGAAAGGGCCGGGACGCCGTCTTGTCGCACAGTCTCTCGCCGCACGGTGGACTGCAGCGTCGGACTGTGCCAGAATACCGACCGGTCGGCACGGCGTTTGCCGCTGGGTGCTTGAGACCGGGTACGGGGAAGGTTACCATCCCAATTCGAGGGGGACGCGGCAGGGCAGCCGTCAGTCCATCTCGCCTCTACCGCCGGAAATGAACCGATGAGCGAGTCCCTGCAGATTGAATTGAACGACCGCCAGCGGGATCTGTTGTTGCGCGGCCTGCGCTACGTCCGAAGCAGCCGCATGCTGGAATTCCGCGAAATGGCCGAGATCACCGAAGACGAACGCCGCGATGAACTCGGACAGATTCGGCAATTGTGCGAACTGCTCGACCGCAAAGCGCGCAAGGGCGAACCCGCCGCCGTCTAGACACCCGAGGGGTGCTTCACCAACATGATCTTCAGCAACGCGAACCCGCCGGCAGGTTGGTTCGCGTTGTTGTTTTTCGCGGGTGTTCGCTGCGGTGGCGGTCTTTGAGGATCGCGAAACCGCAAGAGGTCCGGGAGAAAGTTCGGGAGTGATCGAGGCCCGTTAGTGGACTTCGGCGATCGTCGCTGAAGGCGACCCTGAATCGGCGATGCGGTCCTGCAGAAACTGCCGCTTCATGGCCGCGTAGCGACGTGCGAGCAAGACAATCACCGCCAGGATGATCACCGGGCCGCCGCAGCGGACCGCGAGGGAGTCTCGCGGCAGGTACTGCAGCACGAATTTGGCCCCGTAGAGCATCAGCACATTGCCCGTGACGGCGCCGATCAGACTGCCCCAGAACGTGGCCGCGCGGCTGAGACCCAGCAGTCGTCCAAAGATGGCTCCGCCGGCGCAGCCCATGTTCGCCAGGGGGAACGCCACGAAGGCGACCAGACCCGCGAAGGTGACTTTGCGCATCCAGGGCTGCAGGCTGAGGATCAGTTCGCCGTCGGCGGTCAGTTCCAGGAACTTGGGTCCAATCCACGGCAGCCGGAACAGAAAGCCGACGTGAAATGCCATGAAGACCGCGATCAAGACGTCCTGATAAGTGACCAGCCAGAACAGGTGCTCGGGGGTGAGGGGGCCGATTTGCGAGACGTCCTGCATCGGAATGATGAAGCGCCCCGCGAATGAAAACGTGAGGATCGCGGCTCCGAGGAGATACTGCGTGAAGCGCGCTCCGCAGACGAGATAGACCACGAACGGGGCCAGGATGGCGACGACCCACGGGCCGACCAGCGTGCCCAGCCACAGCGCGTGGTGGTCGCGGCGGAAGTTCCGTTCGCTCTCGACGTACTCCTGCAGCAAAGCCGCCTGGCCGATCCCCGGCGGGGGGGCCGACGATTCGATCGGGAGCGGGCGTGTCATGCGGGAAGATCCCAATCTCAGGCGCCGAATCCCCAGGAAATCTCAACTCCCAAATGCCACGTGCGGAGCAGAACATCACGCGTGGGATTTGGGGGTGGGTGCTTGCAGGAGATTTGGAGTTTGAAGTTGGGAGCTTCCGTTCGCGAAACCAGCGCCGCAAAGCCACCGACGTTCGGCTAGATCTTCTGAATCACCTGCCAGAGGACGCCGGGGACGAAAAAGAGTCCCAATGTGGCGACGCTGCAGAGTCCCAGCGCAATCAGCGCCGGTGGCTGCGGTTCTTCGGAAACGGTGGTGACCGGGTCGCTGAGATACATCTCGCGGATGACGCGCAGGTAGTACCACGCTCCGATCGCGGCATTCACCGCCAGCCAGATCGCCAGCCAGCGGCCATCGTCTCCGCCGGCGTTCCAGGCGGACAGGAACAGATTCAACTTGCCGAGGAACCCGGCGGTCGGCGGCAATCCGGTGAGGCTGAACAGGAAGAGGGTCAGGAGGAGCGCCATCCCCGGACGCGACCGGCTCAGGCCGGCCAGATCGCTGATGGCTCCGATGCGTCGATCGGCGGTACCGAGTGCTCCCAGGACGGCGAAGGCGCCGATGGTCATGGCCCCATAGACTGCCAGGTAGAACAGCAGCGAGTCGAACCCGCTGAGTGTGGTCGTGCCCTTCATTCCCACCACAAAACCGACCAGCATGTAGCCGGCATGGGAGACGCTGGAGAAGGCCAGCATCCGGCGGATGTCGGTCTGCAGCAGCGCCATCAAGTTGCCCAGGAACATTGTCAGCACCGCCAGCCACCACAGGAGCGGTTCAGCGGCCCCCGCGAGCGACCATTCCCCCCCGGTCGTGGTGACGGCGAGTACGCGGTACAGCGCCACGAAGCCCGCCACTTTGGGGACGAACGACAGCATCGCCGCCACGGAATTGGGAGCACCTTGAAACACATCGGGGGCGTAGAAGTGGAAGGGGACTGCGGTGAGGCGGAACCCGAGGCCGGCGATCATCATGATCGCGGAGATCCCCAGGATGGCGGGCATCTTTGCCCCGCTGCCGGCCTTGAGCGCCGCATAGATCGCTTCGAGGTTCGTCGTCCCGGTCGCGCCGTACAGGTAGCTCAGGCCGAAGAGGAGGAAGGCGGACGAGAGCACACTCAGCAGAAAGTACTTAATCGTCGCTTCCTGGGCCGGCGCGTCGCGACGGGGGAGCAGCAGGAACAGGTAGGTGGGGATGCTGATCAGTTCCAGCGCCAGGAACAGTCCGACGATGTCGTTGGCGGCCGCCACGAGATTGACTCCCGCGATGATCGCCAGCAGGCAGGCCTGGCTTTCTCCGGCTCGCGAATCGTCGGCCTGATTCCAGTTGACGAGGACGAGCACCAGTCCCGAGGCGAGGCTGAGTCCCCGGACGAACCATGCCAGTTCATCCAGTCGAAACGGTCCCGTCGTCACCGGCTGCGGCGTGCCGATCCACCACAGATAACCGGCTGCGGCCAGACCCATCAGCGACAGCCAGCCCCAGCGATGACGCAATCCCGGCGCAGCTTCGCCCCGCTCGCTGACGAGGAAGGGGGCGGCGAAGAACATCACGCACATCGTCGCCAGCAGCGCGACTTCAGGCAGAATCAGTTCGATCGCGTGATTCAAATTGATGAGGGCGTTCGCCACAGCAGTGTCTCAATGCGCCGGCGTCAGCGGAATGTTCGGCAACTCCAGGGCGACCGTGGTCGCCGGAGCCGAGTCCGCATACACCTGCAGGATTCCATCGATATCGGGTTGGATCAGGTCGATCAGCGTCTGCGGGAAGAGTCCCAGGTAGAGACACAGAGCCGCGAGGGGGAGCAGCGCCAGGATTTCGCGGGCGTTCAAGTCGTCGATCGGTTCGGCATGCTCGTCGTGGTGCGGCTCCTGGAGGGCGCCGAAGAAGGCCTTCTGCAGCACACCCAGCAGGTACCAGGCCCCCAGCACGACTCCCAGCGCCCCGAGCGCCGCATAGCCGGGATCCCGCTTGAACATGCCGGCGAGCGCCAGAACTTCCCCGACGAAGCCGTTGAGCCCCGGCAGCCCGATGCTGGCAAAGCAGATGAAGACATCAGGACGCTCAGCCGCGGCAGCTTGTTGGCGAGGCCGCCGAGGTCGCTGAGCATGCGGGTGTGATAACGTTCGTAGAACATTCCCACGAGGCAGAA
>JANRLN010000556.1:0-3785 GCA_033762515.1 Planctomycetaceae bacterium
CGTGCTGCCGGCGCTGCATGCACGTTCGCGGACGAGCGATGCATCGCTGGGCCGCCTCGTCTGGGTGCTGGCGCAGGACAGTTGCTACGCCGTCGACACGATGACCGGCGAACCGGCGTGGCGGCGCGTCATCGGATTCGACCCGCCCTTTAGTCCGGTGGACACGCGCGGCGACGTCCCCGGCTGGCTGATGTACGACCGCCGCGCCAGCGAACTGGTGCTTTGCCGCGTCGACAACGGCAAGGCGTTGTGGCGACAGAGTCTGGCAGCGGAACCAATCGGCAGCCCGCTGATCGACGAAGGCCAGATCTACCTGGTGACGAAAAATCGTGAGTTGCTGCGGATCGACCTGGAAATCGGAACGGTCTCCGCGGTCCTGACATGCTCTCAGGCAATTTCAGGTCCGCCGGTGTTGGACGCCTCTGGGCAATATCTGTTCGCGGCCGGCCACCGGGGATTGATTTACGCCGTGCGCAAACGCCCTCTGGAATGCGCCGCGGTGACCTTTACCGATCACAGCGCCGGAGCAGTTCCGGCTCCGTTGACAATTTTGGGGCGGCTGCTGCTGATGGCCGAAAATGATCATGCCTCTTCCAGCCGCTTGCGATTGTGGGATGCCGCCGACCCCTCAAACCCGCTGCCCCCGGAGGGGGAGTCACGAGTTTCGGGTCAGGTCTACGATCTCCCCGTGGTGCGCGGACCACATCTTGTCGTCCCCCTGCAAGGAGAGCGAGTCGCGGCATTCGTCGTCAATGACGAAGCGGGGCGCTCGGAATTCAAAGAAGTCGGCACCTATCGCGTGCAAGACGGCTACACCGGGCCGCTGCATGTGGCGCTCGGTCCCGATCAGCAATTCTGGCTCAGCAGCACCGCCTTTCGACGATTCGAGATCGCCGCCGATTCCGTGCGGCTCGATCCCAACTTTGTTGCGGTCGGCCTGACCTCGCAGCCCTTGCAGGCCGTCGGGGAAACGTTCTTCGTGGGACGCCGCTCCCGTTTCGCTGAAGGTGTGCAATTCACCAACATCGACCGCAACACCCTGACCGGCACCTGGCGCACCCTTCTCGGCGCTCGTCCGAAAGAGTTGTTGGTGGGCGCGGGCGGCAATGTGGTCTTGATCACCGAATCGGGCGTCGTCTTCAACATCCCTCCGTCGCGGCTGGCACAAGGGGGGATTGAGCTGGGGGCGGCGACCGACCTGGACTGGCCGGTCTCTTTAAACGATCCTCCCTTCGTGGCGCGTCGCAGCGATGGGGGCGCCGTGGTGGTGACTGGCGGCAATTCCCCCCGCATGTGGCTGGTGGAATCGACAGGGCGAGTGGCCCCCCCCACAGAACTCCCCGCGCCATTGGAACACCCGCCCGTGCAACTGTCGGCGGGTCTTGTGCTCGCTTCTTCCGGTCGCTTGTCGCTGCGCTCCGTACAAGGGTCGCAGAAGTTTGAGGACTGGCGGGCGCCCGTGGAAGCGGAGCAGCAACCGCGCTGGGCTCATCTGCTGAAAACGGGAGACGAAGAATTCCTGGCCATCAATGCCGACGGCCGCTGCCATCGCATGCAGGTGCGCATGGGAGAAATCTCCCACTTGGCCCAAGTTGCGGCCATCGATTTGAACCCCCCGGCGGCTGTCCCGCCGGTCTCGTGGGAAGAATCCATTCTCCTGGTTGATGTCGACCACAAACTGCGGCGATTGAACCAGCGCACCCTGGAAACCGAGGCGGAATTCGCCGGCGCCGGCGCCGTGCTGGGACTGGCGACGATTGACCGGCGCGTGTTGATCTGGGATGCCGACACCCTGCGGATGCTGGATGGCGAACGTCTGACCGAAGTCTGGGGACTGCCGCTCCAAGGGCGCATTCCAGTCGGCCGACCGGTCTTGCGCGATGCTCAAATCTGGTTCGGCTGTGAAAATGGAGAGATCCTGGCTCTCGAGTGCGACACCGGCCGCGAATCGCCGCAGACGAGCCTGCCGCAGGCCCTGTCGCTGGGTGTGATCACCATCGGCGATGCTCTCTGGGGCGTTGCCTGCGATGGGACCTTGTATCGAGTGCCCCAGGCGAAAGCGGGGGCGCCATGATGTGGCGGAGGGTTTGCTCCAGGGTGTGCAGGGCGGCGGTGTGCGCGGCCGTCTGGACGAATTGTTGCGCCGCTCAACCTGCGGCGACTCCGCCGGAGGAAGATCCTGTTCTGCCGAAACTCGGGGCGCTGTCCACACCGACGACGGATGAGCTCCTCCGCGGCAAGCCGACCGACTGGATTGTGCTCCTCAACCAGGACGTCATTTTCGTCGAGCCCGTCAAGCCCCGTCCGGGAACTTTGGAGAAGCTGAAGGCGGAATACGATCAGCTTCTCAAGGTGCCCACGTCGCAGATTCCCTTGGAAGAAAAACTCGAGAAGCTGGCCGCACTCCAACGCCTCCAGGTTACGCTGCTGGAGACCAAGGACGATCCGGAATACGTGATTGAGACGCGATTCATCGGCCAGATCATCCACTTTGAAGACCACGTGTTGAAACGGGTGTCGCTGCTGCTGGAAAAGGCGGACCTGACGCCCGCGTATGAACTCCTGATGTTCGTCGACCGCCGCCAACGTGGTTGGCCCGGATTCGATGAGCTCTACCACCGCTTTCTCTTTCTGGAAGCCGATCGCCTGGCGAAAGAGGCGAGATTCGAACGCGCCCTGGTGACGGCCGAGAGCTTGTTTGCCCGCGTTCCCGATTACGCCGACCTGTCGCGGCTCATCGGCCGCATCATCGACGGCCAGCTCGCGCACTGCATCGCCGCCGCCGATTTTCGGCAGGCCCGCCATTTCCTCGCCCGATTGAAACGGTTGATTCCCGACCATACCGGAGTCGCCAAATGGTCCGAGACGTTGAGCGCTCAGGCCCGCGAAGTCGTAAAGCAGGCCGAAGAGGCACAGCGGCAGAAGGACTATCGACGAGCGGCCCTGCTGGTCGATCAGGCGGCAGTCATCTGGCCGGAGTTGCCCAGCCTCAAAGAGAGCCATCGTGTTCATACGGATCGTTTTCAAATCATCCGGGTGGGGATCGTCGCCGATGGGCCGCGCTCGGGCGGCTATCCCTTTCCCACGATCACGTCGGACCGACGCCGGCGGCTCTGCGAACTGCCGCTGTTCGAGGAAGATCACGTCAAAGACGGAGTGGTGCGCTATCGGTCGCGTTTCATCGAATCGTGGGAACCGCGAAATCTGGGCCGCGAGATTCATTTCCGACTGCAGACGCGCCGGGCCGACTGGGAGTCACGTCCCGTCATCTCCAGCGGCCAGATTGTGGACGCGATTGCGGGTCGGCTGGATGAGAACCAACCCGAATTCGACTCGCGCTGGCAAAGGGACGTGTTGTCGGTCGCGGCGACATCGCCTTGGGAATGGGAGCTGTCCCTGTCGCGCATTCCCTTGAGAATCGAATCCCGATTTCGCTTTGATGTGCCGCTGACCCCCGCAGTCCTCGAGTGGAGCGGAGACATTGTCCCCGCCGCCGCTCAGAATCCGCACCAACAGCGCTTTTCCGTGATCTCGGAATCCGAAACGAACGCGACCTATCGCCGCAGTCGCACCGAGCCCGTCGGCTCCGGGGGTTGGCATGCCGCCGAAGTGTCCGAGCGGGTCTATCCCACCTGGGAACGGCTGTTGCAAGGGTTGCTCCGGGCCGAAATCGATGTGATTCCGGTTGTGGAATGGAAAGATCTGGACGCGCTGAACGCCGACCGCAGGTTTCTGTTGCTTCCCTACGCGCTTCCGCGGACACATCTGCTGCAGATTCATCCCCA
>JANRLN010000557.1:0-5230 GCA_033762515.1 Planctomycetaceae bacterium
GGCTGGGCCTGGCGATTGACCTCCTCGACGAATGCTGCGAGCACGCCCCCGACAAAGAAGCCGCCGACCTGGTCCGCCACCACCGCGAGATCGCCGAGAAGCTCCTGTCGACGTGGAACTGAGGGAGGGTTGAGAGCTGAGGGCTGAGAGCCAGAAAACGCCAAGAGCCGAGGGCTCTTTTCATCCGCATTGACTCTTGGCACTTGACTCTTGGCACTTGACTCTTGGCCCTTGGCTTTCCACCCTCAATTGTCCCAATGGCGTTGGCCGCTCAAAACCGCTAGCATCGCGAACCGCGGCCGAGTGGCGGAACAGGCAGACGCATCGGACTTAAAATCCGAAGGGGAGCAATCCCCGTACGGGTTCGACTCCCGTCTCGGCCATATTGCGTACGGATGGTTTCGGCAGATCCTGAATTGCCGGCAGATTTGGGACGTCGAGGACCTCGGAGTAGGGCGAATCGGACCGGGTTCACGCTGGATCTTTCGCGAATTCCCCCGGCCGCCGGCAGTCGTTGCATGGCGCGGGTGCCGAGATGCAAATCGCCGTTGCGGGTGTGAATGGCCATCGCGGCCTGGACTACTCCGCAGGCCAGTACAGCCGCGTGAGCGGAATCAGCACTTTGCCGTCCATGTCGAAATTTTCGTAGTGCGAAACCACCAGCGTCGCCAGGTCGTCGAGGGCGAGCAGCGTGACCGGGATGTTCGAACGGTCGGCTTCGTATCCGGCATCTTTGGAGAATCCGCCCGTGCTCACGTACAGTCCCCGGTCCCCTTGCCGGAGTCCCCCGAGGAAACTGCGAATCTGCTGGGAACCCATCGGGGTTTTCGGCCGATGCTTTACCTCGGCCTTGATTCGCGGTTCCTCCAGTCCAAGTCCATCAGGGGAGGCAATGACGTCGACCCCGCGGTCTGGTCCCTTGGGAGTGACGCGGGCCTTGTAGCCCATCGCGCGGAGCACGGCGGCGACTAACTGTTCCATGTCGCTGTCGCTCAATCTGAGGATGCGGTCTTTGATCAGCTCATGGGCGCGCCCGATTGTGTCCTCTTTGAGTTGTTCAAGATCGTCCTCTTCTTCCGCTTCGAGGAGGGCCTTGGATCCGCCTCCGTGCAGAATGCTCAAGACGTCCTCGGCAGCGTCGTCGTTCAGCCGAAAGACCGCCAGCGTGCTGCCCAACGTATTGCGGGTGGACGGAGTGAGCCGATCGCGATCGACGAGTCCGTCCCATTTGACGGCGCGAACTTGATGATTCGGCCGATCGGGGGCGTATCGATAATCCCCGTCGACAGTGCCGACCATGTACTGCCGGGTTTCGGGATTGTAGGTCGTGACCCTGTCCCCCCGTTTCAGGACCAACCGGAACTTCACGATCATCGCAATCGCGTTATTCGCCCGCGGGGCCTTATGTGCCGGGTTCTGCTCCAGATAACGCTGGCGAATCTGTTCCGGCGTGTCGACCTTCGTGAGGTCGCCGAGCGCATTCCAGCCGATGGCGATGTAGTTGTCCCGTTGAAATTCTTCAAAGAGGTAACCATCCTCGCCCGCTCGGACCATCCACATCACTGTTTCCGGCATCATTTCCCTTCGTGATCAGCACATACGGACATTGGACAGTTCACACAGCCACGTAGCGAGCGTCCTTGAGTTCGCGCGCTTTGCCCATGGCGACCAGTGTTTCCAACAGTTCGGCGACGTCGTCCGCCTTCGCGCGAGTGAACGATTTGGCGACTTCGGCAGCGGACAGCGGGGTCGCGGCGGTCTGCAGGCGTTGGGCGACCAGTTGGGCCTGTTCGGCCAATTTCTTGGGCCACGGGCGCTTCTCCCCGGCCGCCGCTGCCGCCAGCGGTTTCGCCGTCTTTTTCGACTTGCCTTTCCCCTTCGTCGGCGTCTCGTCTTCGTCGTCGGGTTCGATGTCCATTTCGGTCTGAACCGCTTTGCCGCCGCTGGGATTCTGGAACTCGGGGCGGAGCCAGCGGATGAGGCCCCGTTTCTCTTCTTCGGCCCGTTCGGCGTTCAGGGCCACCAGTCGTTCCAGGATCTCTTCATCGGTGAGGGTGACCGGCCAGCCGTAGGCTTCAAAGACGGCGGCGTCGAGGTCGTCGTGAATCTGCTTCAGGACCGACACCAACCCCTGTTCGTGGATCACTTTTTCCTTGGCCGTCAGCGGTTCGCCCGATCGGAGTTTTTCGAGGACGTTGTACATGCCGGTGAGCGTCAACTCGGGATACGCGGCTTGTTGCTTTTTGCGGTGGGTATCGAGTCGTTCGCCGATAGATCGAATTGCAAGAGATTGAGCCTCACCCACCGCAGGAAACGGAAACGGGTCAAAACAACGTAGGTTCTGATAACGCGGGTCGTTCCCCACTCCCAACCGCCCGCCCGCGGCGAGTGCCCAAGTGAGATGAATACGAGAAGAAAGAATCCCAAGAAAGACACCGTCGTCAAGTGCGAACGTAATCAAGACATTGTCTGGGACCACATCTGAAGAAAAGAACGTAAAAAAGCGATGCTTCGATGTCTCAATGGTCACGATGTAGCGATGAAGTCCCTTTTGCGCCGCCCTCATCTCTGCCCTCGCCCTACCTGGAAGCCACCAATTCTCTCGGATCATCGCATCACGATTGTGGTCCCGCTCAGGTTTGACCCGGTCCAACACTCTCTGATATGCCTTTGGGAATCGTGTAGCAATCTCAGACAATGAGTACCCGAAAAGATCGATAACTCTGCACTTGCGCGAATGTTGTGCCACATCGCGACCATTGCGATAGTCCTTCACAACCTCTGATTCGTCCAGAAATTTTTCTACTTCACTTGGTTCGATGATAAATCCAGCCCCATGCAATTTGACCCCTGCGTATGACAATTCTCTGTTGGCGATCAGCGGGACTGCATCATCGATGTTTGCACCGATTGTCAAATCGGCTTGAATTTTTCCTGTTCGGCGGAGAAATGCTTCCCCTGTCGTTGCATGCGTACCTGTCCTTTCTGGGATCAGTGTCAACAGCTCACCATCACTATCTCGTCGTTCGGAAGCCGCAACCGTCATCGAGATTCGCACGTCCGCCCCGTCTGCAGAATCGACCCAAGGATGGTCGGGAACAGCAAACACAATTCCAATTGCATTTTCGCCGTCCAAGTGGAGGGAGACAACCTTCCGATTGAATCCTTGGCGTAGACTATTTGTGGTGATGAAGCCAAATCGACGGCAAACTCTTTGTTCCAGAATCTCAGCCGCGCGATCCCACCAATACATGACGTAATCCGCCTTGTTCGGCACGCACGGATACAACGTCCAAAGCGCTTCGGAGTAGCCATCCCCTAGTTCTTGGCGAAGTTTCCACCCCCCGATAAACGGCGGGTTCCCTACGATGTACTCCGCTTCCGGCCACTCCGCTTTCCGCGGGTTGATGTACTTCAGGACCGGCACGCGGGCGGAATCGTCGGGAACGTCTTCCCCCGTTACCTGATGCTTCTTCATCGTCCGGCCGTCCCAGCGCGTTACCGGTCGACCGTTCTCGTCTTTGACTTCTTCCACGGCGTCCCACGCCAGGACCGCGTCGCGGCATTCGATGTTGTGGAAGTTCTGAATGATCGGCTCGGAAATGTCGTCCAGATTCCGCGTCCGCGTGTGCCATTGCAGGTAGCCGATCCACAGCACCAGATCGGCAATCGCCGCGGCCCGCGGGTTGACCTCGATCCCCTTAAACTGGTGCGGGTCGACCGTGATGATTTCGCGCTGCTTGTAGCCGAAGTCCCACAGCGCATTCAGGATCTCCCCTTCCAGCCGCTTCATGTGCTCGAGCGCGACGTAGAGGAAATTGCCGCTGCCGCAGGCGGGGTCGAGGACGCGGGTTTCGCACAACTGCCGATGGAATTCGCGGACGGTCTCGATGGCCGCCGACGTGTTCCCCCGATTCGCTTCGGTAAAGGCGGCGGTGCGCACGGCGTCCCACTCTTCGCGCAGGGGTTCAATGATCGTCGGCATCACCAGCCGTTCGACGTAGGCGCGGGGGGTGTAATGCGCTCCGAGTTTGTGCCGTTCGTGCGGGTCGAGGGCGCGTTCCAACAGCGTGCCGAAGATCGCCGGTTCAACGTCGCGCCATTGGGCCTGGCTGGCTTCGATGAGGAGGTCGAGTTGATCGCGGGTGAGGGGGAGGGCTTCGCAGTCTTCAAAGAGTCCCCCGTTGAACCGCCGCAGGCGTTTCTTGAGTCCGGCGTGAAACTGCCCCTTGTCCATCGACTCCCACAGCGAACGGACCATGTCGGGGAAGGTGGCGACGTCGTCGCGGAGTCCCTTGAGGAGTTCCGAGAAACTGTCGCGGGGGATGAGTTCGACATCTTCGGCGAACATCGTGAAGAGGCAGCGCATCAGGAATTGGGCCACGCGACCCGCATCGTATTTCGAGGCCTCCAGCGACTTGGCCAGCTTCGCCAGCCGATCGGCGAGTTCCCGCGTCACCTTCGCGGCGCGGCGGGTGGGATCGAGGGACAGCGGATCGGTCCACACGGCCCGCAACCGTTCGCGGACCGCTTCGTCGGCCAGGTCGGCGAGGAGGATGCGATACGACTTGGGATCGGGGAAGGGGAGATAGGTCTTGCCGCTGCGGGAGAAGTCGGCGAAGAGTTCGATCGAATGGCCGACGTCGACCACGATGAGGAACGCGGGCCAGCCCTCTTCCGGGGGAAGCGCTTTCGCGTATTGTTCGGCCTGCCCGCGGGCGCGGGTCATGGCGTCGTCCCAACCCTTCGTGCCGCGGACGCCGTGGCCTTTCTTGTGCTTCGCAGGGGTCGACGACAGGACGAGTTCCTTCTCCAGTTGGACGGTTCCCTGCTTCGCTTCCAGGATGAAGCAGCCCCGCTTGTAGAGGTCGATGCGCCCGGTGCTGGTGGTGCCGTCGAAGTTCTGAAAGAAGACGTCGCGTTCGAAGACGTAGGCGTTCTTCGCGATGTCGGTCTGCGTCGGCTCGGGTCGGGGGACGCGGAGTAGGTCGCACAGTTCCGACAGAAACGACGTGTAGTTCGCCCGCTCAGACCCGCCCGATTTCGCCCAACGGGGAATGAACTCGGCGGGATCGGCGGCGTTCGGGAGCGTGGTCACAGTCGGCGGTCCTTCGGAGGGGTTCCACCGGCGAAGTGTACAGATCCGCGGCGGAACACTCTACGGCGTCGTCTGTCCGACTGCCTCCCGTTCCGCCGCTGCGACCATCGCCCATTGACCCTCTGGCGACAG
>JANRLN010000558.1:0-10475 GCA_033762515.1 Planctomycetaceae bacterium
ATTTTGAAGATTGCCACATCGTCAACAAACGATTCGTCATCCCGCACAGCCGCCGCCAGTCCACGGATGCAATCCAGACTATGAGTCGTGGCGAAGACCTGCACATCGAGATCCTTCGCCGACTGAATCACCATCCGCCACATGTCCGGCAGGCGCGAGTAGTGGAGACCGGTGTCGATTTCGTCGATAAAAAGAAATCCACTGTTAGTGGCGAATCCCAAACCACATCCAATCGACATCATATTCAATGCACCACCGCCGAGTTGGGACATCGGAACTCGTTTGGCGCCGATGTCGACGTAAATATCACGCAGATTCTGCATGTCGGGGCTTGGAATAATATCAACCACAGAGCTGTCAATAATCCTCATTGACTCAACCGCGTATTGCTCGCGTCGCGATGGCAAGAGGGATTTCCAGATCATGGCAATTTGAGGCGTCGTAAGCCCTTTCCATGGAATGAAGAGAGCCGGTCGTGCGGATGGGCTGAAGCCCCGGTTTACGGTCGCGGTGGCTGCCATTCTACCAAGGCGATCTAGTTCAGCTTCACCATCAAGACTCTCGCTTCCCTTTTGGTATCTCATCCTCAATAACGACTCTCTGCCATTGACTGACCACGGCGCAGGGGTTGTCGTGGTCTGCTTAGACGGGCCGACAGAATACTCCAGCTCAAGTGGGGTCGAATCCGGTAAACTACCGCGAACCCCCTTAATCTTAAGTGAGGCTTGATGGTCATTCTGGGGTTGTCGTGTAATATCTTTATGGAAAATGGAATCGGCATGTACCAGCAAGTTGCTCGAAGGGCCAGCAGACGCGGGGCCATACGAGCAGTCTTCTCTAACCACTAGGATGTGGTGGAGAACTGCGAAATGACCCTCAGCAGCCAATAGAAATGCCGCCTCCAGCACGCTCGTCTTCCCGCAGTTGTTGTCCCCAACGAGCAAATTCACCCGGGCCAGATTGTCCAGGCGGTACTTGTCGAAGCTGCGGTAGTTTTCGATCGTCAGGTCGCGGAGCAGCACGGGGGCGGTCCTGCGGGGACGGGGGACGTGGCACTGCCGTCAGTATCAGTTCCCCGGCGAAGGTTGTCCACCCGGCAAGAACCGCCGGTTCCCGTGTCCTCGGATTCCCCAGATTTCCCGTTTGACAGGTTTCTCTGTAAAAGTTACAACCCGAGCCTTCCGTGCCACGCTGGCAAGGGATTGCGGTCTGCTGTCCACAAGGATGTGGCACGTGTTCCGGCTGCGCTCGATCCGTCGTAAGCTCTTCTGGAGCATGGCCTTAGTCATGGCCATGTTCGGCGTGCAGGCTTTCGGCGGCCTCACCGGGCTGATGTCGTACCGCAGCCTGATTCAAGACCTCGATCACGAGTTCACCAACGGTCCACGCACCAGCGAGGTCCTCGCCGCCATCTGTGCGGCCAGCGAACCCCTCGTCTGGACGGGCATGGAGTCTCCCAAAGGACGGCTGGTCCAGCAGTCAGAGCTGCAACGGCGCCTCAGACGGCTGCAGGAAATCCTGGAACTCTATCATCGCCGCCTGACTTCAGACCCCTTGCCGCCGGATCGTCGGCAGGTGATCGACTCCTTCATGGTCGGAATCGATGCTGATCTCAACAATTTGCTGACGGTCGAATCGCCGCGCCTCGCCTCGTCGACGCAGTCCGCGGAGGCCATTTCGAAACTGCAGGGTGGACTGCTGTCTCTGCAGTTGAAAGTCGTCAGCATTCCGCGAAACAGGCAAGGCTTTGAAAGCCGGCTCGACTCGGCCCGCTCTTTGTACAAGTCCCGATTCTGGATGATCGCCGTCGCTACGATCTCGGCGGTGGTGCTCTTTGCCGGGCTGATCCATTGCGCGTACCGCTGGATCTTCGCTCCGATTCGCGAGCTGCATCAAGGAGCCTCTCGCGTCGCCCAGGGAGACTTCAGTTACCGAGTGAAAATCCAGGGCGACGACGAAATGGCGCAGCTGGCCGATAAATTCAACCAGATGACCGCCCATTTCGAGGAGACCCGCAACGATCTCGATCGCCAGGTGCGCGAGCGGACCAAGCAGGCGCTGCGTTCCGAACGTCTCGCCGGCGTCGGTTTTCTCTCGGCCGGCGTGGCCCATGAGATCAACAACCCGCTCTCGGCCATCGCGATGGCGGCGGAGTCGCTGGAAGGGCGAATCCAGGAGGCTCAGGCGGTGGGGGGACTCGCCGCCGATGACCTGGGTGTGCTGTCGCAATATCTGGGAATGATCCAGCGGGAAGCCTTCCGCTGCCAGCAGATCACGCAGCGACTCCTCAACTTCGCCCGCGGGCACGACGCCCCGCGCAGTTTGCAGGACCTGGCGGTGATCGTCGGCGAGGTCCTCGATATGGTCGGCCACATGAGCCGGTTCCGGGGTTATGACATCGTGTTTGACCGTTCGCATGCGGTCTATGCAAACGTGAACGGTTCGGAGGTCAAGCAGGTGGTGCTGAACCTCGTGGCGAACGCGCTGGAGTCGATGTCTGATACCGGGCGGTTGGAAATCACCATCACCGAGCAGGCCGATGAGGTTCTGCTGTCGTTTAAGGACAACGGATGCGGCATGACGCCTCATGTGCTCGAAAATCTGTTCGAGCCGTTCTTTACGTCGAAGGCTTCGGGGCGTGGGACCGGCCTGGGGCTGTCGATCACGCACCGGATTGTGCACGATCACGGCGGCCGGATCGAAGCCCTCAGCGACGGGCCGGGGCAGGGGAGCACCTTCCGCGTCCATCTCCCCCGGCGCGCGGCACAGCAGGCCGCCGCATGACAGACCGGGATTGCGGCATCCGCCACCCTGTGCTATGACCCGTCCGCCTATCCACCCGCAGAATTCCCGATTCCGCTCGAACATCTCCCGAAGCATGATGCTTTCGGCTTGGGCCAGGAGGCCGCCCGTTGACCGCCGCCACCACGTCACACCGCCTGCGAGTGCTGTTCGTCGATGACGAATCGGCCATCCGCGAAGTGATGAAAATCGAGCTGCCGCGCATGGGGCACGACCTCATCCTTTGCGAAGATGGTCAAGCTGCACTCAAGGCGCTGGAACAACACACCTTCGATGCCGCCATCGTCGACCTGCGCATGCCGGGGATGAGCGGCTGGGACGTCATCGACCACATCAAGAAAGTCTCGCCGGAGACCGAGGTCGTCATCAGCACCGGTCACGGCGATATGGACGCCGCCATCCAGGCGGTCCGCCGCGGCGCTTACGATTTCCTGCCGAAACCCTGCAAGCTGTTCGAAATCGCCGCCGTCCTCAAACGCATCGGCGACAAGCGCGCGTTGACCAACAAGACCATCGCCCTGGAAACACGATTGAAGGCGGTGGAAGGATCGCCCGACCTCATCGGGCGGACGCCGCAAATGCTGAAGGTCAAGACGCTCGTCGACAAGATCGCGCCGACCGATTCCAGCGTCTTGATCCTCGGGGAAACCGGTACGGGCAAGGAATTGGTCGCCCGGCGGATTCACGACCTCAGCCGTCGGGCCAAGATGCCGTTTGTCGCGGTGAACTGCGGCGCCCTGCCTGAGAACCTGGTGGAGAGCGAACTTTTCGGTCACCGCAAAGGGGCGTTCACCGGGGCCGACACTCCGCGGAAGGGCCTCATCGAAGTGGCCAACGGCGGCACGCTGTTCCTCGACGAGTTGGGCGAGCTCGACAAGTCGATGCAGGTGAAGATGCTGCGGTTCCTGGAATCCGGGGAGGTTCGCCGCGTCGGTGAGAACGAGGCCTTTCACGTTGATGTGCGCATCGTCTGCGCCACCAATCGCGATCTGCAGCAGATGGTCCGCGAAGGGGGGTTCCGCGAGGATCTCTTCTTCCGAGTGAACACGTTCGAGATCCAGCTGCCGTCGCTCCGGGAACGGGTGGGAGACATTCCCGATCTGGCGCGCTCCCTGATTGCACGTCACCTGAAGCGCCGGGAACTGCCGATCAACATTCTGCCGCTGGAGACCATCCAGGTTCTGCAACAATACGAATGGTCGGGGAATGTTCGCGAACTTGCCAACGCACTGGAACATGCCGTGATTCTGGCCGAGGGAGAGCCGATTCTGCCGGAGCACCTGCCGACGAGCGTCACGCGTAAGTTCAGCGCAGCGACTTCAAAACCAGAGACCGTTGCGCTGCCCGCGTCGGCGAAAACGCTCCGCGAGATCGAAATGGACGTCATCTACCAGGTGCTCGACAAACACCGGGGCGACAAACCCAAAGCCGCCGCGGAACTCGGGATCGCTCTGAAGACGCTCTACAACAAGCTGAACGCCGATACGCAGCGCGTCGCGAGTTGAGAGGTCCCGCTCGGGCAACACCGAAATGAGAAACCGCAAGCGATTCTCGCCTGCGGTTTCTCGCCCTTCGGGGCCGACCGGCAATCTCGGGGAGACGCCGCTAGTACTGACGGATGATCCCGACGACCACGCCTTCGACATCGACGTTGGTCGAGAAGATCGGCTTCATCCCCTTATTGGCGGGTTCAAGCCGGATGCGGTGTGTTTCGCGGTAGTATCGCTTGAGCGTTGCCTCGTCGCCGTCGATGCGGGCGACGACGATGTCGCCGTCGCGTGCTTCGGCCCCCTTGCGGACGACCACGTAATCCCCTTCGGCGATGTGGTCTTCAATCATCGACTCCCCTTTGACCCGCAGGCAGACGTGGTCTTCGGAGTTGAACAAACCGCTGAAGTCAATGCGCTCTTCCTGCTGCAGCGCCAGCAGCGGATGCCCGGCGGCGATCACGCCTGCGAGCGGCAGGCTCGACTTGGGTTGCGGCGGATTCGAGAGCTGAATCGCCCGCGACATGTGCGATTCGCGGCTGATCAGCCCCTTTTTCTCCAGGGCCTTCAGGTGACACATCACCCCGTTCGGCGAGCGGATTCCGAACTGCAGGCCGATCTCGCGTACGGTCGGCCCATATCCGCGATTCACGATCTTGTCGCGAAGGAAATCGTAGATCTCTTTTTGACGCTGGGTCAGCACTGGCTTCGACATCGGATTAGTTCTCCTCACCGGACTCCTGGTGGACGACCGCAGGCACCATGAGCAGGGCCCCCTGAAGCATGGTCCGCACTTTTGTCTCAGCGAAATCAGGCGACATTGACCCGGAGCCCATGGATGATCGCTGTAGACGCTACGTGGTAATGCTAATTCACGCCCGTCTAGACGACAAGTGGTCTATTGGGGATTTGTTCACGAGACGGCGCACGTGCAGTGAGATCCATGGCGGTAGTAGTTGCTTTGTGTGCCACATGCCCATCGCGTTTGTACACCGCAAACAAAAATGGCGACGCCATTTACGACGTCGCCACGCGGGGGAATCTGAGATCGGTGGAGGTGAAACTAGGGTGATTTAGGGCTTTCCACTGAATTTTGTCCAGTGCTCGCTGCGGCGGCTCGATGCTTCAGAATCACGTCCCGCAGTTTGGCCTCCAAGGTCTCTGCCGTGACATCGGTTTCCGCAACCACTCCGGTCGGATCCACGATCCAGATCGTTGGCAGATTCGACACGCCGTAATAGGCGGCCAGCGGGTTGTTCCAACTCCGCTTGTCATGTTCCGCGTGGAAGATGACGGGCCAATTGAGGTTCGTTTGTTCCAGAAATGTGTCGATCGATGCCACGTCCGTATCGAGGTTCACGCTTAAAACGTGCGCGTATTTCTTGTACTTCTCCGTCAACGCCTGCAACGCGCCGACGGTCTCCTGGAACGTCTTGACGTGCGTTGCCCAGAAAACGATGACCACGGTCTTGCCGATGTGGTCCTCGATATTCACAAAATTCCCGTCGACAGTGGGGCCGGCGAACTCAATCCGTTGTCCGACCAGGCTGAGCCGCCGAAGAATTCCCTCCGCCTGCTTGGCCTGGGGCGACTCTGGAAATTTCGTCTGAATCAATTGGTAGCACGATTTGGCTTCATCCAGTTGCCCGTGCAGTTCGCAGCTCCGCCCGGCCGAAAGGAGTTGCGGCAGCGCCTTACTGCTTTCGTTGGGAAAGCGGGTGGCGAACAACTGGGAGTGGCGCGAGAACTCCTGCAACCACCGGGGTTCGCTTGTTGCATACCGGAGAGCGTTGGCGTGGGCCAGATTGACGAGCGTCAATTCTGCCGCTGCGGCCGCCACGGAATCAGGTTTCTTCTGATGGAACGCCTCTGCGGCTTCGTACAGGGCGGCAATGCTTTCCTCGTCTCCTTGAAGCGCCAACTGAAGATGGGCGTCCAGGAAATGATGGACCGCGGCATTGAAGGTATCGGTCTTCTCGGGGTCTTTCGCAGTCTGCGACAGGGTGGTCATCGCCAGCGTCACAATCTGCTGATTGCGCTCACGGCGAATGGCGCGGGTTTGATTCAGCACCGTCTTCACGGCATTCGGGTCAGAAGTGGCCGCAGCGGCATCAGCCACGTTCGTATCCGCGGCATCGGCGGCAGCACTTGTCTGGGAAACGGTGGGGTCGGAATCCACGGAATCGCTGTCGAGGTCGTCGTCCTTGGGCTGTGTCATCTCGGGCAACGGCAGCAGCCGAATCCGCGTGATTTCTCGCAGATTCCACTCGGGAGTCCCCTCCGCAGGTTCGGCGTCGGCGGCAGCGTCCGCCAGTTGTCCCGGCGGATCGCCCGTCGATTGGCCGCCGGCAGCTGAAACCTGAATGTCGGCTGCTTCTCCCGGTGCCGCCGATTCCGACGGAGTCGCACTCGCGGGGGCCGTGGCCGTCTCCGAAGCAGTTTGTCCGCACCCCATGAGCGCCAAAGCGATCAGGGCGGATGCGCAGATGTCAATCTTTGAGGCCGGCACGATGACTCCCCCCTCCTTGAGAGCGTCTTCTGCTGTCGAATGACGGAAATCCCCCCGTCGACGAATTCTTCGGCAGCATCTGCCGGAGTTGTACGGCGATCCCGTCAGCGCCGCAAGATGAATCTGCCGGGGATGTTCGCGAGGGTTGTGGGTTGCGGCGCAGCCAGTTGGCGGTGGCGCGGGGGCCTTGCCTGACCCCCTTTCGATCGCCGCCGGCCGCATCGCCCCTCCTCAGTCCCACAACGCCCGTAAGCCGTAAAACGCCGTATCCTTCACGCGGCGAATGAATTCCTTCCAGGAATTATTGCGCGGGTCGGCGGAATAGGTCATGCTGAGCATCAGTCGCTCGTCGCCGGGACCAATGGGGGTTGCCCGATGGCGCACGCGGGCGCCTTCGAAGATGACAAGGGTGTTTGGGGCTGTCTCGTGGGTGTGGATATCGAAGCGCGAGCGTTGCTCCTGAAACTCGCTTTGAGAGAGCCGGCCGTCCGGGCCGGAATTGATTAAGGGGAGCAGAACCGTGAAATGCCGGCCGCGGTAGAAGTTGTGGTCGTAATGCCACTGGATGTGGTCGCCTGCTTCGGTGTAACACAGCAGAGAGAGTGAACTTTGATCCTGGTCGGGCGTCGGGAATACGGGAACTCCGACAACCTGCGACACGAACTGCTGAATCACGGGAGAGTGATAAAACGCCACGCAGGCCGGGGCATGCCGGTGCAACCGTTCGTAGGCGACCGTGCCCCCTTTCTTGTGACCGGGGATAAACGAGCGTTCGACGCGACACAGATTCTCGCGAGCTTCGGAGCGCAATCGCTCGAAGTGTTCACGATCCATGAAGCTGGGAATCGTGACGATTCGCGACCGGGCGAAAACGGCAGTCAATTGATCGGCCAGCTCGGGGTGCTGCACACGCACGGGGTGAGACTGGACGATATCGTGACGGGTGCGCGCCAATTCGGCGTAAAGATGGTTCCGATGAATGCGATGGCGTCGCCAAAGTACCGCCAGCCCCAGAATCGCGATGATGATCGCGGCAGCGAGCGTTAGAACAACGTAGTTCCCGGTTTCCATTCCTCCCCAACCTCTCCGAGGCGCGCGGGACGACGCCGGATCGGGGCATCCCCTGTCCGAAGCCCAAAATGGTTGCCGATCCACCTCGATTTCGGCGCCGACGATGAGCCCAACGCACCCCACCCGAGAGCGGATCACCGATGTTTCAGTCTCCTCAATCGGTTGTTAAGGGGCAAATGTCGCGTGCTCTCTGCGAAGAGCATTTCACAATCCCGGGAGGATCAACGCCGAGGCGGACGCGGCTGCCGGCGCTTCCCACTCAGCCCTCCCGCAATCGCGGGAACATGAACGGTCGGGACGGTTGTGCAAGGTCGGACCGGCGCTATAATCGCCACTGTGGGTTCGATGGTCTTCCACCCGCAAGTTTCCTCGGCGAGATGCAATATGGCGGTGCAGTTCGCTCGTCCCGACGTCGCGGACTTGGTGCTTCGCATTTATCCGCGAGCATTGCATCCCGAATTGTTCGACTGCCACGCTCTGGCAGTCGCCAAGGCCGGACCCATCACCGTCTACCTGCGGCTTTGTTCCGCCGGACATGCCATTTGTCTGCGGCAGGGAAAGACGGTTGTGACCGAGGCGATTACCGAGAAGAACCAACCGCTGCCGAAGCAGCACTGCGTCCTGGAGCAGAAACTTCGCGGCTGTCGCACAAGGTCAGTCACTTTACCGCATGGGTTCCGCTATGACGTGAGTTGTCAGCTGGAAACGTTGGAACCCGATCTCTACATGCATCTGCACGATGAACTCCTCGGCGATTTGCCGCGAGCCGACCTGTCGCTCGAATTTCCCAGTCCCAATCGCTTCAGTCCAGCGGCCCTGAGCATCATCAAGCTGGATGTGACTTCGGGATCCGCCGTGGTGCATGCCTTCCACACCTTTCCCGATCACTGCGCCGTCGTCAAGACGCAGTCGCTGTACGAGTGGGAATAGGAAGTCGGACGCAGACTCCGTGCGCCGATTCCGGCCGGGGGGGGCTGGCTAGGCGCATTCTCGGGCTGGCGACCTCGGCAGGAACGCTGTCACCGTATCGCGGTCAGAGACATCTGAAGCTGCGTACGGTGGTGTCTGGCCCGCTGTTGAGCCCGCGCCATCCGTTGGAACCAGGCTTTTCTGCGTGACTGGAGTGTGATTGTGCGATTTTCAACGTCTTCGCTGCGTCTCGTCGGTTCAGGGCTGATCCTGGCCGGATCCATGATTTGTGTCGGTTGCGGCAGTCCGGCGACTCCCGCGGTTTCCGCCCCGGCGCCAGCCCCGAAGGGAGACGCAGCCGCGACGGAAGGCGCCATGATGAGTGACGGCATGGCTGGCGGCGCGATGGCCACCGAAACCATGACTCCCGCGATGAACGATGACAAGATGATGGGGGAGAAAATGATGGACGGCAAAATGGCGCCGGAGAAGATGGCGCCGGAGAAAATGTCGAACGACAAGCCCAAGGCCGAATAGGCGGTGGTGCTCCCCCGGCCGATCGCGTCGCGGTCTCCGCGAATGGCGTCGACCCCGCGACGCAGCCCGCCTTCCTCATCCCAGACGCGATATCTTCGGGATTGAGTTTAGGCGGGGGCGCGCAACGCCGCGTCTTGGGACCGTTCGTCGTCGGAGGATGCCCGCCGTCGCCGAGACATCGGGAGTGGCAGGTCTCACCCGCAGCTCATCGGTTGCGAGTTCCAATCTGCCGCTAGGCTCGACCGGGGATCGGTCATTTGACCAAATTCAACGGAATCGGCAGGTTCAATCCTTGAACTGCCTGTTGAAATGCGGCTGGGTCGGAGAACTTCTGTTCGACGCCGTTGATGTTCACGGCCCCCTGAAAGGCCGATGCGCTCGGACCCGGGAATGGGAGCTGCGGGAACATTCCCTGCTGGATGCGGAGAAGCCGCTGGAACTCCGCGGGATCGGCGGTTCGAAATTCGCGACCGTTGATGTTCATCACTCCGCTAAACGCGCTGCCCGACGAGGACGACGACGAGTTGGCCGCCCCGCTGGGGAGTGCTGAGATCCCATTCGCGGGATTCGCCACCGGAGCGACCGTTGATGTCGGTCCCTGCGACTTCGCCACAACCTTCGGAGAAGACTTCATTTTCGGCTTGGCTGACACCTTCGACACGCCGGGGGACGCGACCGTCGGCGGCGGACCTGCGTGGGTTGTCGGCAGCCACGGCCAGATGCCGCTGGAAATCAGCAGGGCGGTCAGAATGAACCAGCCGCCGGCTCGCTGCCATCGTTGACGTTGCGACATTGTCTGAACCCTTTCGCTGAGATTTCTCACGGAGCGGGATACCCCGCCGCCCCGCAACCACGTTCCCTTTCCGCCAGCCACTGCGGAATCGATCAACTCCGGCGACATGCTGGACTGTTCCGCCCCCTGACCTGCCGAAGCGAGGGAATTCCAAACCACCGCGATCACAGGCACCCATAATCCCCGACGTGCAAAGCGCTGCCGCAATGTGTGGATGCCTCGATCAAGTCGCCGGCGCAGCGTCGACAGCGAAACCGCCAGTTCTGCAGCCGCCTGTTCCTGGGTCATGCCGATCAGGTGGCATCGCACGATGGCCTCGCGATCTGCCTGAGGCAGGCGCTGGAGCTCTTCGTCCAGGGCGCGCTCG
>JANRLN010000559.1:0-2623 GCA_033762515.1 Planctomycetaceae bacterium
CGGGCGAACGTCTGGCTGGAGATGACCCGCCGTGTGGGGTCCCCCTTGCCGTGATACTTGAGCGGACCGTCTTCGACCCACGCGCCGCGATCATCCTGGGCGGCGATGATCTCGCGCACGCGCGCTTCCAGCGTGGATGCCCTGGGCGGGCTCGGGGATCGCGGCTGGCGCAACTTCTCCAGGTCTGCCGCGCTCAATCGGGACACGGAGTCATAGCGTTTCTGCAGCCTGTCGAGACTGCTGCCGACCTGAAATCCGTAATGCGTGGGGAGATCGGAGTCGCTGTAGGTCAGTTCGTACTGGGTGTTCATGTACAGGGGCTTGTTCGTCTGCAGTTCGTAGAACCGGGCGAGACGACCATCCGGAAGCTGGGATCGGCGCAGGTAGGCCAGGGCGGGGGGAACGGCCTCCAGAAAGGGGCGTTTTCCGCTGGCGACGTACAAATCGAGCAGCGTCTCGATCAGCCGCTGCGACTCGGAACCGGAGATGGCCGGGGGCTCAAACTTCCGGGCCCAGACCGGGTGCATCTCGAAGTTGTACTGCTGGGCCCACGCCGGCTGCGGTTCCGGCATTTGAGCATCCAGAATGAACTGCCCGGCTTTGTCGATGGCGGCGCGATAACGGTCTCCGCCGTAGATCTCATCCGCCAGCCGGAGCGTGTCGACCGTCTGCGAAATGTTGTTGTCGTTAAACGTGTAGAAGAGCCAGTAGTCGCCGCCGGGATACTTCCGCGGCCAGTCCTGCGGATAAGACGCCTTCAAGGAGTCCGGCCGGGTGAGGTCTGCCGGTGCTTCCCAGACTTGCGCCCAGGCCCCGTTCGGAAACTGTGCGGCGAGCAGGGAGTCGAGCGCGAACAGAGTCGCGTCGTGAATCCGCGCTTCCTGAAACTGGAGCGCCCGATCGAGCTGCATCAGAAATCGAAGCGCCGACTGGGTCTTGTCATCATCGAGGGACGACGTGTTCCGCTGCCGTTTCTTCGGCAGGGGACGATCAACCCGGTAGGCGTGCTTGGCGCGTTCGGCGGGCTCGAACTCGACGCTCGCATTCCAGCCGCCGCTGCGATATTGCCCCTGCAGCAGACACTCCGCCGCGTCTTTGGCGGCGATCAGCGCTTCCTGGGAACCGGTTCGCAAATAGGCCTGGAGAAGGGCTTCTCCCACTGCCGGTGTTCCTGGGGGCTGAACCCACGCCTGTTCGCGCGTCGTGCGTCCCTCTCCCTCTTGCTTCGTCAAGTCCGCGCTGTAGAGGTAGACGTAGCCGCCGTGCGCCGCGACCTGTTGGTGGAAGAACGTCACCCCGCGCGCCAGCGCCGCCTCGGCCTGCTGCGGCAAATCGGCGGCACGCACCGCTGCCCGGGGACTGAAGAGGAGGCCGACGACAAGAAGCCACAGGAATCGCCGCATCGTGACGCTGCTCCATAAGTCCGGCTCTCGACCGCAAGACTTGAAAGTAGCGTCGGACATTGCCCGGCGAAAGGGGGCTGAACCACAGACTGGAGGAGGCCGAAAAAAAGAAAGCGTCTGGAGAAGTCCAGACGCTCTTCAGGAAGGGACAAGAAGACGGGGTTCCAGCGAAACGAGACGGGCAATCAGGAGCAGACCAGCTCGGCGTCATGCGGCGTTGGAGCATCGTCCAGCAGATCGTTCGGCAACGACGCCACGTCGACGTCGAAGACCAACTCACCCCGCCGCACATCCACGTCGATCGGGGCCTGCACTCCCAGTCGCACTCGGTTGCCCTGAATGGCGAGCACCCGAATCTGAATCGATCCGCCAATCTGGATCGATTCTCCCTTCTTCCGCGTCAAAACCAGCATTGCAATCCTCCTTGATGATAACCAGCCCCGGCATCCACAGCCTCAGCTACTAGTGTTTTACGCGCCTGTCGCGTTCTCGGTTGAGGAAATCCGGTTCCGGTTACGAGGATTTTAGCAAATTTTTCAAGGAAAAGTAAACGGATGGATACTGTTCTTCAGGACACCACATGAACTTTGCGGGACACCTGCCGCCCAGTCGCAGCGATAAACCTCGCATTGACAACGGATTGCGTCATCGCGTACAGCAGCGACAATCGGTGGGGCTCAAGCGACGGAATGCTTTATGTTGACGACGCCATCGGCCGCGGGCGACGCCGGGTCGCAGAATTCGGACGGCCGCTTTTCTGCACATTGTGTCTGCGTTTCCCCGGCGGAACCGCGCTGGTCGGCCTTCGCGGTGCGACTGCAGGTCGCCTTTGAGGGCAACGTCCGTCTCACTTGGGTTCCCAGTCTCACGGAACTCCTGCAACTGCGGCAGAGCGCTTCGCTCGATGCGGTCATCCTGGGTGATTCCGTCGTCCCCGACATCGGATCGGATGGAACTGGAATCCGCCCCCTGGAAGGCCTGCAAACGCTTCTCGGCGACGTTCCCATTGTCGCCTTGTCGCCGCTCCCGAACGACGACTGGGTCCGTGAAATGACGGTCGCCGGCGCCATGGTTTGCGTCAGTCCCCGCTTGTGGGACTCTTCGGCATTGCCCGCCCTCATCGTTTCCGCCGTCGAGCGGGGGCGACAACACTCCGAATGGCGGCATCTTCAGGCAGACCAGCAACGCCGCAAATCCCTCGATCTCGCGGATGCCCGGGC
>JANRLN010000560.1:0-4069 GCA_033762515.1 Planctomycetaceae bacterium
ACGGGGTCGATGGTGATGATCGTCTCGCCGGTCAGGTCGAGGCGATCGGTGAGGTCGTGCTCATCAAACTTGCGGACCACCTCGCGTGCGGCTTCGAGGACCGCTTCGGGGAACTCGTCCGGCAACTGAAACTCATGAATGATCGACAGGCAGTCGACGCCCGGTTCGCCGTGCGGTCCCAGCACGCGCGTCAGGACCCCTTCCGCAGGTTCGTCGTGGCTGGGAAACCGCAGGATTTCGACAACGACTTTATCTTTGGGCTTGGCTCCTTTGGCGCCGGGATCTCCGACCGACACCGGGGATTGCATCACGCTGCCGTCGATGGTGACGTAGCCCTGTCCGGCCTCTTCGTGATAGGTGCCGACGAACGTGGTGCGGGCCCGCTCCAGAATCTGCGTGACCCGACCGGTCCGCTGGCCTCCCATCCGCCGACGCCGTGACAGGGCGATCTCAACCGTGTCGCCGGTCATCGCCCCGCCCAGATCCTCCGGCGGAATGAAGATCTTTTCCTCATCCACGAGCGGTGTGCCGGCGTCGCCTGCAGTTTCGTGGTTCCCTTCCGCGGGGGCATCGGGCGTCGGCGCACTCACCCGAAAATACCCCGATCCGCCGGCGGTCCGCTTGATGACGCCGCGAAGCAGCGTCTGCTCCCTTCGGAGCGACAGCGTTCCGTCCTTCTTGCGTCGCAGCTTCCCCCCTTCGATGAGTTGCTCAATCGCCGCCTTGAAAGGGGACCAGGCCGATTTCTTCACGCGCAACCGCTGGGCGAGTTCCCTGGGGGCCAAGGGCTCCGCGTCGGGGTCCGCGAAATAGGCCAGGATCGATGGCGTGTGATCGGCCATTGCAGCGTCCCTTCCGGAGTGAATCATCCCAAGCGGCGCAGCGATCAGTTCGCAGACCCGATGCCGTCGGGAGCCGCTCCCAGGGGAGTGCTCCCTTTGAAGAGCTTGCGGTCCAATCGCGGCTGGAACAACGTCCAGTGCGACTCACTGTTCGCGTCGGCGGAAATCGCCTGCGTGAACTCGTAGATCTTGGCGTCGAGGTTGTCGATCAGGTGCAGCGCAATCGCGACCGGCGTCATGGGGAGTCGCGGGCTGCCGAATTCATAGGTGCCGTGATGACTCAGAATCAGATGCTTGAGATGCAGCTTCAGTTCTTCGTGGAACGGTTCGTGCATTCGCTCTTCCGTCTCGCGAATCTTTTCGCTGAGCATTTCCACGCCGATGACCAGATGTCCCAGCAACTGCCCTTCGTCGGTGTAGACGAAGCTGGCGTCGCAGGACAACTCCCGCAGTTTGCCGATGTCGTGGAGGAAGACCCCCGACAACAGCAGTTCCCGATCGAGTTGCGGATAGACCTGGCAAATCCGTTCGGCGACGCGCATGAGGGTCACCATGTGCTCGATCAAGCCCCCGCGGTAGGCATGATGGGCTTTGACCCCGGCGGGCATCATGCAGAGCCGGTGAACCAGTTCGTCGTCTTCGAGAAACACCTGCATCAGGCAGCGGAGCGCGGGATGGGTGAATCCCAGCAGCACGCCGCGCAGCTCTTCCAGCAGCGCGTCGACATTTTGCGACGGCCCCTGCTCGAAGTCGGTCGGATCAATCCCTTCCGATGAGACTGGTGTGATGTGCGACAGAATGACCTGCAGCGTTCCCTGGTAGACCTGCACTTTGCCGCGGACGCGGGCGTACCCGCCGCTTTGAATGCCGTCACAGGAGTTTTCGGTGACGTTCCAAAGGCGTCCGTTGATCACCCCCGTTTTGTCGCGGAGATCGACGCTGAGATAGAGCGCCGCGTTGCGGTTGGCTCGCAGCTGGCGGTCTGCGATGTAGAACGTTTCTTCGACGAAATCGCCGTCCTTGAGCTGATTGATCGACCGCCGGGCCATGGGACTCCTTTCGGGGCAGCAAGCGCGAAACCATAAGCGGGCATTGTAGAGGGGGATCGCCTCGGACGACAGTCAGGGTCGTTGCGATCGTCAATCTCGGACCGGCCGCGAGCGGAATCGAAAAAAATCGCGCCGAAAAATTGGACGGCGGACGCCGCGCGACGGGTTGCGACCTAGCGTTGTCCCAGTCAGGCGGAGTCTCCCCTCCCCGTGGCTGACCTAAGGATGGGTGTCATGCGAATTCCCGCTGCGAATCGCCGTTGTCTGCCGAATCACCGCGGAGTTGTGACCGTCGAGGTCGCGCTCATCATGCCGGTGTTTGTGCTGTTCTTGTTTGCGATCATGGAATTCGGCCACTTCTGCCTGGTGTCCCACACGCTCAGCGCCGCCGCGCGTCGCGGTGCGCACCTGGGCAGCTTCGAGGGGGTCACCAATTCCGAAGTCGAGAACAAGGTCAAACAGATCGTCGGCTCGGTGATCGACTCCACCAAGGCCGACGTGCAGGTGCGCAGCGCCGGCGCCTTCGACGACGCCGGCTTCAACGCATCGTCAATCAACTACGCGTCGCTTCCCGCCATCGACTTGTCCGCAGCGGAAATGGGCGACTGCTTTATTGTGCGGGTGACTGTTCCGTACGACAACGTCTCGCTGCTGCCGACCTTCTTCGTCAAGGGCAAGACCATCGTGGGTCAGGCGGCGACGCGTCACGAGTGACGGATTCGGCGAATTGGAAACATTCAGGAGTCGCAATATGCGTCAGATCATGGATCAGTGCCGGACGTTGAAGAGCCGTACCTCGGAAGCTCGCCGCGGATCGGCCACGGTGGAATTCGCCGTGATGTTGCCGGTGTTCATTGCGCTGGTCATGACCGCCGCACAGACGTCGTTCAGCGTCGATACGGCACACTCGTTGTATGCCTCCATCCGGCAGGGAGGACGGCTGGCGTCGATGGAATCGGACGACCTGCTGCTTCCCGGCCAGACCTTGAATCAGAAGATCATTCAAGACATCCGGAATCAATTGATCGCCGAAGGGCTTCCCGGCAATCAGATGACGATCACGATCACGGAAGCCGACAGCAATGCCGAATTCGATCTGTCTGACCCTGACAACGACCTGGGTCTGTTCCGCATCAAGGTCTCCGTCCCCTTCTCCGCGATGAACTCGGTCGGGGCGTTCCCGACTGCGGGGATGAGCGACTTCCAGGCTTCGATTGTCTTCCGCAAGGGCAAGCAGACGCTGGTGAATTAACGGGCCGTCTCGTCACGCTGGCCCGCTCCTCCCGGGCTGATCGAGATCGCTTCGGCGGCGCGCCGCGTCGGCGCCTGACGAACCCTCTCGGGGCGACATCCTTCTTTCCGCGATGGGTTGCAACACACAATGGTCACGAACATGCGAATCACCTTGCGGCGAATGGCGCCGCCGGCCGCCGCCCGTCGCGGCATCTTTCTGGTGATCGCCGCCTTGTCTCTGGCGGCGATCATGACCTTCGTGGCGTTCTCGGTCGACACCGGGATTATCTCGCTGACGAAGACCCGGATGCAGAACGCCACCGATTCGGCGGCACTCGCGGCGGCGATGGAAATCACCGACGCCATTGCCAACGCCGGAACCGACGTGGGCGACGTCTTCGCGTATGCTCAGGCGCAGGCCCGGACCAAGGCGGAAGAGGTCGCCGATTTGAACGGCGTCTACGTGGACCCCGTAGGCGACGTCGAATTCGGCCGCCGCTATCGCACCGAATCGGGAGATTATTCCATCGAATGGAACCCCGCAGGCAATCAGGTGAACTGCGTCAAGGTCGTCGCCCGCCGCGACAATCCTGACGAATCGGCCCAGGACGGGCAGGTGCCGGGACTGTTCACCGGCATGTTCAAAGAAGGGGGCACCACGATCACAGCGGAATCGATCGCCTACATCGAACCTCGCGACATGGTCGTCGTGCACGACTTCTCGCGGTCGATGAACTTCGACAGCTACTACACCGATGAAGTCTCGACTCCGCTCGATACGGCGACGATTGAGGAAAACCTGCTCACCGTCTACGAGGATCTGGCGCCCTCGGGCCTGGGGACGATGCCTTACGAACCCCAGTACATCTGGCAGACCAAGTCGAACACCGGTGCGAGTGCGACGGTGACGTACAAGGGCGCCAGCATCAGCGTCACGACCAACAC
>JANRLN010000561.1:0-1771 GCA_033762515.1 Planctomycetaceae bacterium
CTCCAATCCTGTGCAGGAGATTGAGGACCAACTGCGAAGCGCGCTGTATCAACTTCAGCCAGAGAATCTCAACATCGATTCGAACGTCGATGATGCGATCTCGGTCCTCAACAACTGGTGGGTGGCGGCGGAGACGGCCAAGCTGCTGCCGACCGGGTTGGCTGCAGCGGAACTGCCCGAGAGCCGGTTAAGTCCCGAGGCGCTGGCACGATTGAAACGGAATGTGTTCGACGCGGACGACGGGCGCTACATTCGCGGTTGTTACCTCGCCAAGCGGATATCAGATCACCTGTCGGTCGACACACAAACCGACGCCGAACGGGTGTTGAAGGTTTTCCAGTGGGTATGTCGCAACGTCACGCTGCGTGGGGGTGATGACTACGACTACCCTGTCACGCAATATGACGCCGTCGTTATTGGACGCGCGACACCGCGGGATCGAGCCAGCGTGATGGCGGGAATCCTGAAGCAGATGCGGATCGATAGCGTGGTCCTGACGCCCAAGACGGCTCAGGACGAAAAGGCCCCCTGGTTGTTTGGCGCCTTCGTGCAGGATGATTACCTCCTGTTTGATATGCGTCTGGGCTTGCCCGTGCCGCGGGGGGACGTCGAGGTTGAACAGCGCTTCATCACCCCTGCGACGCTGAAGTCTCTGCGGGAACATCCCGATTGGTTGGCAGCTCTCAGCCCTCGTGCCGAGCAGCCATATCCCCTTGCGGCTGAAGAACTGAATTCGCTGCAGGTGAGCGCGGTGGTTTCCACGCACGGCTGGTCGCAGCGGATGTGGGCCATGGAGCAATTGCTCCCCGGCGAAACGCTGTGCGTGCTGTACGACGCTCCAGGCAAGATCGATCAACTGCCGGGAGTGTTTGAACGTCTCGCCGCGGCCACTCCGAACACGAAGCCGGAGGAAATCGGTGTGTGGGAATACCCGCTGCAGCAGGATGCCAGTTTGGGAAAGATGGACGCTGTTGCGCTCCGATCGAAGCAGGTCGATATGCTTCCCTTCATCGTGCCGATTGAATTAAAGGAGAACAAAGACACCAAGAAGATGCAGCCGGTCGAGACAATGCGGCATCTGCGAATTCGCACCGAACAAATTTACGGGCGGCGAAATGATGCCATCGCGCAATACATCGCGATTCGGCAGCTTTCGGTGTCGCAGCCGCCCGATCCAGGATTGACCCAGATTTATCAGCGGGCGGCGGATGACGCCTTCTACTGGAGCGGCGTCTGCAAATTCGAAGCCGGGGAAGTGGCCTCCGCTTCCAAGTTGCTGAGTGACTATCTCAAGCGCTATCGTCGCGGCGGCCACTGGGTGAACGATGCGCGGTTGCTGCTGGCGGAGGCGTATGCGGCGTCGGGGGATAAGGCTGAGGCCTTAAAGTTGTTGCGGGTCCAGGAATCCAACGACCCCTACCGGGATCGCCACGCGATTCTGATGCGGGCCTGGTCGCAAGGGGATCCTGCGCCGAAGGCGGGGACGGAGTAGGTCGCGTCGCCGCGGTTCTTGAGTTGCGTCTCGGAGGCGGCTCTGACATCTTCTCGATGATGCAGCCCTCGACGCCTGACACGACAGAGTTTGTGCCCCTGCCGGTCCGCCGAATTGCTACGCCGCCAGGGTTGCCTGAGATTCCCGGCGGCTGGACCGAACGGCATTGGGAGATCGTGGGCCGCAAGTTGTCGCTGGTGATGCCTGCCGTGCCGGATGCGTTTCTTGACGATCCCGCCGTCATGGCGGCGCACGAACGCAATGAATACATGCCCTATT
>JANRLN010000562.1:0-10086 GCA_033762515.1 Planctomycetaceae bacterium
ATGGTGCGCGGTAAATTGCACCACGGCGATCGGGCATCCATCGACGGTCGCCACATCGATGACCGGCAGAAACTGCATCGGCTGCGACGTGTACAACATCTCCACCGTCGACGAAAACCGTCGACAGTACGCCGCATCGGCACGCAGGCGCGCGGCGGGGAATCTCAGCAAGACTTCGGCATCGAGTTCGGCGTCGTCCGCGAGGTAGGTCTGTCCGAATTCCCCGTCGTCGAGGAGCTGTCGAACCGTCCAACGACCATCCCCGATGATCCGACCAACGATGTCCGCGCCGTCAAATCCGCTCATGGCCACCACGCCGGGGGGTCGAAACGCTCCTTACAGCCTGCAGACCCTCTTCTTAGCGGGGTCTCATTAAGAAATGTCGAGGTTTCGGTGAAGATATCCCCGCAGGCAGCCTTCGCCGTCTTCGCTGTCGAACAAGAGTGTTCACGAAGCGTACGGAGACCTCCGCGTTCGGCTGCTGAGGGTTGCCCAGTCAACGATCTTCCGTCCTGAGACCGCGCCCCGTCGGCAGGGAACGCACAATCGGGTGGCCCCGCAAGAAGCTGAACCCCATCCGCGCGAAGTTCAGTCTAGAATAAAGGGCACGGAGGAATGTCGCAGCAACAGAATGTCATGCGTGTTCAGCAATTGAAAAATGTCCACGCAGACCCTGTTGAGCTCGTCGCGAGTCAGTTGAGGCAACTGTTGTGACAATGCCTCCAGGATGCCGGCGATGCTCCGATAGCCGTCGGCCAGCGCGATAAAGCGTCGAGTGACTTCATCGACTTTCATCCTCACCTGGATTTTCGCGCCCCCCGGCTTGGGGAGGTCGAGCGCCCACGTTCCGTCCGGGGCGTTGATGAGTCCTTCGCGAACACTGAACACACCCGCCACCCGCGCCCAGGTCGGCGTCATGTCGGGATCGCTCCACTGTGCCACGGTGTTCGGCGTGGGGGTGGCCCACAGCGCGTGCTTGATGATCGAACCCCAGAAGATTTCACACGCCGCCTGCTGCTCGCGCGGAGACAACGACATGATCCGCTGCCGCCATTCCGGATCCTGAAAGGCAATCTGCGGTTGGTACCACACCCGCCCCTCGGCCGACCATTCCGCGAAGTGCATTCCGGCCTTGTCGAGATACTCATAGATCTCGGGGACCGTGTAGGCTCGGTCCTGGGTGTGCAGGAACATATCGAGCAGTTCGCTGTCATTCATGGCGTCGACGCCGGCAAACATCTCCGCGCCGCGGCGATACCAGTTGCAGGGAGGAAGCGTTTTCAACAGGCGGCGGGCGTTGTCCACCTGCTCCCCGAGGCTGAGCGACGAGTCGCCGATGAGCCGGAACAGCGACTGCATTTGATACACTCCGGCCCGGCCGTACTGGCCGTAGACCATCAACCCCAGCGCTCCGTCGTCCTGCAGCACCTGTCGGAGAGCCGCCAGACCCGCATCGGGGTCAGCCAGGTGGTGGAGAACCCCCGAGCAGTTGATGTAGTCGAATTTGCCCAGCCCCATCGCCGGCAGGTCCAGCAGCGAACCGTGAATCCAATGGACGCGGTGTTCCAGCCCGCGGGCCCGCAGGCGCCGCTTGGCAACCGCCTGCGAGGCTTCGCTGAGGTCGACGTAGACAATCTCCCCCATCGAGTGTCGCAACTGGTGGGCGAGAAAAACGACGGCGTCGCCGGTCCCCCCGCCCGCGACCAGGATGCGGAACCCGGCTTTGAGATTGCGGCGTCCCCGGTAGCAATAGTGGTTGACCGCGTTGAGGTCGTCGAGTCCGGTCAACAACAGGCGCCGCTTTTCTTCCTCCGCTTCACGGTGCGGATAGGGAAGGAATTCGTACTGTCGGCGGACGCGGGTGCTGGTGACTCCGGGATCTGCAACGGCCATGGTGCGGGACTCGCGGAAGATGGGTGGATGCCGTCCGGGCGCAGCGCGGCTGCGAAGACGCCCTGTGGAATCCTCGGTTGCAGCCAAGTCCTGCAATGAGGAAGAACCGCTACGGAAGTCAGGATCGCCCCAGATTGCCCAAAGGACTCTCCCGCGAGGATGAGGACCTGACCTCGACCCTGGATCATTTCGCAGCGCCCATGGGATTCCGAATCTTCCGCCGGCTTCAGGAGCAGCCGGGGAAGAGGGTTCGGTCGCGGCGTCGTGCCATCGTGAATGGTCTCCGGTGACGCGCGGTCAGTGCGACGCGGTCCCATGCGCGCTGGTGATTCCGCAGGTCGACGCCGTTTTGGACGCGGCCTCGGCGAATCAGGGACTTGCGTCAACAACTCGCGGACATCCCGCCGGGGGGCGGTATCCGGGAGTCACGCCGCCGCAAGTGCAGCTCCCATCCTGATGGCTCACCCCAAGCCTGTCTGCAGCCGCTGAGGGGACTGGGCGGGAGCCGTGACACAGCATCGAAAAACTTGAACTCCGACCGACCCGCGGCATACGATGACCACCCGGCGTCCCCTCTCCACAGTGCGGCTGCGTTCGCGGAGTCCACCGGCATGTGCGATCGAACAGCAATCACAGTGCAACCCGTCCTTTCCGCCGCACAGTCGGGGACCGCGATGCTCGCAGAGTCTGTCGCCTCGGAAACGCCACACAGGCGAAAATCCCCGGACAAGGCTCGGCCGAAGCAACAACCCCGCTACCACGTGATCCTGCTCGATGATGACGACCATACCTATGGCTACGTGGTGCAGATGCTGCAGGAGCTGTTCGCCTATCCCGTCGAGCGGGGATATCTGCTGGCCAAACGCGTGGACACCTTGGGCCGGGTGATCGTGTTGACGACCACCAAGGAACACGCCGAATTGAAGCGTGATCAGATTCAGGCGTTCGGAGCCGACCCGCGAATTCCCCGCTGCCAGGGCTCGATGTCGGCCGTGATCGAGCCCGTTCCCGAGTAGCGGACGATCCCTCGGAATCCGATGTCGGCTGCGAGACGCTGGGCATCAGGGAATCGCTGGAAGTTCGTGCTGCTTCGGGCGAGACAGCGCCATCCCTCTCGCCCGCCGCCGCAACTCTCTGCGCTCGACTCTGTGGCTCCCACCGCGGCCAGCAACCTCGGAACGCAGCCATTCCATACCCGACGCCTGTACTGTCCACGGGAACAAGCCCTTGCTGACTCTCTTGTTGGGGTCGACCGCGCGATCAGATCTTATAAAGACACCAGTCGATGCACTCACCCCTACTAAAGTATCGCTAACAACCACAATATAAACACAACGACAACACAGAAACTCCACGCGACATAAACACCTCCGCCACTAATGCTGAGGAAGCGACCCCACCTTCGAATCTCCCGCCGGGACTGATATCGGGCGGGTCGCGTTCGCCGCCTGGGAAGCGAGAATGCAAAGCATTACATAGTATGCTGTTGCGGTTACACTACGGCCAGAGATCCTTAACGGACGAAGCACGTTGCCCGCCGTGGATGCGGGTTGCGGGAGACAATTCTCCGTTCCCGTCCGTCCGCCGCGAATTTACCGCACAGGAAATCCCCCCTTCCGACGAATTCAGGTCCGGCAAGCTTTTCAGGTGCGTCCGCTCCGATGTAAGCTAGGATGAATACGTATTTGTCATCTCTTCGCGAAAGGAACACAACTTGGTTACTGTCCGTCGTCGTGCCTTCACATTGATCGAACTTCTGGTCGTGATTGCCATCATTGCAGTCCTGATCGCCCTGCTCCTGCCGGCCGTGCAGCAGGCCCGCGAGGCCGCCCGTCGCACCCAATGCCGCAACAACTTGAAGCAACTCGGGTTGGCGCTGCACAACTACCACGACAACTTCCAGATGTTCCCCTTGGCGATCGCTCCGTCGGTCTACGACAGCGGAACTCCCGGCGGCAGCTATGCCTGGCGGGGATTCAGCGCCCAGGCGATGATGCTTCCGTACATGGACAAGGGGTCACTGTTCAGCAGTTTGAACCTGAACTTGAAGTACGACGACGCCCCGAACAATTCGTCGACGCTGCGGGTCCGGATTCCGGGCTTTCTGTGCCCCTCGGACCAGACGTTTCCCGGGAGCAACACCGAACCTGGAAACAACTACGTCATGAGCGCCGGCCCGTCGACGTTCTGGGGGGTCGGGAACGCCGATAAGGCGGGACTCTTCAAGTACTACGCCACCGTTCGCGTGGGCGACGTTACTGACGGCACGTCGAACACGATCGCCGCCTCCGAATCGACGATGGGAAACAACAGCACCGCGACGTTCGACGTCAAGCGGTCGCTCGTTCGTGCCCAGGCGTTCCCGGGGGGATTCGCCAACTCGTTCACGTCCAAGGCCGCACTGGACCAGTATGGCACGCAATGTCGGACGGGAACCGGCAACATCCATGCTCACGTCCGCAGCCAATGGATGAACGGAATCGGCGGTCAGACGATCTTCAACACGCTGAACACTCCCAATTCGATCAATCCCGACTGTCACCCCTGCGTCGGCTGCGGATGGTACGACAGTGCCGGGGTTTGGACGGCTCGCAGCCAGCACACGGGCGGGGTGCACACCCTGTTCACCGACGGCGCGGTCAAATTCATCAGCGAGAATGTCGACATCACCAACTGGCAGCGGGCCGGCGGCATCTCTGACGGCGGACAGCAGGGCGAACTCTAAAACCCCTGGCGTTGACTGAGCAAAGTGCGTGTCGCGGGCTCCCGCTCGCGGCACGCACTTCGTCTTTCAGGCCTGTGCCCCTCGCTCCCGCAGATCTTCCTTCGAATTCGACCCATCGCCCCCCCCACCCCAGGAACCCAACCATGACGAAATGGGCCGCTTCACTCACCCTCTCCACCGCCCTCACGTTCTCCCTCGCCGGATGCGGCGGTCCGGCGCCGACTGACGGTCCGGCCACCGACGTCGAGCAGCTGAATCAGGCGAAGTCCAAAGCCGAATTGAAGGCACGCCTGCTCGAAATCGCGGCCGTCGGCGCCGCAGGGAGCGCCACTGCGGGAATGCAGTCCGGTATCGAGGCGCTACGGGCGGAAGACGCCGCCCTGGCCGATGGTTTATTGGCCGACCTCAAGAAGCTCGAAACCGCCGGTAGCGAAGCACAAGTCAAGAAGATCGCCACCGAGATGGCCGGCAAACTCTGAGCGACCAGACTTCCCGCACCGTCGGTCGACCGCGGCCTCTTCGAGGCTGCGGTTGACTGGCCGTGGCATCGATCCGCATTCGTGGACGGTATCGAGTCTGGTGTTCACACGCCGCGGCGTCGGCCGAAGATCGCGACGTGCAGCCGGTCGGTATAGCGCCAGCCGCGGAGCTTGCACAGTTCGAACAACGGCTCACGCCTCTTTTCCAGCGTGAGCGAATCGGTCGCCTCCGGCATCAGCAGAATGCGCCGGCCTTCGACTCGAAACGCTCGCTGAAATTCGCGGATTTCCCCGGCGTCGGCATCGTCGGCACAGACGAACTTGAAGGTCGCTTTCGGGCTCTCGACGAAGTAGCGGATGACTTCCGGAATCAGCCGGGCCGCCGCCGGCATTCGCGAGTGACTCAGCTTGGGCGACACGTTGTACCGCGTCACGGACTTGTCCAAGTCCATCGACGGAAGAAGCGTTCCATTGGTCTCCACCTCCACTTCGTACTCGGCGTCATCGCTCCGCAGTCGCCGGGCGACCTGTTCGAGACCCGCCTGCTGCAGCAGCGGCTCCCCCCCGGTGAAGACGATATTGCGACACGGCCACTGAGCCACCAGGGCCGCGACTTCATCCGGGGTGCGCCGACACTGCACCGATGCCCGATCATGCTTGGCGGCGTGATCCGGACGATCTTTGGCATGGGCGTACGGCGTGCCGATCCAATTCCAGGTGTATTCCGTGTCGCACCAGTGACACTGCAGATTGCAGCCGCTGAGTCGCACGAAGACGCTGGGCAGCCCCTGGGAGACCCCTTCCCCCTGCAGGCTGTAGAAGATCTCGGGCCGCCCATCCAATTCGGCGAGTACGAGCGTATCGGTCATTTGACGGGCCAGGGCGGGCAGCGGAACGTGCGGGGCAGCGGCAACTCAAGAGTCACGCAGACCCGACAGAGTGTAACTCCCGGAGCCGGAGCGGGGAATGACGCTCTCGTGGTTTGCGACGCGCCTTGCCGATGAGGGGCAGCGGACCTAGAATGCCGTCGACCACGCGGAAGCCTGCGAAACAGGCCTCATTGCGGGTCTTCGCGGCAGGAGTGACCAGCCAGAGAGCAGACGATTGGACAGCGTCTTCATCAGAGATCTGCGTGTCCAAGGCATCCTGGGAATCCACCCCTGGGAGCGTGAACGTCCGCAAGAGATCCTCATCAACATCGCGATCACCACTGAGACCGACGCGGCTCAGGCCTCGGATGCGATTGCGGATTGCGTGGACTATCAAACTCTCGCCCTCGCGGTGAAGACTCACGTCGAAGTCAGCCGTCGGTTGACCGTGGAAGCATTGGCGGGAGATCTCGCCCGCATCATTCTCGCCGTCCCTGGCGTTGCCGGCACGCGGATTCGGGTCGAAAAACCGACGGCGCTCGACTTCTGCGCCGGAGTGGGAGTTGAAATCGAACGCCGGGCGACCGCGTTTGTCTCGCGGCACGCCGAGTTCGCGTCAGAACCGCAGTCCCTCCGTGAGGATGTCATTTGCGTGGGGCTTGGTTCGAATACAGATGCCGCGACCAACCTGAGCGCGGCCGTCCACGAGCTTCAACGAGAATTCACGGTCGAGGCGGTCTCCGGGATGTGGGAGTCTGCGGACCACGGCGAGCAGGGCCCTCCATATTGGAACGCTGCGGCACTGATTCGAACCGTTCGAGAACTGGACGACCTGAAATCGTTTCTTAAGAATCTCGAACGCAAACTGGGGCGCAGTCCCGTCCCCGGTTCGAATTCCGTCGCCATCGACCTGGACCTGCTTATGCACCGCGGCAGCACCGTGCGGAGTGACTTATGGAGTCGCGCGTATTGTGCGGTTCCTGCCGCGGAATTACTGCCGAATTTGCCCCATCCCGAGACTCAAGAGCTGTTGACGGAAGCGGCGCAGCGATTGGCCCGCCGCACGCCGATCCGCCGACGTCACGACCTGTCTTTCCCTGCGCTCAATCCCCTCCCGATTCCGGCTGAAGCCCCGGTGCTTCCCAAGGATCCCGCATTATGACCGGTTCGAGCGACTTGCCGCTGCCGTCTTCCCATCAGCATCCGCAGCGGGTGTACCGCTTCTACGACGCGCTGCTGGTCGCGTTTGTGACGGTGCTGATCTGCAGCAACATGATCGCCGCCGGCAAAGTGGCGACGCTGGGCGGATTCAACTTCGGAGCCGGCGTCGTCTTCTTTCCACTCAGCTATCTCTTCGGAGACATCCTGACCGAAGTCTACGGTTACAAGCGCTCCCGGCGGGTGATCTGGGCGGGCTTCTCGGCACTGGCGTTCACGACCGCCATGGCATGGGTCATCCTGAACTTGCCGCCGTCCTCGGCATGGCAGCATCAGCAGGCCTGGGAAACGGTCTTCGCGAATTCCTGGCGAATTGTTGTCGCCTCGCTCACGGCATTCGTGGCGGGCGAATGGGTGAATTCAGTGGTCCTCGCTAAAATGAAGATATGGACCGCCGGGAAGCATCTCTGGACCCGCACCATCGGCTCCACCATTGCCGGAGAAGCCGTCGATTCCGGCATCTTCTATCCGCTGGCTTTCATGGGGCTGTGGTCGAACGATCTGTTGATTCAGGTGATGATCAGCAACTACGTGCTGAAGGTGGCGACGGAGGTCGTATTGACCCCGTTCACCTACGTGGTCGTCGGCTTTCTCAAGCGGGTCGAAAATGAGGACTATTACGACATTGGCACAGACTTCAACCCGCTGCCGGGCTTCAAATGATCTGTCAAGCTCCGGGGAACGAGGGCCCATCGCATGACCAACGACACCCCCCAGCGACAGCTCGATCGGCCGCATGTCACCTTGAACGTTGCCGAAACGGTCGACGGGAAAATCGCCCTGGTCGATCGCGGCAAGATCTCCATCGGCGGTCCCGAAGACCGTGAGCAGATGGAACGCCTGCGGACCGAGGCGGACGCGGTCCTTATCGGCGGCGGAACGCTGGTCAGCGAAGATCCACCGCTGCTGATTCACAACGAGGAGCTCCAGTCCCAGCGGCTGGCCGCCAAAGGGGCGCGGCACCCTCGAAACGTCACCGTGTGCACCACGCTGCCGGCTCACCTGGCGGAAATGAAGTTCTTCCGGCACCCCGACACCGAAAAGATCGTGTTTACCACGCGGAAGTCGAGTCCGGACTTGTTGCGGCTTGCCGCGCAGTTCGCTCAGGTCGAACTCGTGGAGCTCAATGCCGCGGGGAAGGTGAATTTAACGGAGATCCTGTCCCGTTTGAGGACCCTCGGCGTCCGTCGATTGCTGCTCGAAGGGGGCGGGGAATTGAACTTTTCCATGTTCGACGCCGGGTGCGTCGACGAAATGTACATCACCGTATGCCCCTTCGTGTTTGGGGGGAGAGCGGCTCCCACACCCGTCGACGGCGTGGGATTCCCGCTCGACGGAATCCGCAAGTTGGCGCTGAAGAGCCATCGCGTCGGCGCCCGCGGCGAAGTGTTTCTCCGCTACGCCGTCCTGTCCGAGCCGCCGTTGAGAACGCCGAGTTCCCTGTTTGCCAACGGCGTACAATTGGGTTGACCGGCTGTCGAATCCATGCCACGGGGAATTCCGCTCTGCGGACGAGGAGACCAACTCCGCGG
This sequence comes from Planctomycetaceae bacterium, assembly GCA_033762515.1. Taxonomy (GTDB): domain Bacteria; phylum Planctomycetota; class Planctomycetia; order Planctomycetales; family Planctomycetaceae; genus DSVQ01. The sequence continues at coordinate 8,717 of JANRLN010000562.1, forward strand.
ATTTCGTGATTCGTCACGCGTCATTCCCACGGTCTGAACCGGCGACGGTGGGGTCGTTCGGTCGAGCCCGTTCGCAGCCTCTCAAGGGACGACGTCATGGGGGACATCACCAACCCGCGCCTCTTGTGGTGCAAGTTCGTACTGTTCGTCATCCTGGGAGTTGCGGCCGCTACCACAGCCCTGCTGCTGCACCCGAGCGTGCGTCTGGCGTTGCTGATGGGGATTGCGATCTGGGCGTTCTGCCGGGCGTACTACTTTGCGTTCTACGTGATCGAACATTACGTCGATCCGACCTACCGCTTTTCGGGCCTGATCTCGTTCGCCCGCTATGCGCTCGCGTCGCGTGCAAAAGATCATTGAGCCGCCAGGGGACTTGCCCAAGCTCTGCGGCTCAGTCGGTCGCCACGCGAATCCGTCGCGGTTCGCTCCGTTGCACGCGGGGAAGCACAACTTCCAACACGCCGTGATTGAGTTTCGCAGAGATCCGCTCGTGGTCGACCTCGTCGCTGAGGATGAACGACCGCAGAAAATGGCCGACCTGATACTCCTGATGAATCAGCGTTGCCGACGCCGCCACCGGCGCGGGGACCCGGCCGAACAGCGTCAGCTTGTTGTCCTGCACCTGCAGTTCCAGCGTTTCCGCGGAGACGCCCGGCAGATCGGCAAGGAGCACCAACCCCGCCTCTGTCTCAAAAATGTCGATCGGCGGCGTGAAGACAATCTGCCGCTCAGGAGGGGGAGGGGGCGCGGCGGAGGGTCCGACGAGATCCTGGGACATTGGCAGCCTCGCGAATCAGTGGGGGGGATTGCGGCCGATGCGAACTCACCCTTCAGGACTCCCGGGCGGCGCCGCCGTCGGGGGGGCTGCGGACTGACTTCCATCCACGACGCGAATCTGCCGCGGCTGGGCCACCGGTGCGCGCGGCAGGCGGATCTTCAGCAGCCCGTTGGTGAACTCGGCTGCCAGTTCGTCTTCAAGGACTCGCTCGGGAAGTTGCAGCGAACGTTGCCAGGCCCCACGCGGACGCTCCTGCCGCCGATAGCGGTCGTCGGGAACTCCGTCGGGACCCTGACGTTTGCCGCGCAGCGTGAGCACCCCATCGGCCACGAGAACTTCGAGATCTTCCGGCTTCACGCCGGGGAGTTCTGCGGTCAGGAGCAACGCTCCTTCAAACTCGTACAGGTTCACCGCCGGAAACTGACGTCCGAAGCGGACTCCCTGGAAACCCAGCGAGACGGACGCCAAGAGACGATCGACCTCGCGTTCCAGGTCGCGGAAGGGATCCCACGGTTGTCCCCAGCGAAAGACCGCCATTCGACACCTCGACAGTTCGTGCCGCTCCGAGTCTGGGAGAAGTCTCCCCTCGGGC
>JANRLN010000563.1:0-2659 GCA_033762515.1 Planctomycetaceae bacterium
GACCACGCCCGGCAGCTTTGCGCTCCCGCCGGTGATCCGCCCCGGGGTCGCCGGGGCGCGGACGTTCGCCTCGCCGGATACCCCGGGAATGCCGGGGCTGTCGGACCAGACGGCCTGGGATTTTCTGCCGGACGGGTGGGAAAGTGACGAACTCGAATGCATCGACGGGGTGCAGCCCCTCGGTTTCTCGCGGGGTTGCGAGCGCGTCGTCTTCGCGCAGTCCGACGGTACATTTCGCGAGGTGCTGATTCCTGCTGGTTTTTCTCCGATCACGCAGTTGGAATCGGCTCGCGTCGGCGTCATTACGCCGGAAATGGTGCGCGTCGCCGCGCGGGAATCGCATCTCACCCCCGCGCAAGTCCGCGATGAAGTCGCCGCGGGACGGATGGTCATCCCCGCGAACACGGTGCACTTGGGGTACAACCTCGAACCGATGGCGATCGGCCGGGCGACGAAGACCAAGATCAACGCCAACATGGGGGCCTCGCCGGTCTCATCGAGCACCGACGAAGAAGTCGAGAAGCTCCAATGGGCCGAACGCTGGGGGGCCGATACGGTGATGGACCTGTCGACCGGCGGCGATCTCGACGCCTGCCGCGACGCCATCCTCCGCCACAGCACCGTCCCCATCGGCACCGTCCCGATCTATTCCATGATCATCGGCCGCAAGATCGAAGACCTGACGCCGGAGATGATCCTCGACATGCTGCGGCACCAGGCGCAGCAGGGGGTCGACTACTTCACGATTCACGCCGGCGTGCTCCGCGAGCATCTGGCGTTTGTCCGCCGCCGACTGATCGGCATCGTCAGTCGCGGCGGGTCGCTCCTCGCCAAGTGGATGATCACCCACGCGAAACAGAACCCGATGTACGACCATTGGGAAGAGATTTGCGACATCCTGCGGCAATACGACGTCACCTTCTCGATCGGTGACGGCCTGCGACCCGGCGGCCTTGCCGATGCGACCGACCGCGCGCAACTCGCTGAGCTCTGCACGCTGGGCGAACTGACCGAACGGGCCTGGCGGAAGGGAGTGCAGGTGATGATCGAGGGGCCGGGGCACGTGCCGTTCGATCAGATCGAATACAACATGAAGCTGCAGCGGAAGCTTTGTCACGGGGCGCCGTTCTACGTTCTGGGACCGCTGGTGACCGACATTTTCCCCGGATACGACCACATCACCAGTTGCATCGGGGCGACCGCGGCGGCCTACCACGGGGCGAGCATGCTCTGTTACGTGACCCCCAAAGAGCACCTGGGCCTCCCCAAAAAGGACGACGTCAAGCAGGGCTGCATCGCCTACAAGATCGCGGCGCACGCCGCCGATGTGGCCCTCGGCATCCCCGGAACGCGCGACCGGGATGATGAATTGACCAAAGCCCGCGCGGCGCTCAACTGGGAGAAGCATTTCGAACTCAGCTTCGACCCCGACACGGCCCGCGCCTATCACGACGAAGACCTCGACGTCGACACCGATTTCTGCGCGATGTGCGGCCACGACTGGTGCAGCGTCCGCATCAGCAAAGAGATTCAGGACTTCGCGTCGGGCAAAGAGGACGACTACCAATGGGACCGGGCCAAGGTCTCGGCGGCGCTGTCACCCGAACAGCAGGAGATCCTGGAAAAACGGGGCGTCCTCAGCCCCGGCGAAATCCACAAGCTCGCCAGCAAGACCAAGAAGGCCGTCGGAGCGGAGGGGGCCAAAGCGGTCTGCCATAGCGACGTCGTCGCGGCGACCGATGTCGCCCAGCGAATCCAGCAAGAGCAACTGCAACTGGTCACGCTGCAGACGCCGTGAAGAATCCCAGGGATCGCGATCCCTGGGATTCCCGTGCTGCTTCCGATTTCAGCCGTCCATCACTCCGGTGCTGCCGCCGGACTGGAAGGCGTCGTAATTTTTCTGGAATGACTCGGCCAGTTTCTTGGCGGTGACGTCATACGCGGCCGGGTCGGCCCAGGTCTGCCGCGGTTGCAACAGTTCCGTCGGGACCCCTGGGCAGGTCGTGACCACGTGCAGCCCGAAGATCGGCTCCTGTACGGTCGGCACGCCGGCGAGGGCCCCGGAGTGGATGGCGTCGATGATGGCCCGTGTATACGGGAGCTTCATCCGCTCGCCATATCCTGGGGGACCACCGGCCCAACCGGTGTTGACCAGCCAGACCTGCGCGTTGTGTCGGCGGACCTTCGCCGCCAGCAGTTCCGCATACTTGTTGGGATGCCACACCAGGAAGGGCCCGCCGAAGCAGGGCGAGAACGTCGCCTGCGGTTCGTTGACCCCCATCTCGGTCCCGGCGACCTTCGCCGTGTATCCGTTGACGAAGTGGAACATCGCCTGTTCGGGAGTGAGTTTCGAGACCGGCGGCAAGACGCCAAACGCATCGCAGGTAAGGAAGATGACGTCGCTGGGATGACCGGCGACGCAGGGGATTTTGGCGGTCGGCATGTGGTCGATCGGGTAGGCCCCGCGCGTATTCTGCGTGATCGTGGTGTCGTCGAAATCGACGTGGCGATGAGCGCTGTCGTACACCACATTTTCGAGCACAGCGCCGAACCGCAGGGCCTGGAAGATTTCGGGCTCACGTTCGCGCGACAGGTAGATCGCCTTGGCGTAACAGCCTCCTTCAATGTTGAAGATGCCGTCATCGCTCCAACCGTGCTC
>JANRLN010000564.1:0-4244 GCA_033762515.1 Planctomycetaceae bacterium
CTGTGTTCGTCTTTCCCGCCGGCAGTTGGCGGAAGGATGAACATGTCATTCGCGTCGGTCGCTGGAAGGCCGGAGGCAAGCAGTTCTATGCCTCCGAGTTCATTCCAGTAGCTGACCTGGATGACCTGCTGGCCGTCGTCCAGTTGGCCAAGGAAGAACTGTCCGCCGCCACCCCGACCAGAGGGCGACGGACAGCAGGTTTGCAGTAGGTGTTTTGTTCTGGTTTTAGGACGGCCTCCGGGCCGTCCGCTTGGAGTGCAGCGGTGCTGGACACCGCTGTTTGACAACCACCGATCCGTCGGGCGCGAGGACGCTCGGCGGATCAAACCCCACAAGGAGTGCTTATGGCACAAAATGACAAACCGGCAAACACCATCCTGATCGGACGCATCAAGGCGAAGATCTGGCGCAACCTGTCGAAAGACAATCGCGCCTGGTTCAACGTCGAAATCGTCCGGCTCTACAAGGATGACCACGACCAAACGCAGGAAGCCAGTCAGTTCGGACTGACGGACCTGCTCTCGGTCGCCAAGGTGGCGGACATGGCGTTCGACTGGATTCACGAGCAGCCAGTGCCGGCTCGTGCCTCCGAGTCAGACGAACAGGGATAAACCCATGCCGGCCGGATGCAATCCGGCCGGCCTTCATCCAGGACGATGAACGCCATGCACACCATCAAATGCCCAGCGAAGTTCGCAGTCGGACAAATCGTGATTACCCGCGGCGCAAACTCTGAGTTGTCTCAGAGAGACGTGCTGCGGGGCCTCATCCGCCACATGAGTGGCGATTGGGGCGAACTGGACGAGCGGGATTGGAAGGAGAATGACGCCGCGTTGGAACACGGCTTCCGGCTCCTTTCGCAGTATCAACTCGACGGTGGTTCCAAGTTTTGGATCATCACCGAGCATGATCGTTCCGTCACGACCATCTTGCTGCCGAGCGAGTACTAGCGCTGCCGGTTGTTGAACGAGGTTGATCCTCGGTTTTTTCCGGCTGGTCCGCCAGCCGGTTCTTCTCCTCGACTTCGCCGCGACAGCCACCTGTCGCGGGGAGGCCGTGTTGGCCATCCCTGTCACGGATGAAAACAACAAAGGAGAAGACAACGTGAACTGGTTCAAACGACTTTGTCAGCGCCGCAATCGGAAGAAGTATCACGAGCATTGGTTCTGGGATGCGCTGTTCGAAATCCGCAATGCCTATTTTGACGACGAACACCGTCACTACTGGTCACTGCCGGAAGACGATCAGTTCGGGCACATCTTCGAATCGCTGCAACTCTTGGACGATGTCCTCGAGTCGATGCAGCGAGATGGTTGGGTTCCCCGAGGTGCGCCTTACCGATTGCAGTAACTGACAACGGCGTGGAGAGAGTGACAGCTCTCCACGCCCCCTTTTTCGATTCTCTCACCGGAGCAGAAATTCATGTCGGACGAACGAAAAATGTCGACGTCGATTCAGCACTTTCGGATGTATCGCGCGGCCGGGTCCGGCTCGGTCACATCCTCCATCTGGCAAGGTGGGGACGAGATCCACGGATGGAGCTACCAGTTCAATCTCTTCCAGATGCCTCCCTCGACGGGTCGTGCCTCCCATCTTTTCCAACCGGACGACCTCGTCCCGCTCCTCAAGGTCTGCCGCGAACTGGCCAGGGTTCTGGCCGCAGCCCCGGCGATGGACCCGGTGATGCAACACCAGCTCGTCGGTGTCGCTGCCCGGCTCGACGTTCTCTTGCGGACGGAGACTTGAGATGCCGCGGCCACCCACTCACGAAATCCGTTACGGCTTGATCCTCGCGCGGATCTGGCGACAGCCGCGGAAAACCCAGACTCGTTACGTCGTGACCGTCACACGCCTGTTCCGCAACGGGTCCGATTGGAAGCAATCCAGCCGGTTCGGCCCCGACGACCTGCAAACGGTCTGTTTTGCGCTCGACAAGGCGCACACCTGGATTTTGCAACACACGGGGCGATGACGTGACGGGCAGGCCACCACGATCCGGCGAACTCATTGATCCGCAAGCGGAAGGCGAGACCGGTCCGCACTCCGCGCTGCCCACTATCGTTCGCGATCTCGACCGACTGGTGGACGCTGGCGTGAAGTTCTCCACGATTTACGCCGATCCGCCGTGGCCCTACACGAACACGGCCGCACGGGGGGCGGCCGAGAATCATTACCGCACGCTGTCACTCGCACAGATTCGCAGCGAACCGGTGCGGGCGATGGCGGCGGAGGCGGCTCATTTGCATTTGTGGACCACGAACGCCTTCTTGAGCGAGGCGTTTGACGTCATTCGCGCGTGGGGTTTCCGATACAAATCGTGCCTCGTGTGGATCAAGCCGCAGCTCGGCATGGGGAACTATTGGCGGGTCTCGCACGAATTCCTCTTGCTGGGCGTCCGCGGCAACCTGCGCTTTCAGGACCACAAGTGCCGAAGCTGGCAGTCGGCCTATCGCACGATCCACAGCCGCAAGCCGTTTCTCTTTCGCCAACTGATCGAGCGCGTCAGTCCCGGTCCGTACTTGGAGTTGTACGGTCGTGAGGAGCAACCGAATTGCGGTTGGACCGTGTACGGCAATCAGGTCGAACGCCGCTTGTTTTGACGAAATGTCAGTCACAGCTCGATGAAGCGAATCATGCAGTTGCTGAAGGTTAAAGATGTCGCGGAGCGCCTCTGTCATAGCGAGCAGACCGTTCGCAATTTGATCGCGCGCGGGTTGCTGACTTGCTATCGCTGCCCAGGCGTCCGAATCAGCGAAGAGCAACTGGCCGCTTATCTGTCCAAAGCCGAGAAGTGTCCCAACACCGCTCGCAGCGATCAGCGACGCAAGTCACCACAGTCAATTCGCCATCTCAATGCTGATCGACTCCGCGAGGCTTGGAAGGAACAAGGGGTTGATTGATGAGTTGCATGGCGGCGGCCAGGAAGTCCCGTTTGCCGGCGATATGCGCGTAGTGTTCAGTCATCTTCGTATCGGTATGTCCCATCAGGACCGACAACGTCTTGATGTCGCAGCCGGCGATGATTCCACGAGTGCCAAAAGCGTGACGGACGCCATAGAGCTTGACGTCGGCAGGCAGACCAGCAACTTCACGCGCCCGGCGGATACGGTGTCCGAGATTGTCTTTATGCCAGGGAGTCTTGCGATGGGTCAGAAAGACACGCTCGCCTTCGTTCCGTCGTTGGATCGATTGCAGCAGTCGCACCACCACGGGATCGAGTGGGATGACGCGAGGTTCAGGGCGGCGCTGAGAGCGAACCGTCTTGTGCTGCTGCAGGACGATGACACAGCGGTCGAAATCAACGTCCGTCCAATGCAATTGTGCGGCTTCCGCCGGTCGAGCGCCGGTTCGCCAGAGGAACAGCAGCACCTGTCGAAAGCGAGCGCCGGGCGTTGGCTTCCGACGACGCGGCCCGCCGGTCGTTCGGAGGATCGCTCGAAATTCCGCTTCCGTGATATCCCGCCGAGCGAGGCCCGCACGATGGCGAAATCCGGCGAACGGGTTCTCGCGAATCAATTTAGGCTTGGCCCAATTGAAGACCGTTTGCACCGCAGCGATTGCATCCCGCTTAGTCCAGTCGCTGGCCCATTGTGGATTCGCCTTCACCCACTCTTGCAGATGATCGGGGCGACAGTCCGTCACATTTCGCCAGCCGTGCAGCTCGCTGAAAGACTGCAAGTACATCGCGCGAAAGCGCTGCGTCTGCTGGGCCAGCGACGGTGCGGCAACTTCCAAGTACCGTTCGATGACCGACACCACGGTCTGTTCCGGGCTGTCGGGCGAAGGATTGTGCCGCGCGGTGTAGAGCAGATCTTGCAGCGCATCGTGGGCGGCCTTGCGGTTCGCCTTGCCTTCGGCCAGACGAACGCGCTTGCCGTTGAGCCAGACCTTCCACCAGCCGGTCTGGGCGCAGAACCACGGTTTTGCAGAACGAGCCATGTCGACCTCCCCTTGAGCGTGCGATGACCAGGGAAGGTCTGCCAGAGGGACTGCCCGTTAACGGCGGGCAGTCCCTCGCTTCATTCTGTCAACAATTCTGTCAACACGCCAAGTGGTGCCAGAATTGGTGTCGCTCTAACCCGTGTTGCAATTAGAGCTTGGGAAATCGGGGTGACAAGACGCCAATTGAACTTTTCATCGCCGGGGTGAGGGGGTGGGAAGCCGATCTGCGGCGTCGGTTAGGTGACGGAAAGTCCAATGGAAACCCATAGTTGCACCTAGTTTCCCTGGGGAATCCGGCAACT
>JANRLN010000565.1:0-20414 GCA_033762515.1 Planctomycetaceae bacterium
CCGCCCAACTCAGTGACGGCGACCAACTCGCCCACTTCATCCAGCGCCGACCCGGCAACCTCCACTACCGTCGGAATCCCCCCAACACCACGACTCGCCAACAACGCCGCTCAGCAAGAAAATGAATGCTGTTATGCACCCGCGGTTCGATGTCCGAACTGCGGCTACGATTTTCCGCCGTCGGCTGCGACAACCAACGTCGGCGGCGCTGGCGAGGGCTTTGCCTATTCATCGCTGGCTGATGTCGCCTTAATCATTAGTTCCATCGCATCCGCCGTCGGTTGCGGCGTTGCCGTGCTTGTCGGCATTGGAGCGATCGTCCAGGGCGAGTGGTTTCATGGTCTGGTTCTGGCGCCGCTCGGGTTCTTTCTGCAATTGGGCCTGCTCGTGGTGTTCTTGCGTGTGCAGCAGGCAAAATAGGCGAGCCGACTCGAAGGCCGAGCGACTGAGTCCGATTCCAAGTCGGGCGAACCGGCGAGCCGCCATGATCTAAAGTCAACTGAGTGATTACGGCGACGTCCCGGGGGGATGCCGTCGTTCCTCGAGGGCCCCCGCTGGCCGGTTCGCCAATGAAATGTGGATTTGTCCAACGCTGGTCTCCCAGAGAGTGCAATTTTTGCAACGGCAAGCGTCGGGACGGGGTACTCGCGGAGTGTTTTGAACCTCCGCCGCGGCGGAATCCGCCGCTCTTCGTCGGGGAAAATGCAGCGTGTAACTCCAAGAGGTGAAAAACCTTTGGCGACAGTATTCTCCACGCGATTGGCGCAGAAGCTGCATTCGTGCTCCCGCAGTTCCGCGTCCACCACCCCTTGTCGTCCGAGCAACCCGGCTTGATAATCGTCGAAGCGGGTGTTCGGAGTCCCTGACGGGCTGGCGACAAGGCGAGGTGGCGTTGTGAACGGACGTTCGGCCGATCAGATTTCCAAGGTCCTGGGTCCCGCCCTGCCCAGCTTCATGGATCTGGTTTGGATTTCGATTGGAGCGCTGGTTCTGATCTGGGTGACTTTTCGGGTGAGGGCATGGTTTCACGACGATGACGCTGGTGCCGGTCGTAACACAGATTTACTGACGGACCTGCGTGAATTGCACCGCCAAGGTGGCCTCTCGGATGAGGAGTTCCGATTGATTAAGACGCGGTTAGTGGGGCCGACTGCGAGTGGAAAGGGTTCGCAGCCGAAGCCAGCAAGTTCTGCCGATGGCGTGGTTTCCGCGCCGGAGGCGGAAGTCGCCGGACCCGACGCACCGCCCCCTTCGCTACAGGGACGCAGCGAATCGCCCGGACAGGAGGTTCTCGGGCCTGGTGATCAAGTGTAGTTGTTCCGGGCTCATGACGCGCCTCGACGAATCTCCCGTGACACCGCCGGACCTCACACGGCTGCGTTGAAGGAATGCTGATGGCCTCAGGTCGCGAGTTTATGTCTGCCGGCAAGCGAGGTCCGACAGGCAAGAAGAACGCCAATTGTTCATTCTGTCGCAAGAGCTACCGCGATGTCGGTCCCCTCGTCGAGGGGCCGGACGAGGTGTACATTTGCGGCGAATGCATTGAGTTGTGCGAATCGATCCTCGATCAAGAACGCCGCCGGCGCGGTGCGCCGACCAAGCTGTTCAACCGGGTTCCCACGCCGCGAGAAGTGGTCTCGCATCTCGATCAGTATGTGATCGGGCAGGAGCGGACAAAGAAGATTCTCGCCGTCGCGGTTCACAACCACTACAAGCGGTTGATGGCCGGAGCCGACGCCGACAACGAGATCGAAATCGAGAAGTCAAACATCCTGCTGATCGGTCCCACCGGGTCGGGCAAGACGCTCTTGGCGCGCACCCTCGCCCGGTTCCTGCAGGTGCCGTTTGCGATTGGCGACGCCACCACTCTGACCGAGGCGGGATACGTCGGCGAAGACGTCGAAAACCTGCTGCTGAAGTTGCTGCACGCCGCCGACTTCGATATCGAAGCGGCCCAGCGGGGCATCGTGTTCATCGACGAAATCGACAAGATCGGCAAGACGAGCCAGAACGTTTCGATCACTCGCGACGTCTCGGGCGAAGGGGTGCAGCAGGCCCTGTTGAAGATGCTGGAAGGAACCGTGGCGAATGTCCCGCCGCAAGGGGGACGCAAGCACCCCGAACAGCAGTACATTCAGATCGACACCACGAACATTCTCTTCATCTGCGGGGGGACGTTCGTGGGGCTGGAAGACATCATCGCCCGTCGGATGGGCAAGCGGAGCATCGGTTTTGGAGGCTCGTCCACCGTGGTCGAGTCGACGCAGAAGGCGCGGGCGGGGGCGCTGCTGCAGCACGCCTGCACCGACGACGTCATCGAGTTCGGCATGATTCCCGAACTCGTTGGACGCCTGCCGCTCGTGAGTTCGCTGGCCCCGCTCAGCGAACACGACCTGGTGAAGATCCTCATCGAGCCGAAGAACGCCTTGGTCAAGCAGTACAAGAAGTTCTTCGAGATGGAGAATGCCGAACTGGAATTCTCGGAAGCCTCGCTGATGGAAATCGCCCGCATTGCCAAGGAGAAGGACACCGGAGCCCGCGGTCTGCGTTCGGTGGTGGAACAGGCGATGTTCGAAGTGATGTATGAATTGCCGGACTTGGAGCCAGGCAAGAAATATGTTCTGACGCCCGAAGTGGTGCGGGGCGAACAGCGCCTGCTGCCGGTGAATGAACCCGCCGCCGCGTAATGCGGAGCTCATGTTAACGATGCCTGCGAAGGCCCGGGGATTGCGATCCCCGGGCCTTCTTTTGCTACCGCCCTTGCCACAGCTTTCGTTGCAGCGTCCCCTGACCGGCAGCCACGCCGGGCCATTCGGGGCGCGGGTGTCCTGATTTCGCTGCGGCCGCCTGGTGGCTGGCGAAGAAGGTCAGTTGATCGGCAGATGTCCACTCGCCGGTGACCTCGTCTTCGTAGAGCGGGATGCCCGCGAGCCACTTGAGTCCCTGGACGAACCACAAGACTACAACCAGAGACAGTCCCAGCAGCGCGGCGAGGACCGGCACGAATGGACCGAGCGAAAAGAAATGGGCCGTCGCGGCGTACAGGGGCTTCCAGGCGACGATCGTCAGCAGCGCGCCCAGGCTCAAATAAGGTCCGAATGGGATTTCGCGGCTGCGGGAAAACAGCCAGGTCGCGAGCACGACGACGAGGGCGCACAGCGGGGCCAGGAAGAAAACGATCAGCGTCGGCTGCCAACCCAGAAAACTGCCGATCACGGCCATCAGAATCACGTCGCCGAAGCCCATGGCTTCACGACGAAACACCCAGGCTCCGACGATTCGAATGAACCAGATCACTCCCCCGCCAATGACGAAACCGGCGAGGCTCACCGCTAGGCCATGCGGAATCGGATAGTCGAGGCACCATTGGGGGATCGTCACCTCCGTCCACCACGGCGGCCGTGCTTCGGGGTCGGCGAACAGACTCCAGAACAGCGTCACAAAGCTGGGATTCTGCGACCAGACGGGGACGAGATAGAACGTGCCGGCCAGACTCCCCAGAATTCCCACGACCATTGCGGGGACGGTGACGGAATCAGGGATGATCTGCAAATCCAAGTCGATCAATGATGCGACCAAGAGCGCTTCGGCGAAGACCAGGTAATACAGATACTGCAGGTGAAGTCGCAGCGTCAGACCTTGGAACTCGCCCTGAAGGTTGAATGGACTGACATCGGTGAACAGGCAGCTTTCTTCGATCTTCGCGTGAAAGCCGATCGGCACCATCGCGATGTAAAGACCGACGAACAAGGCGCCGTTGAGGAATTCAACCAGGGGATACCGAATCGAGATTCGGTGCCGACAGAATCGACACCTTCCCCGGAGGAAAATCCAGCCGAAGATGGGAATGTTGTCAATCGACAAGATCCGATGGCGGCACGACGGGCATGAGGAGGGAGGGTCGACCACTCCCCGCCACGCCCCCACAATGTCGTCGCGCAACGGCAGTCGGTAGACGCAGACGTTCAGAAAGCTGCCGATGACGGCGCCGAGCACGAACAGAAAGCCGTAGACGAATGCCGCCGGCAGGTCCCAGAGAATCATGGAGACTCTCCGTCGCGAGCCGCAGACGAGGGGACCAAATGCACGGGAAGTTGCTCCAGGATGCCGACGACAATCTCGGATACGGTCCGATTGTCTGTGCGAATGATGATGTCCGCCGTCTCTCGGTACAATGGTTCACGCCGACTTAACACATCTTCAATCTCTTCGACGATCGACCGGCCCGTTAAGGATGGACGCCGCTGCTCCGTGGCGGCGTCGCGTTCCAGGCGTTCCGCGATCGTCCGCACGTCGGCTTGCAACCAGATCACAGGACCGGCACGCCGCATGTCGCTGCGGGTGTCGGCATTCAGAATCGCTCCGCCGCCGGCGGCAATCACCAGGCGCGACCGGGCGAAGAGCTGGATCAAGGTGTCGCGTTCCCAGCGCCGGAATTCCGTTTCCCCGCCGGTCTCAAAGATCTCGCGGATGGTGCGGCCCGCTCTCCGCTCCAGTTCGACGTCGGCGTCGACCGCGTCCCACTCCAGGGAACGGGCCAGCGCCGGTGCGACCGAACTCTTGCCCGTACCACGGTAGCCGATGAGGGTGATGATCATGGACGTGGCCGTCACTTCCGAGCTGCAGCGCCAGCGGCGACGAGAATTCGATTATTCCATCCGAGCCGCGGAAATCCCTCGGCGCAACGTTTCGCGCATGAAATCGATGGGAGGCTCCTTGCCGGTGAACAAATGAAACTGTGCGGCGGCCTGCCGGACGAACATTTCAACACCTGTCACCGTCCGACATCCACGTTCGCGCGCCTGTTTGATCAGCAGCGTCTGTTCGGGATTGTAGATTGTGTCGAATACGAGCATGTGCTCCTGCAGCCAGTTGGCCTGGAAGGGCGTGTCGTCGACATTGGGAGCCAGACCTACCGGGGTGCAGTTGACGAGCACATCGATCCCCTCGCTCCCCCGGTTCTCCCAGGTGCAGGTGCGGCAGCCCAACTCCTCGGAGAGCGACTTTGCGCGGCTCGCGGTGCGACTGGCGACCACCAGCGCCGCCCCTTTCTGCATCACTCCAAACCCAATCGCCCGTGCGGCGCCCCCGGCACCCAGCAGCAAGACCCGCTTTCCTTCGAGCGATTCCATCTCCTTCATCGCCGAACCCAGACTCGCCATCGCTGCCGGAAGATCGGTATTGGCCGATCGCCGAACGTTGTCCGAATCACGAAAAACGGTGTTCGCCGCGCCGACGGCGCGCACCATATCGTCGCACATCGGGTACTTCGCGAGGGCGGCCTCTTTATGCGGTATCGTCACGCTGTAACCGCGAATATCGAGCCATTCAAAGTCGTTCAGCGTTTCCGAAAACTGATCAGGCGGCACGCGCAGCGGGAGGTAGACTGCATCGAGACCGCACTGTCGAAAGGCGGCATTGTGCAGCATTGGACTCAGGCTATGGCCGATCGGGTCGCCCAGCACTCCATAGACGGCGGTCTGCGGGCCGATGTTGTCATAGCGGTACATCGATTTCATTTCATCGAACGACAATTGCCCCGGAGCGATTTCCCGTTCCTTGCTAAAAGTAGCGTAAGTGAACGGTGCTCCGTAGCGACCGCACAGCAGTCGGCTTGCGAGTCCGAATTCTCCCATGCAGAAGGCGACCGTCGGAATCTTGGCCCCCACGATCAATTTCAACAGCCGCACGCAGTCGCGCGGCGAATTGGCCATGGTGACGACTTTGAGGACATCGGCGTCCAGTTCGGTCATCGACGCGTAGATTTCTTCCAGATCATCGGGCGTCTGCACGAAGTCATGATGGCTGACGATCCGCTTCGTCTTGCCGTAGCGACGGATTTTTGCGGCGACATCCCGCTCGAGATCGACATACTCCACTCCCGCGACGATTGCCGCCCGCAGCAGCGTCTGCCGATCTTCTTCCGAACCTTTGAAGCGACCTCCGTCGGCCACGCGCCGGCAGGTGAAGACCACTGGCGTGGGACGTTTTGTCAGAAGTCGAGTCAGTTCCGGCGCGCGTGACAGCCAATCGACACGCAACTCGACCAGCTCAGCCCCTTTGTGGGCCAACGCCTGATGCTCGGCGGTCATCATTCCGTGACGCGTGCGGGCGAGACTGACGCAAATCATGGCGGCAAACTGTGGGAGAAATCGGGGAATAACGTCGAAGCCCAGGGATCGTATTCCCTGGGCTGGTTCTTCACACAATGACCGGAGGGCGAATCCGATGCAATCCTGCACCACCCTGGTCCCCGAGATTCCAGCCGGTTGGCGCTCCGTCGCAGCAGTTACCCTCGGTGCGCATGACCGGCCGCGGCGATCAATCGGCGATCTCTGATTTGTTGCTTCCGTGACAACTCGGCGTCGCTGCAGTTGACGGGGACGGCGCAATCGGGTGGGATGCGCTCATGGGCGTCCTCGCGCGTGCATACCGTTCTCCAATGACCACGTTCATGCTGATCGTGCTGTCGACGGTGTTTGCCGGTACGGAGGCTTGGAGCGAAACGGAGCAGTCCTTCGATCTGCGTCGGACTTGGGGCGTGGTCGCCCGACTGACCTGGGTGAACACCACTGCGGATCGATCGGAAATTTGGTTCGAGGAACTCTACGGCCCGTTTCAGTTGTGGGACGGGGAATGGTGGCGGATCCCACTCTCGGCCTTCCATCACAACGGGTTCTCGCATCTGTTTCTGAACAGCCTCTTTCTGGCAGTCTACGGGGCGATCCTGGAAGAACACTGGGGATCCCTCCGCTATGCGTGTTTTCTTTGCGGTGCGTTGCTGGTCAGCCTTCTGCCGGAGTTTCTGTTGGAGCACTATGCAGTCGGCTTTTCCGGCGTCGGCTGTGCAATTTTCGGCGCACTGTGCGCGTTGCGACCTGTTTCTCCCAGGATCGCTGGACGCCTATCTCCCGAACATGTCGCGGGCATGCTGACGTTGCTGGTGATTCTGTGGCTCTGGACCGAGATCGGAGTTCTCAGCATCGCCAATGTCGCCCATTTGACGGGATTGGTTTACGGCTGGTTGGCCGGGACTGTCGCCAGTACTTCCTGGAGCCGTCCCTGGCTCGCCGTCGTTGCGTTTGCCTTCGCACACGCGCTCCTCATCGGTCCCTACTGGCTGGCGATGCATCCCGTGTGGAATGGTCGCTATCACTGGTACCTGGCGACCAGGGGCCCAGGCGGAAAGCCTCAGAATCCTGCGGACACCGACTTGCTGCGGAAGGCCGTCGCACGGGATCCTTCCCTGAGCGAAGTCTGGATCCTGCTCGGGGAAGACGCCCAGCGACAGCAACGCTCGCTCGATGGCTGGCGCGATGTGCTGCGAGGATTGCAGCATTCCCCGACCAATCCCGATCTGCTTCAGGCCGCACGCAAGCTCTGGCGGCGCCTGGCAGTCACCGGCGACCGAGCCGCCGCTGAAAGCGCGGTTACGGACGCTTTCGGTGCTCGGGCGAATGTCTGGCTCAAGCAGTTCCGCCGGATCAGTCCTCCTCCGTTGCTCATTGCCCCGGACCGTCCCCCGCGGCTGCCCGAGAAAATCGAGGAGGAGTTGGTCACGCCCGAGTGGACTGAAGCCTACGACCTCTGGTGGTGGCGCGCCGACCCCACGCGCACGCGCCCCATTCCTCATGATGACCCGCGCAGTGCGTCAGAGGGAGAATTGATGTAGTCGTCGCTGGAAGGCGGCAGGGAAATGCCATTGACTTCAACGGGTCTGCCGTTGGCGACGCTCCCGCGGAGACGCCTCCACCGCCGGTCGTCCCCCCAGTCTCCGGCGCCTCAATCTGGGAGCGGTTGCTCCCGTCACACGCTGACGCCGAGGACTCGGTTCAATCATTTTCCGACCACGCGAAATTCGGGGAGTGCGACGCCATGCGTCGGCCGTTGCGGATTCAGATCTTGTTGCCGACCGCAGGGCTATTGATTGCGGCCGTATGCATCAACGCGGCATTTGCTGCCTTATGGGCCTCGTACCGAGCGGGGCAGGAGACGACCGAGCGCTTGCAGCAAGTGGCGCAGGTTCTCGCCGAAACGAGCTTTCCCCGATCGCCAGCCGTGCTCGGGAAGCTTCGACAACTGACCGGAGCCGATTTTGCCGTCTGGTCGGTTCCGGCGCAGCAGGTCACCGCCTCGACGTACCCCGATTCGGAAGCGGCAGCGCTGCAGCAGGAATTGCAGAGACTGGTTCATCAGGCTCAGTCTGGTTCAGCCTCAATCACCCTCTCGGGGCGGCGGTATCGGGCGTCGCGGATTGAATCGGCGGGAACGGGCGGTCGGGAATGGCTCTGGCTGCTCGTTCCCGAAGGGACGCTGGTCGCTGATCGCTGGGGGGCTGCGGTTCCCGCATTGTTGGTGGGTTTAACATCTCTGGCGGTGCTCATCCCGGTGGTGCTGCAACTGGCAGCTCGTCTGGGACGCCGCATTGCCTCGGTTCAGCGGCAAGTGACGGCGGTTGCCGAGGGACGCTATGAACCGATCGTCGCCCCCGCGCACGTTGACGACGAGATCCATCAACTGCTGGAAGCGGTCAACGAACTTACAGCCCGGCTGCGTGAGCTGCAGTCGCGGATCGTCGAGACCGAACGAACGCGGCTGCTGGGTCAGTTCGCAGGGGGATTGGCCCATCAACTGCGAAATGCCATCACTGGAGCGAAGCTTGCCGTGCAGCTGCACGAACGCCGATGCGCGATCGCCGCGACAGACACCAGTTTGAAGATGGCGCTCAAACAGCTCGCCCTCACCGAACAGCAATTAAAGGGACTTTTGTCGCTCGGTCGCCAACAACCATCGACGCGCACTCCCTGTTTTCCCGTCGAAGTGTCACAGAGCGTTCTGGAGCTCGTCACGATGACGGCGGAGCACTTGGGGGTGGCACTGGCTTTCACCGAGTCCCCGCCCATTCCGCAGCTCCTGCTTGATCGCGAGTCGGTACTGGCCGCGATTCTGAATCTCCTGCTGAACGGCCTGGAGGCGGCTGGTCGCGGCGGATCGGTCAGCATGCAGGTCTTGGAGCAGAGTGACCGCATTGTCTGGACGATCTCCGACAGCGGTCAGGGACCCAACGACGCCACCGCCGACCGGATGTTCGAACCCTTCGTAACGACCAAACCCGAAGGGGTCGGATTGGGACTGGCCCTGGCGCGGCAGGTCGCCAACGATCACCAGGGGACGTTAGACTGGAGTCGCGGCAACGGACGAACCACGTTTCGACTCACGATCCCCCGTCAACAATCGGGGGGATGATCAGGTTATGCATGTGCCGGGCATCGACCGGGGTCGGCCCGTGAAGCTCCCTCGCAAGAGACAGCGGACAAATGAGTCGCATATTGGTGGTCGACGATGAGCCCACGATCGGGTGGGGACTGCGCGAGTATTTTCGCGACCTTCAGCACGACGTGCGCCTGTCGGGATCGGTCGAAGCCGCTTTGGATGACGTCGGCGCGTTCCAGCCGGAAGCGATTCTTGTGGATGTGCGGCTGCCCGGTCGCGACGGGCTGTCGGCCATTCCGGATTTTCGCGCGAACTGGGGACCGGTTCCAGTCATCGTCATGACCGCGTTTGGGGACCTCGAGACCGCGGTGCGTGCGGTTCAGCAGGGGGCCTTCGACTATTTGACGAAGCCGTTCGATCTGGAGACGGCGGGCGCCGTGGTCGAGCGGGCGTTGACGGTCCATCCGCTTCCGCCGGCCGCCGAGCCCAAGATCTCCCGTTTGACGCAGGCGTCGCTGTTGGGAACCTCGGCGGCAATGCAAGAGGTCTTCAAGCAGATCGCGTTGGCGGCGCCGACGGAAGTGCCGATCTTGATCACCGGCGAAACCGGGACCGGCAAGGAACTGGCGGCCCAGGCGATTCATCGACACAGCGCCCGGGCTGATGGTCCATTCGTACCCGTGTGTCTCGCTGCGCTGAGTTCCAGCGTGGTCGAGAGCGAACTCTTCGGTCATGTTCGGGGGGCGTTTACGGGCGCGGTGGATGATCGTTCGGGGCTGATCGAACTCGCCAACGGGGGAACGCTGTTCCTCGACGAGATTGGCGACACCCCCTTGTCACTGCAGGTAAAGCTGCTGCGATTTCTGGAAACGCGGCAATATTCCCGCGTCGGATCGGGACAACTCAGAACTGCGAACGTGCGGGTGGTTGCCGCGACGCACCGCCGCTTGACCGAGTTGATCGCCCGCGGTGAGTTTCGCGAAGACCTGATGTTTCGCCTGCGCGGGTTCGAACTCACGATGCCGGCATTGCGTGAGCGCTGCAGTGATATCCCCGTGCTCGGGGAGGCCTTCGCGGCTCAGGCCTCCCCGCGTTCTGGGCGGCTCGGGCTGACCGACGCGTTTTGCCGGGAGCTTCAGCGGCGAACCTGGGCGGGAAACGTCCGCGAGCTGCGCTCCGCGATCGAGCATGCAACCATCCTGGCACGCGGAGGACCACTGGCGCCCCAGCATCTGCCGCCCGAATTGCCGTCCACCACAGGACCAGCCGCTCGTGACGCGCTCGACGTGCACTCGGCCGTCTCGGGCTTTGTAAAGACGCGTCTGGCCCAAATGGAAGATCCGAACGCCGCAGCCGATCTGTATCGCGACGTGCTCGCTGTCATGGAGCCGGGACTCTTCAAGGAAGTGCTGGAACGCTGCGGCGGCAACCGCGCGGCGGCGGCACGAATGCTGGGCTTAGACCGCACGACGCTCCGCAGCAAGCTGCGCCTCTATGGGCTGGATCCGGACGTTCGCTGAGGAGCGATGGCTCCGATCAGCATTCCTCATTGGGGCATCTGGACTCGGCAATTGCGCCGGCGCCCGCCGCGATCAGTCCGCGGCTCTACTTTCCGCGGCTCTAGTTAAGGTATCGCCGCGTAGATGGCCGTCGAGTTGTCGGTGAACTGCACGGACAAGGCGGCGCCGGTCGGACTCAATCCGCTCGCCGCAATTCCGACGTCGGCGACGGTTTTTCCGTTCAAGACGTCGCCGCCGAACGTCATCGTCATGGGATCTCCCAGGAATGGGAGATCAATCACCAGGGAGTCCTGTGCCCGAACAACGCAGACCAATCCCTGCCCCTGATCGAGAAAGAGACCGCGACCCAGCCTTGCCTGGAGAAAGGCGTTCTGGAACTCGAAGCCGCCGACCACGGCGACCGATTCGGCGTCAGCGACAGACACTCCCGCGAACGTGTTGAACGCGAGAAATGGGACACTGACCAGGGGCGTTTGCGCCGTCACGACCGGTTCGATTCGGGCTCCGTCGCGGCGAAAAACACCCTGGTCGGCATGCAGCAGGCAAAGTTGCTGCGAGTTTCCTGCAACGGAGAGGAAGCCGCGCTCGAATTTCTGCAACGTGCCGGGAACCCGTTGAGTGCTGTCGGCTAATCGCGTGAGCGTGCCGTTCTCGGAAACATAAACGCCGTCGATGTTCGGGGCCGCGGTGAGCGTCCGCCCGACAAACGCCACGGCGGACCCCGCGATGGCCGTCCCTCCGGGACCGCTGAAGCCGAAGTCGTCAAACGTCACCGTCTGACCCGGCAGAAGAGTCGCGGAGCTTGCCAGTTCCACGAGTCCGTGTGCGTCACGTCGGTAGACTCCGGTTGCGAAGGTGGTCCCGCTCTTGGCTGCGAACGCCGCGGCGCCGTCTGAGTAGGACGGTCGCGCCAGGTTCGTCAGTACAGGTCCGTTGGGTGCCGCGGTGTCGAAAAACGTCGTGACCAGCCGGTCAACCGGGTCGGTGGGCGGGACACGAAACAGCCCCGTCAACAGTCCAACGTTCAATTGCTGGTAACTGCCGGAAAAGACAATCTCCGAACCTGAGATCGACGGCGGCTCAAAGAGCCGAAACGCATTGAAATTTAAGGGGTCGGTCAACGGATCCGGCTGCGGATGGGGAATGAGCGTCCGCAGAAAATCCAGCTCTGCGGGCGACAACGGATACTCTGTGGTCTGGTCCACGATGCGCGAGAGCGCAGCACTCAAATCGCTGCGATAGACGCCCGCCTGCCTGCCGTCGGCAGAAGCCCCCTTGAAGACAAGTTGAGTTCCGTCAAACGACGGTAGCCCGAGTGCGCCGAAGGTTCCGGTTCCGTCAGGGATTGGTGTGGACTGATCAACGAGCAGAACCAGTTGAAGGTTGCCAGATGCAGTGGGCGACAAGCCGGCGTCGGAATGCCGGCGAACGACCATCGAAGGGGCGCTTCGCGAATCGGGGGCCGCCGCCATCCCTTCGGTGACTGGAACAGTCACGTGGGAGACCATCAGGAGCAACAAGAGAGAGCAAACACCGGTGGATCTGGGAGAAAAGGGGATCATGACACGCAGCCCTGTAACGCCGTTCGAGAAATGGCGGCGGCTCAACACCCGCACCGCCTATCACTGTTGGAAGGGCAGACGGGCGGCGTCAAGTTGGGATGTTTGTGCAGAACAGCGGATTTTCGTCTTTTATCGAGAAAGTTGTTTCCTGCTCCGCGGTCCTGGTTCGCGGAGGCCGACAATCGCCCCTAAAGCCGCGGCGGTCTACGAAGCGGACCCGAGTTCGGTGCGATTTCCTTGCCTTTCTGACAATTGAGAGCGTCGGATTCTTCAAAAAAATTTGACCCCAGGTGCGGTTTCGGTCCTCGACGAACCGCAAGTCTATGCGTAATCTCTTATGGATACTGCGGTCGAGGGGCCGCGGTCGTGGTCAAACACAGGAGACATTGTCGATGCTGAAGTACTCTGCATTTGTCGTGGCGACGTTGGTCGTCGGAAGCGCACTCTCGGCCGCCGAAATCAAGTCGGGCCTGCCAAAGGGGGAATACGTGCCGGCCTTCACCGTGACCGACATCACCGGGCCGTCCAAGGGGAAAGACCTCTGCTACCGCTGTCAGTACGGAGCTCGCCCGGTCGTGAGCATCTTCGCTCGTGAAATGACCCCGGAAGTGGCCATGCTCGCGAAGGAAATCGACGGCGTTGTGGCGCAGAACAAAGACGCGAAGATGGCTGCGTTCCTGGTTCTCCTCTCAGACGAGCCGACGAAGGCCGCTGCAGGTCTGGAAGAAACCGCCGCCAAGCAGATGATCAAGAACGTTCCGCTGACCACCTTCGAGAACGCCAAGGGTCCGGGCGCGTACAAGATCAATCCTGAAGCCGCCGTCACCGTCATGATGTGGAAGGATTCGGAAGTCACCGTCAGCAAGGGCTTCGCCAAGGGTGAGTTCAAGAAGGACTCGATCACGCAGCTCCTCGCCGACACCAAGACCATCCTCGACTAGTCGGTCGCCTGCACGCGCCGGAATCGTCCCCATTCATCAACGCCCGGTCGCATCAGCGACCGGGCGTTGACGTTGACAGCCGGCGTTCACGACTGCGGAGGAGCCGGATTCTGAGGAAGCCTTGCCTCCGTTTGGCGTTGCAGCCATTCGTCCCGGGCCATGGCCCCCAGCCCGCAGACGACGATCAAGGCCACTTCGCTGCCGAGGATCGTCGAGCCGTGCCGGTTGAGCCAGATATTGACCGGCGCCTGCGGATCCGCAAACACGGTGGCCACCAGCGCCAGGACGGTGACGATAAAGCTAATCGCGCTCGCCGCCGCAAGGTGAAAGAGGACGCCCGGCCGGCCTGACGGGGTCGCCGTGGGTTGGGCGGCGACATCTAGCGGGGCATCGCCGGTTTCAAGAGCCATTCCGGTATTCCGTCGCCTAATCCCAGTCATCAGGGCGTGCAGGACTAATTTGCTTGCCGCTTGTTGCGTTCACGGGCCTCGATCAGCAGATCCTTCAGATCTCCGACCAATTCGGCATTGGCCGGCAGGCGTGTCATCGTTAGGTCGGACTGTCCAACTTGCCCCCGCGCACTTTGCAGGATCGCCAGACCAGCCGTTCCTTGATTCACCTGCCACGAATCGCCGGACCGCGCCAACTTTTCGAAGATCGCCTCGGCGTCTGCCAGTCGATCCTGCCGGACGTAAACGATCGCCAGCCGGACGGCGGCGATCTTGCGGTCCATCTCATTCGTTTCCCCCTGGGAATTCGGGGGATAGTCGACGACGGCCCGCCAGGCCGCCTCGTCGTTTTCACCATGCAACATCGCGTAGAAATACTGGGCGCTGATGCTGCTCTGGCGCGGGACTTCGTGCGCGTCGCGTGTCGGCGGGGGAACAAGAAACGGATCGCGCACCCGTTGCGTCCAACCAACGCCCGCCGCGACGCCGCCCACAACGACTCCGGCGCCGATCAAGGCCAGCACCTGTCGACGCAGCGAACGCGTAGCCCAACTGGCCGTCGCCAGCGAACGTGAGGGACGTGCCGGTTTGCCATTGTTGACCGGGAGAGGCGTCCCGTCCTTGCTTGTCAGTTGCTTCTGCAGGGACTTGAGTTCGTTCAACAAGGCCTGTGCATCGGCGAAGCGGTCTTCACGCTGCTTCGCCATCATTTTGTGCACGAGGTCGCAAACGGCCTGCGGCAGATCCGGGCGAATGTTCTTGAGCGGTTCCGGCTTTTCGTTGAGGTGCTGCACCGCTACTGCCAGAGCGTTCTCCCCCTTGAACGGCGGACGGCCTGCCAGCATGTGGTAGGCCATGGCGCCGAAGGAATAGATGTCGCTGCGATGATCGAGGGGTTTGCCCCCGACCTGTTCGGGGCTCATGTAGAGGGGAGTCCCCATCGTGACTCCCACCTGCGTCATTGCGACCCGTTCGCCCCCTTGCGTGAGTTGCGCCAGACCAAAGTCGGCGACCTTCGCTTCACCTTTCTTCGTCAGCAAGATGTTTTCGGGTTTGATATCCCGATGGACGATGCCGCTGGTTCCGGCAACCTGGAGCGCCGCCGCCACCTGCTTCATCAGGAAGATGGCGACGTTCCACTCCAGGGGCCCCTTGCGCTTCAGGAATTCCTTGAGGTTCCCGCCTCGGACATATTCCTGAGCGATGAAATGAATCCCTTCCTGCTCGCCGATCGAGTAGACCTGCACGATGTTGGGATGATTGAGTCCGCCGGCGGCAGTCGCCTCGTGTCGAAAGCGCTTGACGTAGGTGGCGTCCGACAAGAACTCGGCCCGGAGCACCTTGATGGCGACCTGACGTTTGAGGGTCGTCTGTTCCGCGAGGTAGACCTCAGCCATCCCCCCTTTGCCGATCCGGCGAATGATCTGAAATTCTCCCAGCGTCCGACCCGTCAGGTCCAATCCTGTGGCGGACTTCACGGAAGCGGTCGGCTGGGGTTCTGGAGCCATTGATCAGTCAATGAAAGGGAGTCGAATCTCTCCCCGAAATGATACGCCCAGGCTCAGGGGCAAGGCAAACCTAGTTCTGACGTGTCTCACGCCGGAGGAAGTTCCGTTCGCAGCGGGGGTGCGCAGACCGAAGCAGTGTGGACCTGCGGGGTCGCTGGCGGCAGAGTGCGTGTCGTCTGGCTGTAGACCAATAGGAAATACGACGGCGCCGTCGACAACAGCTCGACAAACAATTTCAGCAGATCGCTGGCAACTCCAGCGGCCATGTCGGACGAGGTGTTCTGCAAATCCTGAGCGACGCCGATGACCATGTGCGAGGAAATCATGCGACTCAGGTTGCCGCACACGCTCATCCGTGCGGGGAGGAGCAGGAGCGTCATGGAGGCCGCGAGCGTCGCGGGCGGCGGCTTCGAGGTGACGCGATACCACGCTCCCGCGAAAATCCACAAAGCGGAGAGCAACACCAGCCACGCAGAATTGTCGCCGACGGAACTGAGCATCCCGAACAGACTCGACTGGGGTCGAGCGATCTGCTGGACCAGAATCGGAGCGAACGCGGCTGCGAGCTACGTGGTCTGCGAACTCCTCAGAGCAAGCACGATGTGGGAACCGCGGCCCGGAATCATTCCGCGATCATTGTTGAGCCTACGGCGTGGAAATGCCGGGAGCTCGATGAATTGTCCGATGCGGCGACGGGAATCGACATTATCAACTCACTTCAATCTCACGGGGTTCGAGGGTGGAAAAGGCATCCAATTTGGATTGGCTGCCCCCAAGGTGGCCTGAACAGTCACGGAACCAAGTCGATGGACTTCGCGTCTCCATGAAGAATTCTGAATGATCCGCTGGAGTTGCCTGTAAGCCCCGACGTTCGCGATGATGAGTTGACGCGGCACTTTGGCGGCGAGAGCGTCGTCGTCGCGCGGTACTTGCTCGGAACTTGCCCACCCTCAAGGAAGCGACAATTCATGAAGTCCTGGTGGTGCGACCTTGGCAACGTCGCGATCTTGACGTGTGTTACGATCGCACTTTACGCGCAGGTTGGCTCGTTCGACTATGTCAACTGGGACGATCCCGATTACACAACGAAAGCCGAACTGGTGCAGGCAGGGTTCTCGGCGACGACGCTGCAGAAGTCAATCACTGGTTACTATTGTTCCAACTGGCATCCGCTCACGTGGTGGTCATTGATGCTGGACCGGCAATGGTTTGGCGATTCGCCGGCGGCGTATCATCTGGTCAACGTCGCCTGGCATGTGCTGGCGACTGTGCTGGCATATGCCGGTTTCGTCGCGATGACCGGTAGCCGCTGGCCCAGTTTTCTTGTGGCGTGGTTGTTTGCAGTTCATCCGTTGCACGTGGAGTCGGTGGCCTGGATCGCCGAGCGGAAGGATGTCCTGTGCGGCGCGTTCTGGTTCGCCAGTTTGTGGGCCTACGCCGAGTATTGCCGCCGAGGATCGTGGCAGCGGTACGGCCTGACTCTGCTGCTGCTGCTACTGTCGCACTTGGCCAAGCCCATGGCCGTGACTCTTCCATGCGTCTTTGTGCTACTGGACATCTGGCCGCTACGACGAAAATCGCAAGCTCATCTCGACGACGCAAACGCGGCCAATCCGTTTTTCTCCAAATTTTCCTGGCCAGGGATTGTGGCGGAGAAGGTTCCATTTTTCGCAGTCTCGGCGCTCACCGCCTTCATGACGTTTCAGGCTCAAAAGACGGGAGGGGCGATGGCGGATACAGAAAGCTTCAGCCTCTCCGCCCGCGTGATCAATTCCGTGGCGTCCTACGGCAAGTATCTGCAACAAACGGTCTGGCCCAGCCATCTCGCCTGCTTTTATCCGCTGCCGCCGGAAAGCGGTCGTGAGACAGTTGTCGCGGCCACGGCAGCGGCGCTCCTGGTGATCTCCATCTGGGCACTGGTCCTTTATCGACGCCAACCGAACCTGCTCATTGGCTGGCTCTGGTATCTAGGTTCACTCGTTCCGGTCATCGGTCTAGTGCAAGTCGGTGCGCAGGCGCACGCAGACAGATACACGTACCTTCCCCTCGTCGGCGTCTTTGTGATGGCGGCCTGGAGTGTGGAAGCAATCACCCGAGCCCGTTGGCGTGCGGTCGCGCGAGTCGGATTGCTGGCCGCGGGAGGCGTGCTGGCGATCGTGGCGCATCAACAAATCGGCGTCTGGCGCAATTCCGAGACGCTGTATCGACATGCCCTCGCGGTCACTACCGACAACCTGGTCGCCACGATGAATCTAGGGCAGCACTATCAGCAACGGGCACAGCAGGCCCCGGACGCGGCCACGCATCGCGATCTGTTGAATGCAGCGCTTGAACACCAAATCGAAGCCGTGCGGATTGCACCCGGCAATGGGATCGCCCATGCCAATCTCGCCAGCATTTTCCTGGAACACGGGCGGTTGGAGGAAGCGATGGCGGCGGCCGACGCCGCCTTACGGCTGGGATTCGAGCGGGGAAAGATTGTGGGACTGCAGGCTCTCGCACTCGCCCGTTCCGGGCGTCTACAGCAGTCGCTGCCGCTTTTTGTCGAAGCCGTGCAGCTCAATCCCCGTGATCCCGTTCTGGCGTTCAACTGGTCAATCGCGCTGCTCAAGACCGGGCAGAAGCATCAGGCCCGCCAGGTCTTGCAGCAGATCGTCGATGACTATCCCGACTTTGCTCCCGCGAGGAATCGCCTGCAGGACTTGCGGTGAGAACCGTTCCACGCGGGGCATCAGCATTTCCAAAGGCAGGACATCGCACAGCAAGGTTGCGAATTACTACTTCTGCTCCCGTTTCCGGCGATTCTCCAGCCGCGCGCGGCGTTCTTCGCGGCGTTGCATGCCGGCGAGACCCTCGTCGATTTGTTGCGAAATCATCCCCCCGAACCATTGAAAGTAGCCTGGTTGAAAATCGGCCCGCACGCGGATACCGCTGTCGGTCGTCCGACCGGTCAGTCGCATCTGGTCATTATCTGCCGTAAACGCCGCCAAATTCGGGTCCGGAGCGGCAGGTTCCGTGGGTTCGTCAGCCGGCGCGGCTTTTTTGGACTGATCTTCGAGCGTTTGGTCTTCCACGACCACAGGGGCCGTCAGCGCCAGTTGCACCCAATGTGATGCATGCGTGCTGAACAATAGCGGAGAATGGGGCCGCTTGGGCTGATCGGGGTCGGGCCCTTTGGCGATGGTCGAGATCGCCTGCGCCAAGTGCTCCTGCGCCGATTTCGGTCCGATCGCGAACCACAGCGCCTGGGGCGTCGCACACAAGTACACATTCGGGGTTTCGCCAAACATTCCCTGTCCCATCGCGTCCGGAGGCGTCTGCAGGGGAAGCACATGCACGTCGTGACCATCCACCTGGAACTCGCTCAGTTTCATGTCGGTCAGCGTCTTGGCTGTCGCGCCGGCTGCGAGTTCCGTCACCGTGTCGCGGGCGAACGTGAGCAGATCGACCAACTGTTTCGAGAAACTCCCGACGCTCAGCACCCGCAGTCCGCCGACGACTCGGTACTCGCGCGGCTCAGTTCCGGAGAGTTGTACAAACATGTCGAGATGACCTTCTTTGGCCGTGTTCGCCAGACTCTCAAAGAAAGGCCTGGCCTGGGACACGGTCGCATCCGGCTTTCCCTTTTCCTTCAATCCGTCCGCAATCACGTTGGTTGCCTGCGAAAAGGCCTCGACGAATGGCTTGCGACGTTTCTCATCGAGTTGCACCGACGTGTTGAGTGTGAATGTCGCCGCCTCGTTGACCAGCGGATCGAAGTAGCTGCGCCGCCCGGCGAGCGTCTGGCAAAACTTCACCAGACCGCTGTCCTTGGTGCCGTTCAATTCGAGTTCGATGTAGCCGGTCCGATCCTCGGGATTGGAGAACCCGCCGATGGTGAACTCATCCCCCTGGCGCACGACCATATCCAGCAGATCGATGAGCGATTCTCCGTTGGCGCGACGAATGCGATAGGCCGCTTCGGGTTCCTCATCACGCCGCTGCAGCCCGGCCTCGGCCTGGGTCTTGAAGAATTCGATAAAGAGCGTCTTCATCGCAGGGGGGATGTTCTTCAGCAGCAACGAATAAGCGACGTCATACCGGCTCGCCAGCTTGCCCACGAGCCGCTCGGGCGCCGGGAAGCGGCGCGACAATTCCGTCGCGTCGTCGATCGAGGTCATGTAGGCGTAATCCGCCGTCACTTTGACGGCGACGTCCGGTCCCCAACCGGTTTCCGTGATCTCGTGCTGATGGCTTTTATCGCTGACGTCTCGCACCACTCCGGTTTCTCCGGCGAGAAATTGCAGCAACTCCTTAAGGTCGCTCACCGGCAGGTACGAGATGGCGCTGATGCCGGGAGTCAGACCCGGCTTGATATAGATCATCATGCCGAAGGGCTTCGTGCGATCCATTCCTTTCGCGCCGCGGAGCGTCGTGTCGATCATGTTTCGCATCACGTCCGACAATTCGGGACGATCGGCCGCGGAAAAGAGCGCGTCGGCCTTGGTGATGAGCCGGTCGACGCTCGCGGCGTGAATCACCTGCAGCGGATACTCGATCGGTCCCGTCGATGTGTCGTCTTGCGCGCGGGCCGTCGGAGCCAGCAACGAAACAAAGGCCAGAAAGAACCAGACGCTCGAACGCCGCAATTCCCATCGCATCATCGTGTCCTGACCTTCTTGGAGATCACCCGCGAGATGTCCTGCGGGGGTGAACGGGGCTCGCCGGAGGGAGCCGGCCCGCCAACAGAAACTCCGCTCAGTCTATCCGCGTCGGCCGTTCGATCGTTACTCGAATTCTCGCGATTTTGTGATCGCCCGTCCAGACGATCCTGAGGAGCGATCCATCCGATCGCGTGTGCTCGGACGAACTACCCCTGCCGACGACAATGGGTTTCACCTGCGGTCACTGGAAGTCGCGTCGGCCCGAGCGTCACCGGATTTGAGTTCCCCAATGGGTTCTGTTAACGTCCGCGATGGGAGTCAGGACATCGCCCCAATTCTCTGAAAACGACCGTAGGAGCGCCGCTGACGATGACCGGGCCGAAGACGATCTTTCAGCGGATTATTGATCGCGAGATCCCGGCGGAGATTGTCTTTGAAGACGATCAGTGTCTGGCGTTTCGGGATATCCATCCGCAGGCGCCGGTCCACGTCCTGGTGATCCCCAAACGGCTGATCTCTTCGCTGGCGGACGCCGAGGATGCCGACAGCGCCCTGCTGGGTCACCTGCTGATCGCCGC
>JANRLN010000566.1:0-4384 GCA_033762515.1 Planctomycetaceae bacterium
GATGCCGATCCTGCAGGATCCCGACGCTCATCGGCACGACGCGGCTCCGGAGGTGCTGAGTCTGCTGCAGCGGATGCACAAGCTCGCGATGACGTTACGACGTCGCCGCTTCGCACGAGGCGCTCTGAATCTGCAGCTGCCGGAAGTGAAGATCGACTTCGACAACGACGGCCGCGTCGCCGGGGCGCATCGGGTGCAGCACGACGAAAGCCACGAGATCATCGAAGAATTCATGCTGGCGGCGAACATCGCCGTGGCGACGAAGTTGTCGCAACTGGGACTGCCGTATCTGCATCGGGCTCACGCCGCCCCGGACGAGCGCAAGC
The DNA here is from genome assembly GCA_033762515.1 of Planctomycetaceae bacterium. Lineage (GTDB taxonomy): Bacteria > Planctomycetota > Planctomycetia > Planctomycetales > Planctomycetaceae > DSVQ01. The sequence continues at coordinate 327 of JANRLN010000566.1, forward strand.
TCCGCGTGCTGGGAGATTTCGTCCGCGCGCTGGGCTTTGACGTGAAACCCTGGGTGGGTCGCGAAGAACTGCAGAAACTGCTCAGCCTCGTCCGCGGGATTCCCGCCGAGCAGGCCATCAGCTACGCGGTTCTGCGGAGCTTGAAACAGGCGGAATACACACCCGAGGAGATCGGGCACTTCGCCCTGGCTGAGGACTTTTACTGCCATTTCACCAGCCCCATCCGCCGGTATCCCGACTTGATGATTCATCGGCTGTTCAACGAGCTCGTGCGGCGGGGCAGGAAAGCCAAAGCCCCCTCGCTGCCGCAATTGGTCAAACTGGGAGAACACTGTTCCGAAACCGAGCGGCGTGCGGAACAGGCGGAACGGGAGTTGATCAAGGTCAAGCTCCTGGAGTACATGAAAGACAAGGTCGGCACGCAGTTGGAGGCGACCATCACCGGCGTGGAGCGGTTCGGTCTGTTCTGCCTGGGAATCGAGATCCCAGCCGACGGGTTGGTCCACGTGCGCAACCTGCCCACCGACAACTACGAATACGATCAGCGCAGTCACGCGTTGATCGGCCGCCGTCCAGGAAACACGTACCGCCTCGGCGACCGCGTGCAGGTGGAAGTGATGCGCGTCGACACGCACCAGCGCACGCTCGACTACAAGCTGATCCCCCCCCAAGACGTCAAACGGGGCAAGCCGACGCCGGAGAAGCTGCGGAAAAAAGAGCGCCGCCGCGGCTGATTGCGTTTCCGCCTCGGCTTTGGGGTGCATGGCGCCGATTTCTCCTGTGTCGGGCGACCGCTTCGCTCGCGGTTCCGCGTCGGCCGCACCCGAAAAACTCGCGAATTCCTCGCGAAAACAGCATCTTCGCGTCGCCGAAATCGGTGAGATTGACACCAATGGTGGCGAACGACTTGACGGCTCTGTTTGCAGAGGGTTGGTTCATCTCTATAATCCCTTAAAGTAAGTCCTGCCGGACGCCAACCGTGCGTCTTGCCCCCCTGCCTAAACTCCTGCGGAAGTGCGGAAACCGATGGCGTCTGGGACTGTTGACCGAAAGCCGTCCGTGATCCAGAAATTCAATCTCGCCTGGCTCCTGCGGCTGTTCAGTTCGTCGATTGGCCGCAAACTGGTGATGGGCGTCACCGGTTTGGGGTTGAGCGGCTTTCTGGTCGTGCACTTGGCCGGCAACCTATTTCTCTACCAGGGGAAAGAGGCTTTCGACGGCTATGCCCACAAGCTGCACGAGCAGGAATGGCTGCCGATTGCCGAGGCGGGCCTGTTCGGCCTGTTCCTGCTACACATTGTGCTGGCGTTCGTGACCACATTCGAAAATCGGCGGGCGCGGACGCAGCGCTACGCCGTGACGCAATCCAAACGCGACGACCGCACCTTTCCCAGCGGCGCTCCCCCGAGCAGTTGGATGTTCGTCTCCGGCGCTCTGGTGCTGGGCTTCCTGATCCTGCACATCATCGACATGAAGCTGCAATTGCGGACGGACGTGAAGTACGCGGGCGAACACGAGGCGTTCCTCAATACCTTCGCTGTGCTGTCGAATCCGATCAGCCGGGTGGTTTATGCCCTGGGAACGCTCGTCCTGGGGGTCCACCTGTCCCACGGCGTCTCCAGCGCCTTTCAATCACTGGGTCTGACTCATCCCAAGTACACGCCGCTGGTGAAGTTCGGCGGCTGGTTGTTCGCGGTGGTGATCGCTGCGGGATTCTGCAGCCTTCCGCTGGTTGTGCCGGAGATCCACGCTCTGTCTCAGCAATGGAACGCCAGCCAACCCGGCGAGACCCAGGCCCCCGCCGAGTGAACTGATCAAGCCCTCACCCCTGAAGTCTGAAACCTCTCCCGAGGCCCCGCATGTCCACTGTTGAATTGGAGACGAACGTCCTGGATGGCAAGTGTCCGTCCGGGCCGATGTCTGGTCGCTGGGAACAACGCAAGCGCGATCTGAAACTGGTCGCCCCCAACAATCGCCGAAAGTACACGGTGATTGTCGTGGGGACCGGCCTCGCCGGGGGTTCCGCGGCCGCATCGCTGTCCGAATTGGGCTACAACGTCCTTTCTTTCTGCGTCCAGGACACCCCGCGACGCGCTCACAGCATCGCCGCTCAAGGGGGGATCAACGCCGCCAAGAACTACCAGAACGACAACGATTCGGTCTGGCGTTTGTTTTACGACACCGTGAAGGGGGGCGACTTCCGCAGCCGCGAGTCGAACGTCTATCGCCTCGCCGATCTCAGCCGCAACATCATCGATCAGTGCGTGGCGCAGGGAGTCCCCTTCGCCCGCGAGTACGGCGGCACCCTCGCGAACCGATCGTTCGGCGGCGCCCAGGTTTCGCGGACCTTCTACTGCAAGGGCCAGACCGGGCAACAACTGCTCCTCGGCGCCTACCAGTCGATGATGCGACAGGTTGCGGCCGGCAAAGTGCAGATGTTCCCCCGCCGGGAAATGCTGGACCTTGTCGTCGTCGATGGCGTGGCCCGCGGCATCGTCACGCGGAATCTGGTCACCGGAGCGCTGGAGAGTTACTCCGCGGACGCCGTTGTGCTCTGCACCGGAGGATATGGAAACGTCTACTACCTCTCGACGAACGCCAAGAGCTGCAACGTGACGGCCGCCTGGCGTTGTCACAAGCGCGGGGCGCTCTTCGCGAATCCGTGTTACACACAGATTCATCCCACATGCATTCCTGTGGCGGGAGATCATCAGTCGAAGCTGACGCTGATGAGCGAAAGCCTGCGCAATGACGGCCGCGTCTGGGTCCCGAAGACGAAGGGCGACACCCGCAGCCCCAGCCAGATTCCCGAAGACGAGCGGGACTATTACCTCGAGCGCCGCTATCCGTCGTTCGGCAACCTCGCCCCGCGCGACATTTCCTCGCGAGCGGCGAAAGAGCGTTGCGACAGCGGCTACGGCGTCGGCGCGGGGGGGATGTCCGTCTATCTCGACTTCGCCAAAGCGATCGAGCGCGACGGCGAGAGCACCATCCGGGCCAAGTACGGCAATCTGTTCGACATGAACTCGCAGATCACCGGCGAGAACCCGTATCAGGCGCCGATGCGGATCTACCCCGCGGTGCACTACACCATGGGCGGCCTGTGGGTCGACTACCATCTGCAGAGCAACATTCCCGGATTGTACGTCCTCGGCGAGGCAAACTTCTCGGACCATGGGGCCAATCGGCTCGGGGCCAGCGCATTGATGCAGGGGTTGGCTGACGGCTACTTCGTAATCCCCTACACGATTGCCGATCACTTCGCGACCTCGAAGCTCGGCAAGGTGACCACCGATCATCCCGCGTTCAAAGAGGCGATGATCGAGAGCCGCAACAAGACCGAGCGGCTGCTGGGGACCAAGGGGCGGCGCAGCGTGGACACATTCCACCGCGCTCTCGGCAAGATCATGTGGGACAAGGTGGGCATGGCCCGCAACGCCCAGGGGCTGCAGCAGGCCATTGACCAGATTCGCAATCTCCGCGAAGAGTTCTGGCAGGATGTGCGGGTTCTCGGCAGCGGCGACTCCTTCAATCAGATGCTCGAACACGCCGGGCGGGTCGCCGATTTCATGGAGTTCGCGGAGCTTCTGGCGATCGACGCGCTGGAACGCGACGAGTCGTGCGGCGGCCACTTCCGGGAAGAACATCAGACCCCCGACGGCGAGTGCCAGCGGAACGACAAAGACTTCTGTTACGTCGCGGCCTGGCAATTCAACGGCGAAAGCGCCCCCCCGACGCTCCACAAAGAACCCCTGACGTTCGAGGAAGTGCACCTCGCGACGCGAAGTTACAAGTAGCGCCCCCGAACAACGCACCCGGAAGCCCGGGGATCACGATCTCTGGGCTTCCCACGCGGCGTCAACATCACTCCACAAACCGCCCGAGTCGATCATGATCGCACCTGCCCACCACGGACTCCGACTGACGCTCAAGATCTGGCGGCAGCCGGGGCCGAACGCCAAGGGAGAGTTTCGTACCTACGAACTCAACCACGTCTCGACCGACATCTCGTTCCTGGAGATGCTGGATCTCCTCAACGAGCAGTTGATCGCTCGGGG
>JANRLN010000567.1:0-7900 GCA_033762515.1 Planctomycetaceae bacterium
AACGCGCCACGACACCGACTGCCTTCGAATCGCAGCGGTTTCAACCGTCATTCGTTTTGTACTATTCTCAATGACCCAGCGGCTGCCCATCGCTTCTGGCAGCGAGGGAGTGATACAGCCACGGGTCCATGTTTTCGCTGAAGAACCGCACGGGCTCCGTCCGCCCAAAGAAGGTGGCAGCCGCTACGGCGACAACTGACTGCTATTTGCGATGAGTCCAGAAATAGCCTACTGTTGCAGCAACCAACCCAAGAATGGCTCCGCACATCCAGAATAGGGTAACCATAGGGGGCGATGCGGAAGGAACGTCATCAAGTGCAGATGGAACTGTGCTTGCGCTCCCGACAACGTCGACGGTGTCGTGGGTGAGCGTCGACACCGTCGGGTGTGCGCGATCAACTCGAAAATCGGCCACCGCGGTTCCTGATTTGGCGGAAACGAGAAACGTTGCCGGTTCAATGAGTGGCAGATGTTCGAACTGATCAAGCACGATCAACTGAAACGCTGAGATTCCGCCGCTATCTGCGGTGTAGTCGACTTTCCATGTCCGTCGAGGGAAGGGGAGTCCGACGTCACCTTCAACGAAGCACTCTTGGCGATGCTGACGCATTCGTCTCCCGTCCGCCGCGCGTGCAGTAAGATCTTGAATAGAACCATCCTGCGGCGACACCAAGAACGCGAGGCTGGCCCCGGAACTGTCTTTGGAAATGAGCCGCCATAACCCGCCGGTCTCCGCTGCCGTTACTTCGTTGAATCGAAAGTTCGGAGGGAGTGCCGGCACGTAGGAGAAGTCAAGGCGGGGCATGAGGTACGTCGACACATCACCGGCGTGAAATATCGATACTTGGCTGTTATCGACGCTGGTTTCAACACGAAGTTCCGGTAGTGAGAGTTGCGTGAAATAAGAATCTTCCCTCACGCAATCTGGAGACCAGACATAATGGAGCGGCGAGACTGGACCTACTGAAACGCCCAGTTCATCGAGAAGGGCGGCCGCAAAGTCATCTACTCCGCGGCTCACTGACAGGGCCTGGTCCGTGGTCGCTACGAGCTGCCAGAAATCGTCACTGCGAAGTTCGCCGAGATTCGGCCCCATGCCGCGCACCATTCGCCCGCGGCACTGGAATGGCATCAGACGGTCCTGTTCATTCCCCCAAAGCTGGAGAACTCGCATCTCCACTTCGACTGGATCATCAAACGGTTCCGCGCGAACAATACTTGAGGAGCCGATATCGAAGACAACTGCGCACAGGACCGCCTGTATTAGCGAAACGTTTCGCACAACTTGTGTGCCACCAAGCTGGATGTATCGCATCAGAATGACGCTCCATGACCATCATTTCGCACAGAGACACTTTGGTACAGCCACGGGTCCATGTTTTCGCTGAAGAACCGCACGGCCCCGTCCGCCAGCAGAAAGTGGCAGCCGCCGAGATGCCGACTGCCGAAAGTCCGGGATTGATGTTCCGCCGTCCAATCGTGCCGCGGGTTGAGATCGACCCGATTGATGGGGAGCACCGCCGCCGCCAGCGTCACCGCCAGACTGCTTTGATCCCCTGGTCCCGTCCCGACGGTCCAGAACGACGAGGCCCAAGTCCCGTAATAATTCGGCCCCCCACCCCGTAGCTGGAGATACACCGTTTCTCCGACGGCAAATGTCTGCGAAGTCCCGTCAACGACGTCGGTAAAGCGCACCCGACTGTTGTTGTGGAACACTCCATTGTGGAAGAAGACCCGGCCGGTGAATCCGGGCGAGCCCGTGCAATCGGGCACGCTGCCGCCCCCCTGCACGCCAAAGTAATTCGTGAGTGCGTTATCAGGCCTGGAATTCGGATCCGAGGGGCATTCCACCAGAGCCAGTGGTTCCATTTGAGCGGGTGCATTCGTCGCCGGAGCCGGCGCATGAACAAGGCCAAAAAAAGACGAGTTGAAATCGAATTGCTGATATCGAGAGACCTGATCGACATAGGGTAAGAGCAGCACCAGCCAAGAAGCCCGACTGTCGCGATTGGCAATGCCGCCAACAGGGCAATTGCTGGTCGGGCTGCTCCCTCGGCCAGTCACTGCCCCCGGGGGAAACGAGCCGAACTTGTCATGGTAGTTGTGGAGAGCCAACCCCATCTGTTTGAGCTGGTTTCGACACCGAGTTCTGCGGGAGGCTTCACGAACCTGCTGGATCGCAGGGAGCAGCAGCGCCAGCAAGACGGCGATCACGACAAGCGTGGCGAAGAGTTCGATGAGCGTGAACCCGCGACGATTCATCTGTTACCCCCTCAATCAATAGGCCAGCAGCGATTGATCAGACGAGGGAATACGTGGTTGCACTGATTGTGTGACTCGTGTGTTTTGGAGTCAACACAATTCAGTGGTCTCGGTAGCAGATTGTTTACCTTCCAATTTGTGGGAGGGTGTCGCCCGTCAGGAACCGCTTCGCCCACGTCGAAGGCCAGACGCTGCTGCAGCATTTCCTGATGTTCGCAGTCCAGTCGCAAACAATGCTGCGGGGGAGTGCCGCGACTCTGAGGGAGCGCCTGAGTTGCCGCCGGCGAGAAGACGCTGCCAGGAACCCTCGTGAGCGGCTGGAAAATACCGTGACCCGACGCTCCGACCCTCGTCGCCGCAATTCCGGCTCGACGGCAGGGTCTTCGTGATCGTTAGGGCGCGGATCGCTCGATGTCGAGCACCGGTGGTCAAACTGGCGCCACGATCACGAAGTCAAGACGGACCGTGCCGGCGGCTCCACTGAAATCCATTGTGGCGGCGCGTTGTGTGAGGTTGATCGCTGCGGACTTCTCGCCGCACCGCGCGCACGTCAATTTGACGCGACGTCTCGGATTGAGGTGAGCAGCAGACCTTCTTGCAGTTCCGCTTCGAGAATCGAGACGGCGCGCCTCAGGCTCAGGAGCAACTGGCGTGGGTTGGCCTTGGTGGCCACGGCCTTGTCCCGGGTGGAGTCGGAAACGGTTCGAATGTGACCTCGGCCGATCGTGACCTGCCAGGTCGCCGACTTGACGGCTCGACTGGGCGCCGTTGACGTCGCCTCCGTGAAGGAATTGGCGACGGAGATCCGCTGAAGCCAGGCTTCCAGAGGTTGCACCGCGATCCATTGTCCGATCTGGTCAGCGGCGGCTGCCTCGCGAAGCTGTTGCGTCAGGTGGCGCAACTCGCGCGTTTGAGCCGTCGAGAGGGGGGGCGCGTCCCCGGCGGCGTGCGCCGCCTCAGACGCCTCGACCAGTTGTTCGGCGATCCGCACCACCGTCGCCAGGGGACTGTGGGGATTTGTGGAATCGGCCTCTGCCGACCCATTCCAACTTAAGAGGACGCCGATCGACATCCCGATTACGATCCACGTTGGTGGCTGCATCGAATCGACCTCAGACGGATCAAGCAAAGGGGCTTGCTGGGAAAGCACGCGAACCGACTTGAGGAATTGCAGCCGGGGTGCCAAACTCGGCGGAAGTCGTAGACACGGCACCAAAACGACAACTTTCGCCGGAGATGCAGCGAAATCCGCCGCAAACGGCGAGCGACTCGCTGCCCACGCCGGTTTTCGACGCGCCCTCAGTGTGATCTCTTCAACGACAATCGCGCCGCGATTGTGACAACGGTTGACCGCTGTCTCGCTCAACCCAAGGCCCGATCCATGCGCTACCGGCAGCAACGCTTCGGAACTCTCGAATGTCACGTGGTGGATGGGTTCACCCACGAGCATCCTCCGGAACTCGGCGCCGTGTTCTGTCACGGGTTTGGTGCTCCTGGATCTGATCTGGCGCCATTGGCACAGGCGATTCTCCAGGCACAACCCGAATTATCAGAACGAGTTCAGTTTCTGTTTCCCGAGGCGCCCCTCAATCTTGCCGACCTGGGAATGCCCGGTGGGCGAGCCTGGTGGCCGCTCAGTCTGCAGAAAGTGCACGCCCAGTTGTCGGCCGGTCGCATTCATGAGGTCCGCGAGACGATTCCGGAAGGCATCGACGAGGCTCGGAATGCGTTGCGCGACGCCATTGACGCCTGGCGGAAAGCCGCGGGACTCGAGCTGGAACGTGTCGTGCTCGGGGGCTTTTCGCAAGGGGCGATGATTACGCTGGAACTGACCGCTGCCTTGGAGACCTACCCCGCTGGCTTGATTGTGCTTTCGGGCACGCTCATTCGCGAGACGGCTTGGAGGCAAGGATTCGCCCGCAAACACGGCCTGCCGGTTTTGCAGACGCACGGACGATACGACATGGTGCTGCCGTATCTGGGCGGCGCCTGGCTGAGAGAAATCCTGGAGGAGGCGGCTGTGGACCTCCGCTTCTTCGACTTCGCCGGGGGGCACGAAATCCCCTGGGAAGCTCTCGAAGAGGTTGGGCGTTTCCTGCTGCAACGGATCACGACCGGAGGCTGACCTGCAGCCTCACGTGAAAATTGGGATTCCACGCCCTAGCCCCGTCTCGACGCGAAGAGATCCGCGAGAAAAGGATGAAAGTCGCTCGGCTCCGTTCACAATTGCCGGTTGACTGGCGTACTATCTGCATCCTCGCGTCCGGCACGGGCTGGAGCAATCGACCGTACGACTCCTGAGAAACGCTGCTCCCCGTGTCTGGTTGCCACAATTTCGCAGTTCGCAATGCACTTTCGTTCATGCGTCCATTCGTTGCGCAGTGCGCGTTGATGCTGGCGATCGCGTGGACAAGTGTCGCGTCGACCTCTGCTGGCGCCGTGGAAGTTGAGGCCGAGTTGGGCTGGGAGAACTCGGTCCGCCTCGGACGTTGGAACATCGCCACGGTGCTCGTGAACGTCGATGCGCCGTCGATGCTGACGCTGGAATGCCTGGCCGTGGACAGCGAGGGTCACACGGCGAGGTTTCAGAGCCCCGCGACGGAAACAGCCGCGGGGACTGCGCGGTTGACCGTCCCTTTTCAACCAGGACGGCCTGATCCCACGATCCGCCTGCAACTCATGAGTGGCGCCGACGTTGTCTGGAGCGAGGCGTTTCGGTCGAGCGTCGACAACGGGTACACCCCCCTCGTGCTTTCAGACCGCTTGATCGTGACCACTGGGAATCCCCGCGGCTTCGAGCGTCTTGAAAAACCCTGCGGGAGACCGGGCGAGGCGGGAGTTCGGGTGGTGAATCTTGAGTCGGCGGCCGATTTGCCTGCGACTGCGGCCAGTTACGAAGGAGTGGACTGGCTGGTCCTGGCAGGGTCAGCCACCCCGACCAAGGAAGCTTTGGCTGCGATCCGAAATTGGGTCCAGAATGGGGGCCGCGTGGTGGTGAGCCTGCCGGCGAAGAAGGCGGATTGGCGGTCGTCGCCCCTGCGCCCCTGGCTGCCGATTCCGATTGCGGAAGAACCTGTCCTGGCACGCGAACTGGGGCAACTTGAGTTCTTCGCCGGCCGAAATCTGCGGATTCCCTATGCTGGTCGCCTCGAAATTCCCAAGCTGACCGCGGGCGACGGTGTGGTGCTCGCCAGCAGCCTCGAAGACAATTTGCTGATTCGAAGCCCCTGGGGACTGGGGGAGATCATCATCCTCGCCCTCGATATGACGCAACCGCCGCTGGCCAACTGGGGAGCGCTGCCGGAGTTCGTGCAAAAGTTGGTGGCGCTCGACGAACGCACCGCTGACGCCGAATCGACGGTGAAACCCGACTCCATTGGCCCGCTGACCTCCAGCGGCATCACCGATCTGGCGTCGCAAGTCCAGGCGACTCAAGACCACTTCGACAAGGTCGAACGTCCCGCCCCCTGGTGGGTGATGGCCTGGATGCTGGGGTTGGTGGCACTGATCGGTCCACTCGATTACCTCCTCGTTCACAGACTGCTCCGACGCCCCAGTTGGACGTGGGCCACGCTGCCGATCTGGTTGTGCGGACTGGCCGCATATGCTGCGTCGACGAGCGATGATTGGAATACGGCGACGGTGCAGGTCAACCAGGTGAGCGTGATTGATGTCGATGCCGTCACGGCCCACGCCCGTTCCAAATCCTGGATCACCCTCTACAGCCCCCAGACGTCGCGGCTCGAGTGCCAAATCTCGCCGGCGGGAGAGAAGTGGGCGGCGATTTGGTCGCAAACTCCGAAAGACTCCGGATTGGTTGGCTGGTTCTATGTCCCCGAAGCGACCACAGGGGGACTCTATCGTCCCGGCGGCGCCGAATGGGGACGAACGTCTTACGTCGTCGCAGCGGAAGCAGGCCGGGCCCGTGAACTTCCGGTTCTCCAATGGTCCTCGCGAACGCTGACTGCCGCCTGGGCCGGCTCGGCGCAACAAGTCGTGGAAAGCAACCTGCGGAATACAGGGCTGGGCCGTCTGAGCGGCGAGGTGGTCCACCATCTCCCCGGAGTCTTGACGGACTGGATCCTGGCCTACGGCGGGCGATACTACCGTCTGCAGTCGTCACGCACCGATGAGCGGGCGGTCCCTCTCGAACCCGGAGCACGACTGACGACGGAAGATCCCCTGCTGTTGCAGGGGGACCTGCGCACGCTCCTGGCGCAGGTCGTTTACAGCCGGCAGGTGAGCGGCGGCCGGGCCAATGATCAACGCGTCATTCAAGAGCAGACACCCTACGATGCCACCGAACGCGACCCGCTGCGCCTGTGGCAGGTCCTCAGCTTTCACCGCAAGTCCGGAGGCCGGGAATACACCGGCCTGTCGAATGACTGGCTGCTCAACGACGATTTCTCCCGTCAATTGGACCTGGGGCGCGCGGTCCTCTTCGGGCGGCTCGACGGCCCCTCGCCCGCCGACGTTCGGCTCGACGACGACCCCGTGACGCCGAGTCGGCAGGATGTCTTTGTGCGAATCGTGTTGCCCGTGCGGCGCTCCGGAGAAATCATCCGCACGCTTCCAAAATTCGGCAGCGATGACGCTCGTCCCTAGCACGCCCGAAATTCGCACATGACCGCTATTGCTTCGCGACGTGACCCTCCAAGACCTTGGCCGCTGACGTTCAGGATCTGCGACTGTGATTGAAACCCGCAAATTGACCAAGCGCTACGGCCAGTTGATCGCGGTGAACGAGATCAACCTCCTGCTCCAGGAAGGGGACGTGTTCGGCTTCATCGGCCCCAACGGGTCGGGCAAGACGACCACCATGCGGATGATCGCCACGTTGCTGCAACCCGACTACGGCGAAGCGTACGTCTGCGGCAAGTCGATCTACACCAACCCGCAGGAGATTCGTCGGCTCGTCGGTTACATGCCCGACTTCTTCGGCGTCTACGACGACATGACCGTCATCGAATACCTGGAGTTCTTTGCGGCGGCGTATCGCATTCACGGACCGCATCGCCGCAAAGTCTGCGAAGAGAAGCTCGAACTCGTCGACATGTCGTTCAAACGCGACGCCATGGTCAATCAGCTCTCCCGCGGACAGACGCAGCGCGTCGGACTGGCGCGCGTGCTGCTGCACGAACCTCAGGTGCTGCTCCTCGACGAGCCGGCGAGCGGCCTGGACCCCCGCGCCCGCATCGAGATGCGCAATCTGCTGCGTCGGCTGGGGGAGATGAAGAAGACGGTCATCGTCTCCAGCCACATCCTCCCGGAACTTGCCGACGTGTGCACGCGCGTGGGCATGATCGAGAAAGGCAACCTGATCATCGACGGCAACGTCGACGAGGTGATGCGCAAGGCCCGTCAGCAGATCCTCCTGGAAATCCGCGTTGTCGATCGCACCGACGACGCCGCAAAACTTCTGGAGCAACATCCCCTCGTCGTCGGCGTCGACATCGTGAAGGGGACCATTCTGACGAAGCTGCGCCCCGAGGTGCTCGATTACAGCGATCTCCCCGCCGCCCTCATGGCCGCCCAGTTCCGCCTCGTGCTTTTCCGCGAAGAGGAAGTTAACCTGGAAACGGCGTTCCTGTCGCTGACCAAGGGCCTGGTGCAGTAGCGCTCGGTCGATGGACGCGTA
>JANRLN010000568.1:0-22780 GCA_033762515.1 Planctomycetaceae bacterium
ACCTGGCGGGTCATTGATGTGGCCGTCGACACCCGCGACGAAGATCAGCAGATTCCGTCCGTGTTCAAGCTCGCCCTGGCCGTCAACACCTGCACGCAGTTCCTCAATGCCTACTCGGGCGAGGACAAGACGAAGCTGGAACCCCTGTGTGACAAGGATTTCTTCGAGGGGAGCCTGGGAATCGCCAATCTGAAGCAGGTGCTGCTTCCCAGCGCTGACTTCGTTGAACACGAACTCAACGTCAAACTCCGCGGTCAGCGGGCCGATTTCCTCCTCAAGGGGGAACACGAGATCGTCCAGATTGACATGCGCCGCGAAGACGCCCCGGAACCCAAGGCCCCTCCCAAGTTCCTGGTCGCCGATGTCACGATCTATGAACTCGAATCCAAGCAGGAGAAGCGGCTCTCGGCCCTCTTCACCGCTCAGGGAATGCTGGAACTCTTCTGCCAGGCCCTGGCGACTCGCGACCTCGACCACCTGCGCCACACCTCCTCGCAGGATTTTTCCAATCGAGTGTGGCGCCGCCTGAACTCGGTGACCGTTCAAGGTTTGCCGCTGGAGCAGTTTGACAATCCCGAGCTCCAGATCGTTTCTACGCGGTTCCAGGGGGCGCTGACGCGCGTGGAAGCGCAGCAGGGCGGCTTGCCCGTCACGTACATGCTGCGTGAGGAGTCCGGCCGTTTCTTCGTCGACGATATGCTCTGGCAGACGACCGGTCGTCCCGCATCTGCGAAGGAGACGTTGTCGCTGCTGGTGCCCGTGCAGAACTTCGCCGCCGCTGTGGTGCTGGGGCGCGATCCCGCACAGCAGAAAATGGTGCTGGAGATGTTCCAGGAGACTTGCTCCACCGACTTCAATCGCCTTGTCTGGCAACAGGCCGATTTTCTTCCCAACGCCGGACTCGGCGCCGATGCCTTCCTGGCGGCTCCTCTCAAGTCCATTGTGAAATCAGAAACAGAAATCCTGATTCAACTGGGAGATGATCGCTTCGGCGCCGCAATCAAGCTCCGCAAAGAGCACAACCGCGAATTGGTGGACGACATTGTCCTCATCGGCGGTCCCGAACCCGCCGATCGGATTGCCATGAAGCAAACCTTCCGCACACTTCTGGCCAATGGTGAAGCGATGCCGCCGGGTTCGGCGACGCAGTACGCCGCCAAGCCCGGTCCACGAAAAATCGAGCCGGCGATCTACGAGGAATTCGACGACGAATCGCCGCGCGAAGTCCTGCAGGCCAACGACGTCATCGATACCAGTCCCGGCGTGCAGCCCGCCACGTTCACTGATCAGCGTGAACCGTAGGCGGGGAAAAGCCGAAATCCGCAGACCGGGACTCGAAAGACATCGGCAGCTCCGAGTTGCAAGACAGACGCTCGTCGCCGTCCAGCCTGGGCCGGTTTTGGATTCTGCCGCAGCAGCGTCTTTCGAATTTCGTGCTTCGAAGATCGAATTCGGCTACTTGATCGTCTCGATCCGCTGGTGAATTTCCATGTTCACGCTCTGATAGCGGGTCGAAAGCTTGCCGGCGCTGAAGGTTTCGGTGCGCATCGACTCCACATCTTCCGCCCCGACAGCGTTGCTGAGCAGCGTCTGCAGGAATTGCTTCCCCAGCAACGAAGGCTGGAAACGCTTGGCGTCGTAGAGTGCCGGATGGACCCGGCGGGGATGGATTCGCTTCCACTGATCGCGGAGCTTGTTCGCCGGCAGTGAATCGAGATAGAAGCCTTTGTCGCCCGACCACTGCAGCGTTGCAACGTGGTTGTTGCGATTCTCCAGGATCAGGTCGACCGCCTTGCCGCCCAATTGCGTGCCGAAGAAGCGATCGAACTTAATCGGCCGTCCCCCGCGCTGCGTGTGACCCACCTTACGCGTAAAGATCACCGAGTCGGCCGATTCGTGCTTGCGGCGGCTGCCGAAAAACTCGTCGCCGAACCGCATCGCCAGCAGCCGCTTGAGTTCTTCCGCCGCACCACTGTAGATGACGTTGCCCGCCGGATCGTAGCTTTTGGTCTGGGCGCCCAATTGCCGTCCCGACTGATCGCGCACTCCCTCCCCGATGACGATCACCACATGCTTTTGCATGTCGTAAAGTTCGGCGACCCGGTGCTCCAGGTGGTCCATATCCACAGGATGTTCCGGGATCAGGATGATGTCGGGCTGGCCGAACGCCGATCCCAGCGGGATATAGCCGGAGTCGCGCCCCATCACCTCGATAATGGCGATGCGGCGATGGCTTTCCGCAGTCGTCCGAATCCGCTCGACCCCTTGAACCACCACGTAGACCGCTGTGGCGTAGCCCGGAGTGGCGATGTTGATGATTTCATCCAGTGCGATCGTGTCGCGGGCGTGGGACTGGGCCGGCCCCGGCTGATCCGCGCTGTGGTGCTCGACCGTCCATTCGCTGGGTTCGTCGATGTAGTTCAATCCCAGGTCGTTGTCGATCGTCTTCGGAGCGAGAACGCAGGGAAACATTTCCGAAAGGGGCTGCATCCCATTGATGGTGCCGTCACCCCCGATGCAGATCAGGCCGTCGATTCCGAGACTGGCGATCCGCGGCTTGATCTCGTCGAGGAGTTCCTTCTGAGCCGGGTCGATGTATGTTCGCGACGCCCCCAGCAACGTCCCTCCGCGTGCAGGGTCGAGTTCGGGAATCGTCGACAGCAAGGGATTGAGTCGGACATGCGGCAGTCGCGGATCAACGATGCCGGCGAATCCGCGAATGATTCCCAGGACTTCGATGCCCCGCTCATTGGCACGCTCGACCGCCCCGAAAATTGTGGCGTTCAGGGCGGGGGTGTCTCCCCCCGCAGTCAGAATTCCGATGCGACGCATGCCCAAGCGCTCCCTGGTCGATTGTCTGAGTTCTGTCTCGTGATCCGTCTGAACGCGAACAACCGTCGCTCAGAAGGCTCGCTATTGTCACGCCGGGACGGTACCTGGAGCAACCGAAGATTCCCTAACTTATTTCCCAGATAAGACTTGCTGGATGGGTTTCCGTTGCTGCGGTGCGCATCACTCCCGCTGCGGAAGTAAGCAGACCTGCCGGCGCCCCGCCCCTGTTCCGACCGAGATCGGAACTGTCCTCCTCCCCTCGGCCTGCGAAACTGACTTTCCTCTCGACGCTGAACCCATCGCGCAGGTCTTTCCCTGACAAGACGTTACAGCACCGCCCCTCGCGCGAAAGCAACAGCCGCGATTCCCCTTGAGCAATTTACCGTTCGAGCTTATACCGCAATCCGCTCCAGCGTCTGCGCACACCCCAAGACGTCGGGGAAGCAAAACCCGCGCCGGAGGCTCTTCGTCAGCGAGGCAAGATTTCGATGCGTTGGATGCTCGTCAGTCTCGTTTCCAGCATCGTCGGCAGCACATTGACCGTTTGGTGGCTGACCCAGCCTGAGCTGGGGATCGTCAACGCTCAGGACGCCGGCGGGCGCAACGCCCGTTTCGCGGCCAGTCCCGTGGAGCAGTTCAATCCCGCCCTGGGCCGCGTGTTCGACATGCAGGGTCTGACCACGGATGAGGCGGTGAGCGTCGCCGTCTACGAAGTGGCGAATCGCTGCGTCGTGAACATCGAATCCAAGTCGGTGCGGACGGGTCTGCTTCTGGAAACTCAGGCCGAAGGCTCCGGCTCGGGGGCGGTGATCGACGCCGACGGGCATATTCTGACGAATTACCATGTGGTCCAGGACGCCTCGGAGTTGCAGGTGACCCTCTTCAACAGCGAAACCTATGAGGCTAAACTCGTCGGTGCGGATCCCCTCAACGATGTGGCCGTCATCCAGGTCGAGGCCCCGCGCGACGAACTGTTTCCCATCACCATCGGCGACTCCAAATCGCTCAAAGTCGGCATGCGGGTTTACGCACTGGGCAATCCGTTCGGCCTTGAGCGGACTCTGACGACCGGCATCATTTCCAGTCTCAATCGCTCGCTGCAGATCCGCTCCAACTGGTCGATCAAATCCATCATCCAGATCGACGCCGCGATCAATCCCGGCAGTTCGGGGGGACCGCTGCTCGATTCCCACGGTCGTCTGATCGGCATCAACACGGCCATTGCCACCACCAGCGGGCAATCGGCCGGAGTGGGCTTCGCCATCCCTGTCAGCCTCGTTCAACGTGTGGTCCCGCAGCTCTTGAAGCACGGCCGTGTGATCCGCGCCGAAACCGGCATTTCACGCGTTTTCCAGACCGACGAAGGCCTGATGATCGCGGAATTGAAAACGGGGGGCGCGGCCGAACGAGCCGGTTTGAAGGGCCCTAAGGTCACCCGGATGCGTCGGGGGCCGTTTACTGTGGAACGAGTCGACCGCAGCGCCGCCGACATCATCGTCGCGGTCGACGGTGAGAAGACCACCACTGTGGAAGACTTCCTCAGCTACATCGATCAGCGACGACCGGGCGAAACCGTTGAAATCGAAGTCGTTCGCGACGGCCAGAAGGTGCGCGTCCGTGTGCAACTGACGGCCTCGGAACCGGTGACGATGCCGTAAGCTCGCTCGGGCGGCGTAAAGGCGTCTGTTGACGAAGCTCCAAGGCTCAAGGGCCAAATCCCAAGGAAGTCGCAAATCTCAATTCTCAATGGGACGACCGCTGAAACGCCGCTTTGAGATTTGGAAGTTGAAATTTCCTTGAGATGTGATGCTTGGAGCTGGTGACTTTTATCAATCGCTGTTGGCTCAAGCGCCGAGATCGCGGGCACAGTTTTTATGTCGGCTTCCGATCCCGCAAGTACGCCTGCAGGATCGCCTGGGCTGCGAGGCCGTCAATGCGGCTCTTGTCCTGGTTTGGCGATTCTCCCAGACTCCAGAGGACCGCTTCGGCGGCGCTGGAGGTGAGTCGCTCGTCCCAATAAATGACGGGACGCTGGGTCGCGACCTCCAGCCATGCTCCGAACTCACGGACCAGCGCGGACTGAGGACTTTCTTCGCCCGACATGTGCAGCGGGAGCCCGACGACCCATCCCACGGCGCCATAGTCGTCGCGCACGCGGCAGAGCTGCGCCGCGTTGTGTTGCGGAGATTTCACCTGCAGTGTGGTCAACGGCATCGCCAGCGTCTGATTCGCATCGGACAGCGCCAATCCGATCCGTTTCCGCCCGTGATCGACGCCGACGAGCACACCGCGGCGCGGGAGGTCGGTGAGTTCAATCGCGACGTTCAAAGGGCTCTCCCCGTTCAAAGCAACGGACTCCGGAAAATTCTAATGCGGTTGCGCCGGGAAGTCGGCGGCAGGCGACGCGCAATCTCCGCCCTGGACCGTCCACTCAGCACCTTCTGCAGTCGGCTCAATCTCCCCCGGTTGGGCGCACTTACTGTGAAAGATGACCGCATCCCGAATCTTTCGGAGCAAGCCTCGGCGCTCCCAACGGTGAAAGTGGTCATACACCGTTCTCCACGGGGGAAAGTCATGCGGCAGCATTCGCCAAACGCAGCCGGTGTGCCAGCGGTAGTTGATCGCATCCACGATTTCGCGGAGCGAGTGGCGTCTCGGCCGGCCAATCGATGGATTGTGTTGCAGCAGAGGCCAGATGCTACTCCATTGCCGCTCATCAATGTCACTGGGGTAAGGAAGTCGGCCGGGGTTTTCCCTGGGTTGCAATGGCGGATTGCGTCGAGAATGGTCGGAATGGGAATGGGGGGCTGTCATGTGGGAGATCCTTCCGGAACTGAAAAGTCGATTGAACTACTTTCCCCGCAGAGACTTGCGTCTGTGGAGCGGCGACTCGTTACTCTCCGCGGAGCGACGAAGTTGGTTAAGCGCCGGCTCCATCCATTCCAGACAGAGGGCTGTCATGGGTTGCCGTCGCCGGGCGGCTTCCAAACGGAGCAGACGCCAATCCCCCACGGGCAAGAACAGGGAGATCTGTTTTCGAATGGGTTTGAATGACACGACGCTGAGTCTCCTCCTGACCACGATTTTGCAGTTGGCAAACCTGTTGACGCGGGAACTGCGGAATCAGCCGCGCGGTCGATGACGAACCGGCGGCGGATCGAGTTCCGCCGCGGCGGCCAGTCCGCGTCGCCGTGACGACTGGGAGGGAGTTCGACAACGAACCCGGCGCTCTCCGCCGGGGATTGCGGGATGGTCGTCGCAATCGAAGGCCGCCGCGTCGCCGCGGAAGTCGCGTAACGACTCCGCGACATTGGGAGGGAGCTCGGGGTCGCACCACAGAAATCGAACGGACTTGACCATCGTGGTCTCCTTGAAAATCGGATGACTCTCGACCGAATTACTGAACAAGTCCCGAGAATCCCTGGAATGTTCACATCTCGCCGACAGGTGCTGTCTCAGGGGCCGTTCTGGATTGAGTCAAGATTCTCTCTGGAATTCTCGGGAAAACTCAGCGAGAACTTTCCAGGAGCTTGACTTGCCGCCGCAATCGTACACAATAAGTACACTACTGACAACTGATGAGTTGCGTTTTGTTGCATTTTTCTGAAGAGTGTTCATCTTCGTTTGAAAGCGAGACGCCGATGCCCCCGGCAATTGCCGACCTGATTCGCTCTGGACGCCTGCGTAAAGGCTTGAACCAAGAAGACTTAGCTCAGCGCGCGGGGGTCTCGCGGACGACGTTGCACCACCTCGAGCGGGGCGCGATTCACAAACCCCGGGCCTCGACACTTTCCCGTCTGGCGACGGTGCTCGAGATCAGTCCGGACGAACTGGCCGTCGGCTGGCAGCCGTGCGGCGATGACCCGCCAGCCGCGCCCGGCCCGCTGGAGATCCTGAGTGAACAGACAGCCTTTGATCAGGCAGCCTTCGATGCCGTGACGAATCCACTCCTTGCGGAAGTCTGTGCAGCGGAACCGCAGCATTTCCACGGGTTTTCGTCCGCCGACTGGGAAGAACTCGCCAGCCAAGTGGGAGTCGGCGGCGGCTTAACTCGGGAGGGAGTGATCGATGCGGCTGCACGGCTGCAGACAGACAAAGAAACCGTCGCGCGTCTGCGTCTCATCTTACAGACGCATCTGCGAGATCCTGCCCGGCAGTTGATCGACGCCCTCTATCAGTCTGTTGCCATCGTCCCTCCCGCTGTGCAGGGAACTGGGACCAGTCCGCCAACGTCCACCCACCCGGTCCCGCCGCAGCGCTGACGACCCAGCCTTCGCGATCGTCAAAAACTGTCCGCGGAACAACACGGACGGAACGCCAGTGCGGGCCGTCTGTTGCAATCAGCTTCCCGGCATCATGTAATACACCGATTGCCGCCCATGAACTCGCGCTTGGTTTCGCCACCGGCTCTGGTGTGGACAGGTTGGGCGGCGGCGCTGTGGCCGGGTCCTCGAAGGACGACGGTCACCGGCCAGAGGATTGATCGGCCCGGTCGAAGGATCGTCCTGCCGCAACTGAGTCCCGTGGACGAACAGGGATCGAGAAGTTCGTTCCACGGCCGACACCACTTTCCGCTAGACAAGGTCAACTTTCATGCCTCGGATTTCCTGGAATTGCTGTGCGGTCCTTCTGGCCGCTTCGATGTTCGCTCTGGTCGGCTGCGCCAAGCCTGCGATGACTCCTCCCGCGACACCGGCCGCCGCTACGCCCGCCGGAGGAAGTGATAGCCAGAGTTCGTCAACCGTGGGTGGCGGCGTGGAAACTCCTGCCGCTGGCGGTGCGACCGAAACGCCGGCCGCTCCTGCCACCGAACCCGCCCCGGCAGCTGAGCCTGCTCCGGCGGCGGCGACTCCGGAAGCCGCTCCGGCTCCGGAAGAAAAGAAGCCCGAGTAATCCCGCGATCCTCGGCACACATCCGCACTCGACCGCCCAGGTTTCCTCGGAAGCCTGGGCGATTTTCATGGTCCTCCGCTGACGGATCGGGAGCGAGCGCGACGCGTCAGAGAAAATCGGCCGCCACGCGATCTGCGACGAACCGACCTTCCCGGGTGAGTCGCAGACGCTGGTCTTCCAACTCCAGCCAGCCTAGTCCGATGTGCTTGGCGATGGCGGAGTCGGCCAGTTCCTCGAGTCGGTAGGCGGTCCGTTCGTGGAATTCCGCAAGATCGATCCCCGGAATCCTTCGCAGGCCAATGAAAACCAGTTCGCGGGCCCGTGTCTCTGGAGTCAACTCATCGACGTCGGCGACTGGCGTTAACCCGCGCTCCAGGCGTGCCAGCCAGCCCAACACACTGCGGATGTTGGTCTCCCGACGCCGATGGAGATACCGCGCGGCCCCGGGTCCATACGCGAAGTACTCGTCGCCGCGCCAGTAGACCAGGTTGTGCCGGCACTCGTATCCCGGTCGGGCGAAGTTGGAAATCTCGTAGTGCACATAGCCCGCCTCCCCCAAGAGGTCCATCGCGAGGGCGAACATCTCCCGTTCGAGCTCTTCCGGAATTCTGTCGATCTGGCCCCGCCGCCGCCGCGTCTCAAACCCGGTGCCCTGCTCAAACGTCAGGCCGTACGTTGAGAGATGCACGGCGCCGAAAGCGATCGCTTGCTGCAACGAATCACGCCACTCGTCCAGCGACTGCCCCGGAATGCCGAAAATCAGGTCCAGCGACAGATTGGGGATCGCTTCGCGGACGCGCGGTATCAATCGGCGCAGGTCGGCCGCGGTGTGGTCTCGTTCCAGCGTCTGCAGATGCCGGTCGGAAAACGACTGCACGCCCAAACTGATGCGGTTCACGCCGTGATCGCAGAGCACCTGCAATTTTTCGTCGGTGAGGTCGAGCGGGTTGCCCTCGACGGAGATTTCGGCGCCGGGCGTCAGGTCGAATCGTTCGCGAACGATCTCCAGCAACCGAGCCAGATCTGTCGTCGGGGGATGCGTCGGGGTCCCGCCCCCGAAGAAGAGCGTCGACAGCGTCGTTCTTCCGATCGGGGGATCGTCGGGATGAAAGCGGAGTTCTCGCGCCAGCCCCCGCAGGTACGCGGGGACCAGCTCATCGCGACCGGCGATCAGGGTGAAATCGCAGTAGCCGCAGCGGCGCCGGCAGAAGGGGACATGAACATAGGCGGCGTTCGGAGGTTCAGCAGCCACAGGCATCAGCGAAGCAGCCATCATCGGGACGATCGGACCGGCGCGTCGGCCAGGTCATTGAGCTGGCATCGTAGCGAGGTTTCAGAATCGATGGTCGCACAGCGCGCAAAAAAAGACTCGTCCCCCCGCGACACACACTTCGCGAGGGGACGAGCTGCCAGTCGGAACCAGCCAGGGAGATTCGTCATCGATGGGGTGCAACATCGATGAATGCGATGTGTGAGGCATCGCCGGTGCGAGAGGGTTTCCTGGTGAATCGACGTGTTTTGAGTCGGCATCGTCAGCGGCAGACCCGCTGGTCTTCGGCAAACCGTGATCAGGAGGAACGTGCAGGGCGAGCCGGTCGCCGGCCCTGCGTTCTCGTTCGCTCAGTTCCCTTCGCCGGTCGGTGCGGTGTCGCAGACGATGTCGGTTGCTCCATCGCAGAAGTCGACCAGGTCGCCGAAGCTGCTGCCGCCGGTGCTCCCCTTGTGGCCGCTCGTGCCGTTGACCGTGTAGGACTGGTTGATCGATCCGAAGGCGGAGGCGACGTCTTCAAGTTCCTGGTTCACAGCATGAGCGACTTCCGAGAGACCGACGACCATGGCGAGGACGGCGATCGTGGTGATCAGAACCAGTTCGGCGGAGACGATGAAACCGGCGTCATCGTTCCAGAGTTGGGCGGCAATCGCAGGCATGAGAGAGTTCCTTTGGTCAAGAGCGGGTGGTGGTTTGGATCTGGGAAGCCCAGGTTTAGCCAACCCTGGGCTTCTTGCAGGTGAAGTTAGTTGTTCTCGCCGACAGCGTCGGTGCTGACGATGTCACAATAGTTGTCGCAGTAGTCCGGAACGTCGTAGAAGCTGCTGCCGTTGGTCGATCCCTTGTGACCGCTGGTGCCGTAGACCTGGTAAGTCTGGCTCAGATTTCCGATGGCGGAGCCGACGTCTTCCAGTTCGTTGTTCACGTTGTGGGCGACTTCGGACAGGCCAACGATCATGGCGAGGACGGCGATCGTGGCGACGAGAGCCAGTTCGGCGGAGACGATAAAACCGGCTTCATCGTTGTACAGCTTGGCGAGGATGGTCTTGGACATGGTTGCGGTTCCTTCTGACTGGTGGTGACTGACTGGTAAACCCTGGTGTCCTGCGTCGCGTTTGGTTGTGTGTTACGTTGGCAGGTTGACAGGCTGTAAAGCAGGTTGAATGCCAGTCCCCGAATCTTGTCGAATTCCCTGAACAGCCAGCGCAAATGTCTCAGTCGCAAAGCATTCATTCGCAGTCGCTTACGACGAAAGAAAAAATTCTTGAACAGTCGCGATCCATCATGAGAACGTCTCGGAACTCGTGTTGCCGAAACACCACGCCTCCTGGGGGAGAAGTCTCCGACGAACGAGGTAAACGGCGATCCGGACGCCAGTTACGGATGTTGCCGTTCGCGTTGATGCTGAGGTGGTGAATCGGCAACGTCTCCTCGGGGGAATTCGCGTCGACTTTCGACGGGGTCGACCGGATCGAAAGTCCTGGCGGCTCCACCCGGTGTGGACTGCCCCGCCCGATCGATCCCCATCCACATCCCATCGCGGCGGATTCGGTTGCTCGTCGCTGTCAACCTGGGTGATGTGTGCGGTGGAGTTGACCCGGACTCAGAACCCCTACAACCTTCCCGCGTGTCACGGCAGACTTCGCCCTGCGGCGTGTGTATGATTCCGCTGGGTCAGTCACGATCGCATCGAGAACCTGGGGCTGGGTCGCCTGGTGTTGAACTCGTTCGCCGATCAATGGGCTCTGGTGACGGGGGCGTCATCAGGGATTGGTGCAGAGTACGCCCGTCAATTGGCGGCGCTGGGGATGCATCTTGTCCTGACGGCGCGCCGGCGGACCGAGCTCGAGGAACTCGCCCAGGAACTCCACACCAAGCACGCATGCCGTTGCGAGGTGATCTCGGTCGATATCGCCGAGCCCGGGGGGGTGGAGCACCTCATCGGCGAGATTGCTCAGAAGGGGATCACCCTCGAACTCCTGGTGAACAACGCCGGGTTCGGCAACGTCGGCGAAGTGGATGAGGCGGATGTCGAGCGGATGCTGCAACTCGTCCGGCTCAATGTCGCCGCCTGCGTCAACCTGACCTACCGCGTCTTGCCGGGCATGCTGGAGCGCGGGCACGGGGCGATCATCAACATGTCGTCGCTGTCGGCGTTTCAGCCGGTCGCCTACATGGCGGCGTATGCGGCCAGCAAGGCCTTTGTGCTGCACTTCAGCGAAGCCTTGGCGATCGAGGTCCGTCCGCGGGGGATTACCATTCTTGCGGTCTGTCCGGGAGTGACGCGGACGCCGTTCTTCGACATCGCCGGCGCACCGGGATGGCTCCAGAAACATTCATCCCACGCACCAGAGCGCGTGGTCCGAGATTCGTTGAAGGCGCTGCGTCGTCGACGCCAGGTCATCGTGATCGGCTGGCGGAACTACCTGCTGACGCTGCTGGTGCGGATGACCTCGCGCTCGCGCGTCGTCAAGGAATCGATGCGGTTCTTCCGCCCGCGCCGCAAACCGACGGATGAGACCAAGTCGTCGTAGAGAACCTTCGCTCAGTCGCACGCGATCGAAGCACCAAATCCAAAGCCCGGAATCTCAAAGAAGCTTCAGGCTCGGAGTCCAAAACCAGCATTCCTCGGACGTCTGTCTGAGCCTTGAGGATCCCGATTCCCTTCGAGTTTCCCGCTGACGAGTTTCGAATCTGGTACCGGGCGTCTCGCGGGCTTCGAGTACCGATCTGTCGGATCGGGTTGACATTTCCCCCACCGACTGCGCTATTCTGCGTTTTTCCCTTTTGCATGAGGACGTGCGGACATGGGTCGGTTGGGTGCTGCGTTTCGAGTCTTCTTCAAGACATTGTTCGATGCCGGGGTCGCCGCTCAGGTGGAGCAGGTGTTGACCGGCAAGGGCTTGCCAGGTCCAGCGGCCGCTGCTCCCAAGCTGGCGGCAGAGAAGCCGGTTCCGCCAAAACCGGTCGAGCCTCCGAAGCCGACGCAGAATCCCGCGGTGACGCTGCTCGCCGCGCTCCAGCGCGAGGCGCGGTTGATCGACTTCCTCAAAGAAGACCTCTCCGCCCACAGCGACGACCAGATCGGCGCCGCCGTTCGGGAAGTCCAGCGCGACTCGGCGAAGGTGCTGGATCGGCTGTTTGGCCTGCAGGCCATCCTGACTGAGGACGAAGGAGCGACGATCGAAATCCCGGTGGGATTCGACGCCGGACGCTATCGCCTCACGGGACAAGTCGCCGGCGCTGGTCCTCATCGCGGCGCGCTGCGGCACCACGGCTGGGAAGTGACTCGCTGCGATTTGCCGACGTTTACCGGGTCTGCGACGGCGGCCAACACGGTGGCCGCGGCAGAAGTGGAAGTGAGCTGACCGGCGCTACCCTGTGGCGGCCAGCTCGCGCAATCGGGCCAGACTGAGACGCCATAAAAATACGATCACGCCCGCCAGGACCAGCCACGTGGCGACAAAGAACACGCAGCGAGTGGACGTCGACCACCGTGTTGCATGGACCGCGATGACGTAGACCCAGCCGGCCGCGAAACAAATCGTCAACGTCAGCGGCGTGGCCTGCCAACCGAAGTAGAGGGTCAGTAAGACCAGGAGCTGCAGATAGGCCAGAATGCCAACGCCGAAGGTCAGCGAACCGATGGTCAATTCGACCTTCGCCTCGAACGGGACCCAATCTGCCGTGAGATTCGCAGCGGCGCACCATGCGTAAGGCAACACGATGGAGGGGGCGAGCCCAAGGGCCCAGCCGATCCACTTTTCCGTGACGATGTTGACCAAGCCCCGCGGCGTTTGTACCAACGTCGACCACGTCTGCTCGCGGATTTCATTGCGAAACAATCCGCTGGCGGACCAGGTGGCGTCAAACAGACACAAGAGTCCCCCCCAAAGGAGCGCCCAAACGAAGCAGCGTCCCGGCGTCTCCTGAACCAGGAACATGGCAGCCAAGATTGCCAATTGGGCGCCGGCGCGGAAATACACCCACCGCTTGCCGCCAGTTTCGAATTGAAAAACACGACCGAGAATCGGCAGATCCCAGGCGCGCCGCGGCGCATGCTTTCGAAGGGGCGGCAACAACGAGACTTTCCCGATGACCTCCCGACCAACCGCCACACGATCGAACATCCGCCAGGCATCGATCAGGCAGCCCATTCCGAACGCCAGGGCAAAGAGGATCGGCCAGCACCACACGGGATCGTTGAACGCGGATTCGGTCACCGTCATGAAACGCAGCGGCAGACTGAACAGGTCGTAAAACTGTCTCAGAAGTGGAGACGGCATCCGAGTAGTCAGCATCGAGAGGAATGGCGGCAAGACATAGATAGCCAGGAAAATCCCCGTCCAGCGCGCGGCTGCGCCCCCGCTGGGTGCGCGGACCGATGCCGCGATCCCAATCGTCGCCAGCAACCACAGATAAGCGAAGAGTGCCCCATACGCCGCAGAGACTTGTGGAATCGACACTCCCCCGAGGGTTACGGCAACAATTGTGAAGGGGAGCTGGATCGCGATAAGCAGACCGGCGTCGATCAATCGCGACAGTGTCTTGCCGAACAATATGGCGAGGGCGCTGACCCCTGCCAGCCGCATTAACCCCAGCGATTCGTCTTCACGCTCTTCCGCGATCGACTGCGAAAACCCGAAGATCGCATTTACCGACAGGTAGAACGCCGTGATCAGCAATTGAGCGCGAAACAGCGGTAGCCCGGCGGCCGTGGTGGTGCTGAGGAGATGCGTCACCACGATCGCCAGGTACAGCACCAGAACCAAGCCAAACCGCACTGCGTGCAGTCCGGCTCGACGGGAATCATTCACCAGCGACAGGCGCGTCAACTGCCACAGTTCGCCCATCGCGGTATCGCCTTGCGGTCAGCGGCTTGAGCTACTCATTTCGCGACTCAAATTCCCGTAGGAATTCGATCAAGGCATCGATCCCCGGCTCTGGGAAGGCGTTGTAGATGCTGGCACGCATGCCGCCCACGCTGCGGTGTCCCTTGAGACCGTCGAATCCGGCCTTGGTGGCCGCCGAGCAGAACTTGGCGTCGAGTTCGTCGTTCCCGGTCACGAAGGTTACGTTCATCAGCGAGCGGCTTTCAGGGGCCGCCGTCGGTTTGAACAGCCGACTCTGCTCCAGGTAGGCGTACAGTTTTCCCGCTTTGCGTTCGTTGCGGGCGGCGATCGCCGGCAGCCCCCCTTGAGCCTTGATCCACTTCAGGACCAGGCCCACGACGTAGATCGCGAAGGTCGGGGGCGTGTTGTACATCGAGTCGTTCTTGACGTGCGTGCGATACTGCAGCATCGCCGGGAGTTCCTTGCTCCCCCGTTCGACCAGGTCCTCGCGCATGATCACCAGTGTGACCCCGGACGGACCGAGGTTCTTCTGGGCGCCGGCGTAGATCCCCCCGTATTTTGCAATGTCGAGCGGACGCGAGAAAATGTCGCTGCTGGCGTCGCAGATCAGCGGGGCGTCGGTCGGGGGCGTCGGTTCTGTGCGAAACTGCGTCCCGAAGATGGTGTTGTTCGATGTGAAGTGCACATACGCCGGATTGGCGCTGAACTGGCATGCGGCCGGAATGTACGAATAGTTCTGGTCTTCGCTGGTGCACGCGGCATGCACGCCTCCGAACCGCAGGGCTTCCTCCCGCGCTTTTTCGGCCCACGAACCGGTGATCAGGTAATCCGCGGTCGCGTCCTTGGCGAGCAGGTTCATGGGCAGCATCGCGAACTGCAGCGAGGCGCCCCCCTGCAGGAACAGCACTTTGTAATTCGCCGGAATCCCGCCCACTTCGCGGCAGAGGGCTTCGGTCTCTTCGTAGACCTTCAGGAATGCCTTCCCGCGATGGGAATGCTCCATGATGCCGATGCCGGTGGTTCCCAGCGACAGCAGGTTTTCACGGGCTTCTTCCAGGACGCACTCCGGCATCACCGCCGGTCCCGCTGAAAAATTCCAGATCCGTTGAGTCATGATCTTCCCTTGGGAGGTTGGCGCGAAAAGCGCCCCCCTCAATGCCGTTCGACTGCTGGAACGTAACGCCCGCTGCGGTACAGAGTCAAACGAGAAGCGATCGGTTCACGACAGCGCGAATGGATGCGTCGTCCGCTCCCCGAGGATCGCGACCGACGGGGGAGTTCATGTCAACACACCACCCAGTCGCGTGAACGCGCGTAGCGCACTCCGGGCGAATCACCGCGCGTGCGGCATCGAGGGGCTGGGGGGGGCGGCGTGATTCGGGCGTGATCCGCGTCGCGTTCCATCGCCACGTCGCGGGGATCGTGCCCCCGATTGTCAAAGCACCCACGCCGGCGGTGAAACGATGGGAGGGCCAGCGCGTCGCTCCAGACGGGGCGGAGATTGGGGACGTCGAAGGCGAATTTGGTGCTGGTCGTCGACCCGGTCGTCTGCGGGTGGCGCCGTGTGGGTTGGTGTGCGACGCGGAAGACCCGCTGCCCCTCAGCCAAATCTCACGCGCCATTTTCCCTCCCGCGGGTCTGCTGAACCGCCCTGCACGCGCAGCCCCGTCCCCCTTGCTCAGAACCCCGCATCTGCTATCATTCTCCCCAGCCGCCGCTGTAGCTCAGCTGGCAGAGCGACGCTTTCGTAAAGCGTAGGTCATCAGTTCGAATCTGATCAGCGGCTTTCCTGAAACCGTGATCCTGTAAGGGGTTGCGGTTTCTTCTTTGGTTGGACTTCGGGGCGCGGTGCACCCGAATCTGTCGGATTTTCCGCAGATATCCCTGCAAGACTTTGCCGCGAAGAGTGCCGGTTGTGACACACGTGATGGGTCGCAGCCGCCAAGATGGGCAGTCCAATCTCGCCGGCGTCCAGAGCCTGCGAACGAAGGGACCGCAGGCGTGACGCGATTCCGAGGAAGGGCGGGACCGTCGAAGTCGCGGTCACGTTTGTCCGCAAACTCCGCGACGAATGACGAAATCTGAGGTACGTCCTCGACAGTTCCGTAGCCGTCTCTTAGGCTCTGCCTGAGCAAAAGGCTGCGAAGGCTCCGCCCCGTCGCGTCGTCCCCGAGGCTGCATTCCAGGCACGGGGGAACGTCCTAGCGGGAGTCGCGCCCCAGGCGCCCTGCCTCAGGGCCGATCAACCCGCTCACCGTCTCGAGACAGATCGCTTCATTCCACATGCAGTCAGCTCCGACGTACGAATTCGTTCCCTACCTCAGCGTTACCGGCGCCGCAGAGGCTGTTGCGTTTTACTCGCGCGTGTTCGGTGTTGATCCGCGTGTGGTTCTCAGCATGCCGGATGGGCGCGTGATGCATTGCGAGTTTCGCGTCGGCAAGGCACGGTTCTTTGTCAGCGAGGAACTCCCGGAGCATGGCGGCACGCCGAGCCCAACACGACTTGGCCGCACAACGGTGGCGATCCATCTGTACGTTGATGATTGCGACGCGATGGTCAAAACCATGACTGACAATGACTCCACCGTTCTCATGGCTCCGGCGGACATGTTCTGGGGCGAACGATTCGCGCGACTTCGCGACCCATTCGGGCACGAGTGGGGTATTTCCACGCGATTGCGTGAGATGACTGCCGACGAAATTCAGGCTGCCGCGACGCGATTGTTTCTGGAGACGCCGGAATCGTCGCCGATCGGGCGCGTCACGAATGCCGCATCACAGTGAGGCCGACCTACGCATGCTCTACCAAATTGCATTGGCGCACGTGGACGCGGTTTCGACCGCCGTCATCCGGGGGAACGTGTCGCCGAAGGAGTTGGCGGAGTTCGTTCCTGCAGCGTGCGGCGAGGTGTGGTCGTTTCTTCGCTCCGCCGGACTCCCGCATCCGGGACGCCACGTCGCTTTGTATTTGGGTTCGGGTTGTGTTGAGGTGGGAGTGGAGGTCTCGGGGCCGTTCGCCGGGAGCGACCGAGTTCATGTTTCCCAGTTGCCTGCCGGTCGTGTCGCAACCACCAGTCACTTCGGTCCTTATGGGCGTCTCGGCGAGGCACATTCCGAGATTCGCCAGTGGTGTGCCGCGCACGGCCATCGGCTGTCCCAAGTCTGTTGGGAGATTTATGGTCACTGGGACGAGAGTTGGAATTCCGATCCATCGAAGATTCGCACCGAAGTGTTCCATCTGCTCGAAGACCAGCAGGGCTAACCCGGGCGCTGCAGCAAGCCGCCGCCCCGCTGGGCAGTTGGGGGGTTTGGGTGGGGTGTCTGGGATGCGGTGGGCCTCTTCCGGCAGAGTCGACGGCGTCTCCCGGCGGGGAAGTTCGCCGCTCGTCTGAAAGTGCGCCCCCTGCGAGCAGCGATCTCGGCGTTCCGCTGACCAGCGGCGAACAGGTTGGCATGTCGTCTCCGGTGATTGAGTGTCTCTCCTCTGTTGGCCGGGCAATGGCCCCCCCGCCGATTTCCAGAACTCGGGGTTTCCTTCGCGCTGGACAACCCGTAGCATCAAAACTGAGGCTTCCGCCTCGCCGTCTTGATAGACCCCGGTTCCCGGCGTTCGCCTCGGGGAACCCATCCCACATCCTCACTGTCGATCCTTTCGAGCCGGAACTTTCTCCGGCGTGTTGTCCTGTCTTCCCGACGTTCGTCGGGCCCGCGACGACGGAGAATCGGGACGCCCGGCGGCGAGCGTGTTCGCCGTGAGGAGTCATCGCATGTCTTCCACTGACGAACCGTCCCCACCCCAAGACCGCCCGGAAGTTCAGGAGTCATTTGCGGAGAGTGCGCCGGTGCTGCCGGCCCCGGCGCCGACAGCGCCCCCTGCCCCGGTTCTGCGGCTGCCGTCCCTGACCCCGTCGCCGCTGCATCGAATTGGTCGGTATCTGTTCAATCACAATCCCTTCTATCCATTGAGCGCGGTCCTGGTGCTCCTGGGATTGCATAGTCTCTTTCACGATGAGTACGCCGCCCAGAATCTGACGCAGATCGGGTTCAACAACGGCATCCTCTGGGGGGTGCTGGCCGGTTATGCGACGTTGATGGCGGCGACGGCGGTCTGGCTCGTCCGCTGGGGGCGCGTCTGGGACGACGCCCGTACGATTCTCCTCACGCTGGTCCTGCTTCTCGCGGCGATCAGCGTCAACTGCGATAAGCCAATCGTCTTGCATCTCCCCGCGGCGACCTGGTTCCTCGTCGGCGGACTGGCGTTCGTGCTCGTTCTGTCGGAAGCGACGCTGCGTCTGACGCGGATCGCGCTTCCCTGGTCGCTCCGGGCGCCGATGTATCTCTATTTCGCTTTGTTCTTCCTGTATCCCGTGCTCCTCGACTACACACACAACACCATCGGCGACTCCAACAACGCCTTAGGGCTGCAGGAGACTTTGCTGGGAGTGCTGTTGTTTCCCACGGTGGCGGGGCTGATCACGTTGTCTTTGATTCCGGCGGCGATGCAGGGACCGAACTTGGCGCGGCGAATCACAGCGGCCTGGACGTGGCCCTGTTATCCCTGGTCGCTGTTCGTGGTCCTGGGGGTGGCCGTGGTGATGCGGGCGTTCTATCTGACGATCACGTTCCATCCCCGTGCCGGAACCGACAGTGCGTTCGCCCCGTATTTCCTGACGCCCTTCGCCATGGCGATTGCCGCGGTGATCTTTGAGCTGGGACGCAGCGTGGGGCATCGCTTCACGCAAAACCTGGCCCTGGCGTTCCCCTTGCTGTGGCTGCCGATGTCGTTGACCGATGCGCCCGTGCGCGGCGCCGCGGGCCAATTCCTGCAGCTTCATCTGCAGACCATCGGTTCGCCGATGCAGGTGACGCTCGCCGGCCTGTTGATCCTGTACGTCTATGCGATGCTCCGCCGCGGTCCGGAATGGCTGCCGTCGGCCGTGACCGCGCTGGTTTGTCTCGCCGCGGTCGTGGGACCACACACCGTCAACGCCGACACGTTCGGCCCACTCAACTGGCAGCCCCTCGCGGCGGCGGCGGTGCTGAGCGGTGTCAGGGCGATTCGTCAACGCACGGCGTCGCTTCCCTGGGGGCTGGCGGCGACATTGGGCGTTTTCAGCCTCACCGTCGCCGGCTGGGACACGTCCTGGACGGCCTATCGATTCGCCGCGCCGATCCATCTCTGGCTGCTGTCGCTGTTGGTGATCGGGGTCACACTGAAAGACGCCGCGGCGAAGGCCCTGCTGCAAGTCGTCGGTGCGGCGGCTGTGGCGCTGGCGTTCGGGGTCACGGTTTACTCGGCCCGCTCGTATTACGGCCTCTCCGCATCTCTCACCATGACCTATGTCAGCACGTGGACGATCGCGCTCTGGCTGGCCTGGAGCCTCAACCGCGGGCGGGATCTTCTTTCAGCGGCAGCGCTGGTGTCAGTGGCGGCAACCCTGCAGTCCCTCGTGACGACCTCGGCGGTGTTGCGTTCCAGTTCCAACCCCCGCGCCTGGGCCCTGCTGCTGGTGGGGGCCATCTCCTTCGCCATCGGCATACTGGTGAGCGCACGCAAGATGCAAACACCCCGCGAACCCGATGCGGATTCCGCGCCGGCCTGAGAAGCGGACTTCAAGCAGGGAACCTCGCCCGGCTCTGCGCAAAAGATGTCGGGTTCGCTGTGCGGATCACGTGAATGGGGTGTGGTCCGCGCAGCGGAAGCGACATCTGCCTTCGGACTCGTGGTTCATTTCTTACGGAACGCCGCCTCGCCCTCCCGGTAGGTCGACGCTCGCGGTAGACTGACGCCGAACGTGGCGATGGATGTTGTGCGCCGGGCATCCAATCGACCAGACTGCGACGGACGTCCTCGCCGGAAAGTGTGTCTGTGACGCCATTGAAGATCTCCTTCTCGACGTTGGCCTGCCCGGATTGGACTTGGCACGACGTGGTGACCCATGGTCCGAAATTCGGGTATGACGGCGTGGAAGTGCGGCTGCTCGAGCGCGAGACCGATCTGCTGGCAATCCCCGATTTGCAGCCTTTGCAGCAACGCAACCGCAAGCGGGAGCTGAACGACGCCGGGTTCCACGTCTGCGGACTCGCCTCCTCGATCAAGTTTGACAATCCCGATCCGCGCGTGCGGGCCGAACAACTCGACATTGGTCGCCGCTATCTTGATCTGGCGGTCGCCCTGGGTGCCGACTTCATCCGCGTCTTCGGGGATGTGCTGCCCAGTGAAGCTCAACCTGCGGAGCGCGCGTCGGCGCTGGATTGGATCGCCTCGGGATTACGCGATCTGGGCGAATTGGCCCGTCCCGCGGGAGTGCAGATCCTGTTGGAAACGCACGGCGATTTTTCCGCCTCGCCGCCGGCCGCAGAGGTCATGCGGCGGGCCGATCACGCGCAGGTCGGCCTTGTCTGGGACACCCATCACCCCTGGCGGTTCTTCAACGAACCGTTAAAGGAGTCGTGGGAGAGACTGCAACCCTGGGTGCGGCATACGCACTGGAAAGACTCGGTGCTGCTCCCCGAAGCCCACGTCCCGAATCCCGAGAAGACCGCCGCAGCGCAAGCGGCGATGGCGCTCATGGGGGGGCATCGCCATGCCGACTACGTCCTGTTCCTGGGGGGCGAGTTCCCGGCGCGCGAGTGCCTGCGGATTCTGCTCGAGGCCGGTTACCAGGGCTGGCATTCGCTCGAATGGGAGAAGATGTGGCATCCCGATTTGCTCGGTCCCGAAGTTGCCTTGCCGCTCTTCCCCCAGAAGCTGCGCTTCCTGGCTGAAACGCTGGCGTGAATTCCCGCCTGCTCCTCCGCAGCGCCGGCCAGGGCGCTCATTCCAGACATCGTTCATCGAGGACAGCAGAGGACTTCTGTGGACATCCGCACTGGTTCCTGCCTGATGCTGCTGGCGTGGCTCTGGACCGCCTGGTCGGCAGGGCGCACCCGTGAAGTTGTCCACGGCACGACGCTGGTCACGGTGACGCCGTGGGCCGCAGCCGCCATCGGCCTGTGGGTCTTGTTTTCCGCATTGGGCATCAGTCATCCCCACGCGGCCTGGAGGACGCACCTGGCCTACTTCGCCTGCGTGGTTTCTTTGACCCCCGCGATCGGGGTGTTGGGCGCCCGGCGACCGACGTGCCGCGCCTGGCCTGCGTTTGTGCTGCTGCCGATGGTGGTGGTCCTCGCGTGGCCGCTGGCGTCGCTGGGTTGGTCGGCGCTGGTCTTGAGAACTTTGGAACTGGAGACGCCTCAAGTCGTGATCTTTGCCCTGGTGACGGTGATGGGGTTCGGCAATTACGTCGGGACCCGGTTGACAGGTTCGGCCTGCCTCGCAGCGGCGGCACTGGTGCTGATCCCGCTCGGTCATTCGCGGCTGCAGGGCTGGACTGACGACCAGAAGCTCATGACCGAAACGGCGTCGGTTATTGGTTTGGCGATGGCGAGTCTGCGGGCATTGCGAATCCTCCGCCAGCGGAGTTCCGCTCGTTCCCGCTTCGACCGCGTGTGGGAGGATTTCGTGGTGCGGTTCGGCATGGTCTGGTCGCGGCGCCTGCTTGATCGCCTGCAGGTTCTCGCCCGGAAGGAGTCGTGGACGTGTGAAGTGACACCTCTGGGATTTGTCTGGCCAGACCAATCCGACGCCGCCACCGAGGCCGCCGTCGAACACGCCTTGCGCTGGCTGCTGCGCCGCTTTGTGGATCCCGCATGGCTCGATGAACGGCTCGGCGCAACGAATAGCGCGGTTGCCGAATCGATGACGATCGATCTATAGACGGCGGCACCCTCGAAGTCGCCGCCGGTCTCTCACCCGATTCGGGGAGTTGCCGTTGTCTCTGCCGCATCGCAGAATATCCACCGGCGCTGATGTTTTGGGTTCTGACGGAGTCGGTGGCGATGCGCGCGTGGTTGTTGGTGGTGTTGGCGGCGCTGGGGTTCGTGGACGTCGCTGGTGGGCAGGAACCCGTCGTCCCCGAGGGCTTCACGATCAAGAAAGTCGCCGGGTTCCCGCTGCTCCATCGGCCGATCTTCGCCGGTTTCGATGACACCGGCGTCCTCTATGTCGGCGAGTCGAGCGGCGAGAATCTGAAGCGCGACGACATGCTCGCCAAGAAGCCGCACTGGATCTCGCGGCTGGAAGACACCGACGGCGACGGCGTGTTCGACAAGTCGACGAAGTTCGTCGAGAACATCACGCTGCCGCAGGGGTGCCTGTGGTATCGCGGGTCGCTGTACGCCGCCTGTCCGCCGAGCATCTGGAAGTTCACCGATACCGACAACGACGGCAAAGCCGACCAGCGCGAAGAGATTCTCACCGGCTTCGGCTTCAGCGGCAACGCGTGCGACACGCACGGCCCGTTCCTGAGTCCCACCGGCCGGCTCTACATCGTTCAGGGGCGCCACGGACACGAGTTCAAAGACAAAGAGGGCCAGGTCTACAGCAAGGGGAAGGCAGGCCGCATTTACTCCTGTCGTATCGACGGCAGCGATGTCCGCGTCCACGCCGGCGGGGGTTTCGATAACCCGGTGGAAGTCGACTTCACTGAGGAAGGAGAATGCATCGGTACGGTCAACATCCTCTACCGCGACCGGGGCGATTGCCTGATGCACTGGGTCGAAGGGGGGGTCTATCCTCGCGAAGACCAGGCCGACTGCGTCGCCGAGTTCAAATGGACCGGCGGCCTGCTCGGCCCGATCCACAACCTAGGCCACGTCGCCTGCTCGGGCATCATGCGTTACCGCGGCGTCCACTTCGGCGATGACTTCAAAAACAAGTGGTTCTTCACCGAGTTCAACACCCACAAAGTCCGTTACGCCGAACTCAAGCGCGCCGGCTCAACCTTCACCGCCGATGTGCACGAATTTCTGACCTGCGACAACGGCGACTTCCACCCCACCGACGTCCTCGAAGACGCCGACGGCTCGCTGCTGGTGCTCAACACCGGCG
>JANRLN010000569.1:0-3108 GCA_033762515.1 Planctomycetaceae bacterium
TGATCCTGATCATTCAAGGCGACGAAGAGGGAGCATTCGCCGCGACTCCCATCGTGAACTACCTGTTTGCCACAGCGGGATTTTTCTGCCTACTCTTGTGGACCGCCGCCCAGGGCTCCTTCCACGACCTCAACCAACCGAGCCAGACGATGTTCGAGAACGAGCAGAGGCTGGATGCAGAGTCGAGGAACGCGGCAAAGGTCTAGGGCGTTGGGAGCCCTGAATTTCGAACTTTCGAGTTGGAAGCCCGAAGGAATGCCAAGCTGAGAATTCGCAATTCCGAATCGGTTGCTGGATCTCTTCGTCGGTGGCTCGTTTTGAACTTTGGAGTTAAGAGTCCCTTCGAATTTCGAGTCTCGCATTCACAAGTTGTTTACGACCAACTCACATCCCCCGAGACAGGACGCCCCCATGACGATTCCCGAGCAGACGACTCCTGAGGGGGACCTGCACTATCACACCTACGTCAGTAATGCGATCCCGTGGTATGTGCGGTTGATGTGGCTGGTTTTCTGGGCGTTTGCAATTGCCTATTCGATCGCGAACTTCCTGCCGGCCATTCAAACAGAACTGCTGACCCCCCCGTAACCATGGCCCCCGCAGCTTCATCCGCCGCCTCCCCCGTCCTCAAGGAGACTTGCGATTACTGCGGTCTCCCGGTGACGGGCGTCTCGTCGGCTGGGGAGCGTGCCTACTGCTGTTTTGGTTGTCGGTTCGCTGCTGAAGTCACGCAAGCGACCGGCGACACCGCGGCACAACGCTGGACCGCCCTCACGCTGGGCGTGTCTGTCTTCTGCACGATGAACGTCGTGATGCTGACGATGGCTCTCTGGAGCTACGCCGCCGTTCCGACCTCACCGTTTGAAGTCGCCCTGGCCGACTTCCTGCGCTACGGGGCGCTCCTCTTTTCAACGCCGGTATTGCTGGTTTTGGGCCGACCGCTGCTGAGCAGCGCCATTGAGCAGCTTCGCCGAGGCGTCTGCTCGACCGATCTTCTGCTGCTGACGGGAGTGATCACCGCCTTCGTTGTGTCAGCCGTTTCGACATTCCGCAGCCAGGGTCACGTCTATTTCGAGGTGAGCTGTGTGATTCTCGTTCTGGTCACGCTGGGACGGTGGCTCGAGGCGACGGGCCGACTGCAGGTGTCCGCCGCGCTGGAGCAGTTGGAGCGGCTGGTCCCGGATGTCGTTCGCGTGATTGCGCTCAATGGTGTGGATACGCAGCAAGCGCGCATCGACGTGAAAGTGGGTCAACTGCTCCGCGTCCTGGCGGGCGAACGGATTCCTGTGGACGGCAATGTGGTCCGCGGCCGCGCGGTCATCGACGAGCAGTTCTTCACCGGTGAGAGCGCACCCGTGGAAAAGCTCGTCGGCGATCGCGTGCTCGAAGGAACATTGAATCTCGACGGCGATCTGGCCCTGGTCGTCACCGCGCCGCCGGCCGCGGGGGCGTTGGGGCGTTTGATTGAGGCGGTCCGAGCCGCACGGTTGTCGAAAGGGCACTTTCAAAAACTTGCAGACCGCTGGTCGCAGAGGTTCTTTCCCATCATCTGCCTCGTCGCCGGGCTGACCTTCATTGTCCATGCGCGGCTCAGCAGCTGGGAAGCCGGGATCCTCACCTCACTCTCCGTGGTTCTGATCGCTTGCCCATGTGCTCTTGCTTTGGCAACGCCGTTGGCCGTCTGGGCGGCGCTTGCCCATGCTGCCACGAAAGGGGTGCTCGTTCGCAGCGGAGACGCCCTGGAACGCCTGGCGACGATTCGAGCGATCCGCTGGGATAAAACCGGGACGCTGACGACGGGTTCCCCGCAAGTTCGTTGTCTGTTGTGCGAAGTCGACAGCGAACGTCCGATCGTTGAAGCCGTCTCTGCAGCGATGGTCGCCGCCTCCACCCACTCATTCTCGCTGGCGATTCGGGAGTACCTGGACGAGACCCCAATTAATCTCGAACTCACCGCGATTCGGACAATCGCGGGGCGTGGGTTGTGCGCTCAGGATTCGCAAGGAGATCCGGTCGCGCTCGGATCTCTCCGCTGGATGGGAGACCTGCGGCTGACCATGGGACCGCGGCTAAGCAAGCTGCTGGTGCACAACGATCAGGCTGCTGCGTCACTCGTCTGCATCGGTTGGGGAGACGCGGTGCGGGGAGTATTCCTCCTCGAAGAGACACTCCGCATCGAAACGACCGAGGCATTGGCCGCGTGTCGCGCATTGGGGTTGGATCAGGCGGTCCTCACTGGAGATCGGAGCGAACGGGCGCGCGTGCTGGAGCAGGAACTGCAGATTCCTGTGCAGGCTGAGTTGCTGCCGGACGAGAAGCTCCAGGCGATTCGGGCGGTGCACACTTCGGTCGGATCCGTGGCGATGGTGGGAGATGGGCTGAATGACGCTCCCGCGCTCGCGGCGGCCGATATCGGCATCGCCCTGGGATGCGGAGCCGATGTGACGCGGGACTCGGCCGACGTGTGCCTGCTCTCGAACGATCTGCGGCGGATCCCCTGGTCGCTCGAGCTTGCCCGCAACACCGTTCGTACGATTCGTCAAAATCTGGCGTGGTCATTCGGCTATAACGGCCTGGGAGTGATCGTCGCCGCCTGCGGCTGGCTCCACCCCGCCGTAGCTGCGGTCTTGATGGTGGTCAGCAGCCTGATGGTCCTGGGAAATTCGCTGAAGCTCCGCGGCGACGCCGCGTCAGGGGCGGGCGGCGACATCGGTCATCACGCAGGTCAACTCCTGCCGACCGTCACGGAGACCATTCCATGACACCGTGGTGGTTGATCACTCTGGGGGGGCTGCTCGGTTCCGCTCACTGCGTTGGGATGTGCGGCGGCTTTGCGATGCTATTGGGGGTCTCCCGGAATTCCCTGTGGGACAACCTGCAGTCGCAACTCGTGTATAGCGCCGGTCGAATTGCCAGCTACGCCATTCTGGGAGGGATTGCCGGAGCCTGCGGCAAGGCCCTGATGCAACGTCTACCGTCATTCGTCAACGTCCCCGCCACACTGTCTCTGGCGGCGGGATTGTTCCTGGTTGGGGAAGGATTATCCGCCGCGGGACTCCTCCGCCGGCGCGTGCCGGGGGCGAGCGGCGGCGGTTGCGGCCTGCTCAG
>JANRLN010000570.1:0-9793 GCA_033762515.1 Planctomycetaceae bacterium
TGGTCAGCGGCATGGCGACGGCGGTCATCGCCGCGACCGGGCCGGAGACGGAGTTCGGCCGGATCTCCGAGCGGTTGGAACATCGGCAACCGGAGACCGGCTTTGAGCGCGGCCTGCGGCATTTCGGACAGTTGCTGATCAAAATTGTGGTCGTGATCACTGTGGTCGTGTTTGCAGTCAAGGTTGGTCTGCAGCAGCGCGACGTCGTCGAGTCGTTGCTGGTCGGTTTGGCGCTCGCCGTCGGCATGACGCCGCAACTGCTCCCCGCCGTCACCAGCGTCGTGCTCGCCGCGGGCGCGAAGGCGATGTCCCGGCAGCAGGTGATCATCAAGCAACTGCTGGCGATCGAGAACCTCGGCAGCATGAATGTGCTGTGCAGCGACAAGACCGGCACGCTGACGGAGGGGATCATTCAGGTGCATTCCGGGGTCGATGTCGCCGGCCAACCCAGTGAAGCGGTGCTGCAACACGCCTTCTACAACGCCAAGTTTCAAAGCGGTTTCGCCAACCCCATCGACCGGGCGATCGTTGAGCATCGGGAGTTTCCGACGACGGGCATCGAAAAGCTCGACGAGGTTCCCTACGACTTCAATCGCAAACGGCTCAGCGTCCGCATTCGGCAGGGAGCCGAGCGCCTGCTGATCACCAAGGGGGCGCTCGCCAATGTGCTGGAGTGCTGCACGGAGATTCGAACGCCGTCGGGAGAGACGGTGGAGTTGGCGTCGCTGCGGTCCGACATCGATCACCGGTTCCTGGAATTGAGCAACGCCGGTTTGCGGGTGCTGGGGCTGGCGGTGCGGACCATCGATACCCCCCACGTCACGAAGGCTGACGAACAGCAGATGACCTTCCTGGGCTTCATCGTCCTGGCCGATCCGCCCAAGGCGGATGCCGAGGAGACGCTGAATCAACTACGCGACTTGGGGATCAGCCTGAAGGTGATCACGGGCGACAACCGTGCGGTGGCCGAGTCGATCAGCCATCGCGTGGGGATCGCCCATCCCGTGATGATGACGGGATCGGATCTGCACAGCCTCAGTCCCGATGCGATTCGCCAGCGAGTGGGGAAAGTCGACGTCTTCGCGGAAGTGGAGCCCAATCAAAAGGAGCAGATCATCCTGGCGCTGAAAGACGCCGGTCATGTCGTCGGCTATCTCGGCGACGGGATCAATGACGCCTCGGCACTCCATGCGGCGGATGTGGGGATCTCGGTGGCGTCGGCCGTCGATGTGGCCCGCGAGGCGGCCCAGGTCGTGCTGTTGCGGCAGGATTTGGGCGTGCTCGTCGAGGGGGTTCGCGAGGGCCGCAAGACCTTTGCGAACACATTGAAATACGTGTTCTTCGCGATCGCAGCCAACTTCGGATACATGTTCAGCCTGGCCGTCTCTTCGCTGTTCCTGCCGTTCGAGCCGTTGCTGGCCCATCAGATTCTGCTGGTGAATCTGTTGGCCGACTTCCCCGCGATGGCCTTGGCGACCGACAGTGTCGATCCGGAACAGATCCATCGGCCGCGGCGTTGGGATGTGGGCTTCATCCTGCGGTTCATGATGTCTTTTGGGTTCGCCAGTTCGATGTTCGACTTCCTGACGTTTGCCTCGATCTACATGATGTTCGGAAGCGATCAGCAGCTCTTCAACACCGGCTGGTTCGTGGAATCGACCCTGACTGGGCTCATGATTCTGTTGATCATCCGCACGCAGCGACCGTTCTTCCAGAGCCGCCCCGGCGCGTTGTTCCTGTTCGCCGAGGTGTCGATCGCGCTGATCACCGTGTGGATTCCCTATTCCCCCTTCGCCGCGGCCCTGGGCTTTGTGACGCCGCCGGCCATGCTGACGGTGATCGCCATCGCCATCACGCTGCTGTATGGCATCGGCATGGAAGTGGTGAAGCGGTTGTTCTATCGCTACTGGGCGGGGAATTGAGGTTCCTGAGGGATCGGCGTCGGTCCCGCTGTTGGATGGGGTTGGATCGAGGATGGGTTTGGTTCCGTCGTTCCCACGATGCCCCGCACCAGACGTTGGATCCAGCGGGGCTTGGGACGCAGGCATTGCTCCAGCGAGCGGTTGTACCAGCGATAGGCGATGTGGTTCGCATACAGCGTCGCGGCGTCAGCGTTCTGCGCGCGGAGCGGAATCA
This sequence comes from Planctomycetaceae bacterium, assembly GCA_033762515.1. Lineage (GTDB taxonomy): Bacteria > Planctomycetota > Planctomycetia > Planctomycetales > Planctomycetaceae > DSVQ01. The sequence continues at coordinate 2,137 of JANRLN010000570.1, forward strand.
GGTAGGCGAAGTAGCCCACGAAGGGGATGGCGGAGACTCCCAAGACGGCGAGGGAATGCACGGCGGCTCGTTCGGCGGACCCGCGGCAGGTCTCATAGACTCTGCTGCACCCGACCCAGATGACGCGCGCAATTGTTCCCAGCGGTAGCGGAATGATGTCGAACCCGAAGAGCACCCCCACCGCCATGTGCGAACCGAGGTGAGACAGCACATACCGCGAGTCACGAATCACCCCGGGCAACGCTTGCACCAGACGCTCGGCCTCTTCGGCGCTCAGTTCTCCATCGCTCACCAGTCGCGCGACGGTTTCTGAGAGCTGCGTCGGGTTGGCGAATTCTTGTCGCCATTGTTGAAAGCTCGGCATAGGTGGATCGTGTCAATCACCCCGGTTCGCGAGTTCGATTCACTCATCTGCATACTGGTGAGAACAGACCTTCCAAACACATGGTCATTCGTCGGAGTGTTCGGCAAGATCTCCGATGAATTGGCTCACTCCCTCGTGATCGAACAGTACCGGAACTCCGCCAACCCCGATGTAGACCGCTACCCCGTCCCGAACGACCAAGGCGTCTCGATAGTCCACTTCAAATCGGTCTCCGTTGACCAGCGCGACGGTAAACGGCCGAAAGGGGATTCGGTCTTTCAGGGCTTGCAGGGTTTGGTCAAAGTGAATGGCTTGCATGGCTGCCCGATCTCCTTCCCATGCTGAATTCGCGACCGTCGTAATTGTACCACCGTCGGAACCCGACAGAAGAGGCGGCGACAAGGGGACGCGGAAAACGAAGACGATGCTGGGAACGCAGCGCTCCTCGACCGCGGAAACGGACGATGGAAACAGTGATACTGCCGATCACGGAATCGATGACGACGACATCATCAAGCCGCGCGGCGCAGGGGACGTTCGTGCCGTTGCGGAAAGGCTATGGTTGCCGGCGTCGCGTCATCCGTCATCGGCCAATGGGCGAACTGGAACACGAAACTCCAGTGCAGGCTCAGGCCGATAAGCACCAGAGCATGCCAGATTTCGTGGGGACCGATGACGCCCGGAACGAGGGCCGGGGGATGCAGCAGCAGAATCGCGGCCCCGATCGTATAACACATTCCCGCGCCGATCCCGTTCTGGATGAACTGCCAGCCATAGGCCCGCCAGAGCATCACCGCGCTGATGCCGGCCCCCCAGCCGAAGGCCAGAAAGATCAGGACGCCTCCCATATCGGAGACGCGATCGAAGAATGCCAGCCGATGGATGATGCCGACGGCGGCTCCACTCCAGAACATCGTCAGGGGAAGCCAGCGCGACATGCCGCGACACAGGATGGCGTGCACGGGGGTCAGGCTGCCGGCGGTCAGGAGAAAAATCCCGGCGACGTCGGCACGCAGAAAAAACTCGCGCAGCGGTCCCGGCCACATGCAGTGATACAGCGAACTGAGCGTCAATAAGGAAACCGTGGAGACCCCGAGCAGCGCCAGACTGAGGCTGCGCCGCCAATTCCCGCGGCCGCGGCGAACCAGCAGAACCGTCAGCGCAGCGAAAACGATGGCTCCGAGCAGATGGCTGCCCGAGCTGAAGGGCTCCCGACAGGCCCCCAACGGTGTGGCTTCGATCCCGTGCATGAGCTTCCCGCGCTGAAGCGACCGGGAAACGCCCCCGTCGGCCGAATTCCCGGCAGGCTCTTAGCGGATCGCGCGAGGAGTGTCGAGACAAGTACGGAAAGTTCTTCTGTGATCGGCAACTTTCGCCGGTGATTGGCTGTTCCCGCGAAGGCGCGGCGGTTGGGAAGGGCCAGAGCCTGCTCGGCCGGCGCCAACACCAGGGTCAGCGCGGCGACAGCGGCAGCCATGCTGCCGGATAGATTCGCAGCGAGATGCGTCGCAGTTGCTCGACCTCCGCTTCGGTTTGGCGACCGATCCAATAGTAGACGAACAATCGCCCCTGGGTGATGAGGACCTCCGGGTCAAATCGATTCTCGGGGGTCGCCTCGGAGATGACGGTATTGATGGAACCATCCAGCGACGCCAGGCAGATTCGCGCATTGAAGCGCGTCAGGGTGGCGAGGTAAGTCACGTACGACCGCCCGCGGTAAACGAAGGGGGCGATTCCGGTCGCCCTGATCATTTCGCCGTCGACGGCTTCCAGCGGCGGCGTCAGCTCGCGCAGCAACTGCCACGTGGTTTCGGAGCGTTTCGGGGGGCGATAGAAGGCGACCCGCGTCTGATCGATGACGCAACACAACACGCGCCGGCCGAGTTGCTCGGGCGCGCGAATGAAGAATCCATCGAACTTATTGCCGGGGCCGCCGGTCAACAGCGTGGTCTCGCCCGAGTCGATATCGTATCGGGCGATTTGTGAAATCCCGTCCGCATCAAACTTGGTCGTCATAATGGCCCGCTCGCCGACGATCCAGCGTGGTCCCGCGGTGCCGATGCGGTCTACCGGAAACCGCACCGGAGGGTCTGCGGTTCCCAGGTTGAGCCATTCGCCGGCGATCAATTGATTGTTCGACCGCGGATCGACCAGTCTGCCGTACAACAGCCGCTCCAGGGGGTCGCGCGAATCGACGCTCGCGAAAGCGCCCGCGGCCACCGGCACCCCTTCGGGGGTGACCGTGGTCAATGATCGGTCGCGCAGGCCGTACCGTGACACGCGATATCCCAGCGTGCGATTTCCCTGCATAAAGAAGACGCTGTAGCCTCTGCGGCTGTGCCCCCACTCGGGACCATTGTTCGTCCCGATCCGCGTCAGTGAGGATGTAAATGGGCTGAAGATCGGTACACCAACGCCGGGCGAAAGGCCGCGTCCATCTTGAGGAATTAGGTCGCCGGTCCGCTGGTTGTAGGCGCAAATCCAGATCCGGCCGACTTCGTCCTGCCAGGTGATCAGGGGAGCTCCGGGAGCGAATTCCGGATCCTTGTAGGAAACCGTGGGGTCTCCGATCCGTTCGTCCGTGGCCTTGACCCAGCGGGGCAGCAGCGCGGCGGACCAGGCGCCGAACGTCTCCTCCGGAGGCTCGGCGTCGGGCTCTTCCGCGAGAAACTCGAGCGGATCAAACGCCGTTGTGATTTCCCCGGCGGCGGCGGAGAACGCACCGGGGCCATGTATCCATGAGTCTTCCGGCACTCGGAACACGAGCATGGAGACGCCGAGAAGGAATTGGGCGGTCCGTCGGCGAAGCATTCCAGACATTTCCCGTTGCATCATTCGGCTGGCACTGACGACGTCACCGAGTCGCCATCCGGTCGAGCAACCTCCCGGAGATCGCCAGTAGCCTGCAGACTGCCGGGGATCTCTGTCAAACCAGATTCCGACGTCTGGGGGGTGTTTTCCGCGGAATTTCATGATCGCCGCTCGGAGCGAGATTCGCCCGCTGCAAGCCGTCCCCAAGTCCTGTTGCGGAAATTCTCGGTGCTGGAACTTTCCTCATAGTCGAAACCCCGGAGACAAGGCTCGGCGGACGCAATGTCGACCGAGCCAACCTTCACTTCGGGCGACCCGCCCGCGACCGGCGACGGGTCTGAGTTGTGGATCTCGGGCGGGCATCCCTTCGGGGGGAGCACCGACGAACGGAGAGACGTTTACGAAGGGCGCGGCGCCGGAGTTCGTGGCTCGAATGCGACGGTCAGAATCTCCGAATCGCAGTCAAGCTCCAAGGTCCAAATCGAGCGCGAACTGCAGCTGAAGGCGTGTGTCACTCGCCGGCTGGGACTTCCAGGGCGATTGATGCAGACGATTGCAGACTGTTCTGGGGATAAGTGCGGCAAATCGTTCTCACGCAATTCCCTAATTCCTTGGAGTTCCGCGGTCCCTCGCGTGCCGCTGGCAGCCCATGCCGCGCCCCGTCAGCGGCTGCGATCGCCACTCCCTTGGGAGCGGTCGCAGCCTCCCAACCCCGGCGACTCGGTCGCGGAAACACGCTGGACGCATTCGCTGCCGGGTCAATCCAGGGCTCGCGAAAATTATCAAGATCGCGAGAGCGGATGAATGGGTCTTGAAATTCGACAGGCGACGAATTGAGATGACGTGGCTCGCCGCCGAGCGATTTCCGGCGAGGAAGCCCTCCCGCTTGCACCTGAGTTGACGAAGGCCGTCTCATGCCGGTCGTAACTGGGAAAGCCGTTGGTCGCAAGAAGCCGCTCTTCGCGGATTGGTCGTGGCCGTTGGTCCCGGCATCCGACGGAGATGAGGGGCTGACCCTGCGGAAGTTGATCGACAGCATCGTTCGCGAACAGGTGGCGGCGTTTCGGTCGCGTCAGGCCGACGATCAGATGCTGCGCGTGCTGACAGCCCCGCAGATCGCCTCCGCTGCCGAACGGGGCAAGATTGCCCTGGGGCAGAGCGAGGTCGGTCTGCAGGAGGTCGATGTGGACGCTGCGGTCGGCGCCGCGCTGCAGGCTTTTGAAGATGGTCTGTATCTCGTCGTGATTGATGAGGTGCAACGCAAATGCCTCGATGAACAGGTCTTCCTCGAAGAGGACAGTCGAATCACCTTTTTGCGCCTGACGTTGCTGGCGGGGGGATAATGATGCTGAATGCGGAAGTGGCTGCTGAGAGACTGAAGCCGTTTATATTAGTCGAATCGAAACAGCGTGACCGGAGCGGGACTCGATTCGGGGCCGCGATTGCAAAGTTGCCGAAAAAACTGGCCGAGATCGCGCTGGGACTCAGAGGTCTCCCGGCTCAACAGCCGTCGAACCGCCGGGTCGAGAAGCGGCTGGTGGATCTGCGATTCGTCGCGGGGCGGAAGTTTGAGGCACTCAAGTCGCCTGAGCGTCGGCGGATTCTGGCTGTTTTCGTCCCGAAAATGGCCGCGGACCTGGAGACGACCTGGGAGTTCCTCAAACGATCGCCGTATCAAAGCGGTTATCTGAAGAAGGCGTTTCGCGCTCCGCAAGATTCGCTCACGACCCTTCCCGCGCGCATCGGCTGGCTGACGAACCTGCTGGAACTTGCCGAGATTCTGCACGACGACGTGCTGGAGCCGACGTGGCTGGTGACCTGGGCCCCCCACCTGCGGTTTGACTACCGGGGGTGGGAACAGGAGATCGGCCAATTGGCGGCCGGCCTGATCGACGCCGACGGAGCGGTCGGCAGGCAGGTCTTCGAGATTCTCACCGATTCGGCTCATAACGAGCATGAGATCGGTGGGATGGGGCGACATGTGCTGGCGGCGCTCCTCTGCTCATCGCGGGAAGAGGGCTGGGAGATCGTCGAGAAAATGCTTCTGGCCGCCCAGCGTCAGGAAGGGCTGCGGCAGTCGATTTTGGAGGCGATCGACCTGGCCCATCCTGTCGCCTATCGGCGAATGCTGCGAGTCATCCTGGAGCATGATCTCATTCGTTTCAGCGCCGTGGCGCGGGCTGTCGATGTGTGGTTTGGAATGCTGTGGGACTCGGTCAGTTCCAAGTCGGTCGAGCAGGCGGTGGAACGCACGCTGACATTGCTGGACGACGCCGACGACCGGCGGGAGACTCTGGCGGGCGACCACGCCGGGCATGCGTATCTTGCACTCTGGGCGACCGCTTTCGAGAACGCCTACGCTTCGGTTCCCCTCGCGGAGAGTCTGCTGCAGCATCCCTCGGCGGAAATGCGCTTCGTCGCCTTCATGCACCTCAAGAACCTGGGATTGCCTGCGGCGACGAAGATCGCCTGGCGCGCCAGCGACGACCCCGACCTGCGGATCGCCTTCCGCGTGACGGAACTGGAAACGGAGATTTCCGCTGATGGGGAGTTGGACGGCGACGCTCCGATCGAGATCGTGCCCGATGCATTTGAGCGCCTCGAGCGCCTCATCGCCCGAACGCCCGAAAAGCCCGTGGAACTCGAACCCCTCGTCTGGCCGTGGGCCGGGGTGAGTCCCAGTCAACACAGGGTGGCGACGGCGTTGTTTTCGGCGCTCGGACCGCGTCCCCCCACCCGCCTGCTACCGTACCTGGGAGCGTTCGACTCCTGGCGACGGCGGCACGTGATCGAGTTGTTCTCCCAGCAGAAGACGTGGGATCCCCAAACACGCGCCGCGGTCGTGGAGCTTGCCGGAGACACGGTGGTGGACGTGCGGGCCTCGGCCTTCGCCGCATTGGCCCAGCTCGAGCTCACGAATGCCGAGGTGGAACGATTGGAAGGCTTGCTGACGCGCAAGGCAGCCGACTTGCGCGCCTCGGTGATCCAACTGGTGCTTCTGCGCGACGACGCATCGGCGCTCGCGAGTGCCGACCGACTGACGCGCAGCAAGGATTCCCAGCAACGACTGGCGGGATTGGAGATCTGGCGACAGTTGGCGGAGCAGGGGCGTCAGTGCGCTGCGTGTCAGGGACGGGCCCAGGACTATCTCGCCGCCCGTCCACGGATGACCAAGGACGAGCGGCTGCAAACCGAGGCCATCTTCAAGGCCCAGTCGGCGGCCGAGGTTCTGACGCTGAACAACGCCTTGGGACTGATGGACCCGGCGCAGCGGACGCCCGTGCAACCACCACGTCCTCGGAAGGTGAAGCTCGTCACTCCCGCCGCGATTGCCTCCTTGAAGGAACTGGACGCCCTCGTCGATCAACACCGTGAAACCCCGGTCGTCCTCGCGTATCGGCGGAATGAAACCGTGCTGCTGGGCACGATTCAGTACGGATTTCCCCACGTTCGCAACGCGAAAAACGTTTCGGCGGCCTTCCGGAAGTTGCCCCTGAGCGAAGTCTGGAGCCGGTGGCTGCACGATCGCCCCAAGAAATTGAGAGACCCCGACGGACTGGAACTGTTGCGCGCCCAGCAGTGGCACCACTGCGTCACCGCGTGGAGATTTTCGGGATTTCAGGCCTGGGTCGGACAGAAACCCCATCGGCAGCCGATGCTGACGCCGCTGGAACCCGACAAGTGCGTGCCGCTGAAGTATCCCGGCGTCGTACTGCCCATCCTGGAATGGCTGCTGGCGTTTGAACCGCCGGCGAACGCCCTCGATTTTCTTTCGGACGCCGCGGAACACCTCTACGCGCAGGTGCCGCAAGAGGAACTCGACGCCTTGGTTCCTGCGGAAGACGATGCCGAAGGAGAGTTTCTCTCGTCGCACGGGCTTGCGTACTCCGGTTTCAATGGCGACTGGCGGAGCGATTTCGCCCCCTATCGACATTGGATGAGCGGGGGGGAGTCCGTGGTGAACCAGCCGGACGCGCTGGAACATCGCGAACGGCAGTGGCGCTTGCTGCACTGGCTCGATCAACCGCTGCCGGGGGCCCCCCGGCTGCGGCCGTCCCATCATCTGCTCTGGCAGGCCTACCGCGACGGGCACGCGAATCTGCATGACGTCGCCGACGATCTGGCGGGCCCGCGCGAATCGTCCGGCTCGTATTATTCCGTCGGGTTTGCGGCGCTGGCCGATCTGACCGCGCGTCGGCCCGAGCCGACGACCCAGAAGTTTCTGGAGGCCTGTCCGGAAGTCGGCGCCTTGGTCGAACGCGTCCGCACCATTGTGCTGGACGCGGAACTCGAACGGGGAGACGTCCCGACCGCTGTTTCCGAACTCGCGTTTTCCCTCAAGTCCATCTACGGCGTCGAGACGCTGGCGCGACTGCTGCGCGGCCTCGGCAAAGCGGGTTTCTAGCCCCTGACCGGGTATCGCTCGACGGCGCTCACAAGTCGGGCCTCCACGCTCACGCTCCTGATCGGCATCACCTATCC
>JANRLN010000571.1:0-12893 GCA_033762515.1 Planctomycetaceae bacterium
CAAGCTCTGGAAAACGCGTGGGACAACATCTGCCAGTTGAAGCTGAGGGTGCAGCAGGTCGAAAGCAACCCTCAGCTGGTGCAGATCGTTCCCCCGAACGAAGTGATCGTGCTGATCAGCTTCGAGCTGACGATGGGCGACGTCCGCGGGATTATGAATCTGTGCATACCGTTCAACACCATCGAACCCCTGAGCGGCAAGCTCTCGTCGGATTCCTGGTCGGCGTATCAGAAGAAGGCCCTTGATCCGGAACAGCTGCGGCACCTCGAAAGCGGGATTCGTCGGGCGCCGGTGGAATTGGTCGTCCATCTGGCAAGCACCCATGTCACGGCCCGGGAGCTCGCGCAGCTGTCGGTCGGGGATGTGATTCTGACGGAAAATGACGTGCGCCACGGCGCCAAAGTGGTGGTCGAGGGACGACCGATGTTTCAGGCTTTTCCGGGGACGCTGAAAGGGCGTAAGGCGATTCGCGTGGGAGTCAATCTGGCGCTGCCGAAGGAGTCCGCTCCCAGTGCTGCAGCCGCTCCGGCCGCGAAACCGGCCGCCGCAGCAACGCCGCCGTCCAAACCCGTCAAGAAATGAGCCGGGATCGATTCGGGAGGGGGGCTGACCGGGGGGCAGGCAGAGTCAACTGCCACTTTCCCCGCAGGTTCTGAGCCTCCCTTCTTGACGCAATGACTTGTGAGCGTTAAGAATAGGAATATCCCCGAGATCTGTCCGCGGGTTCAGGAAGTCTGTCGCGCGGACGGCAGGGGGTTTGTCGTCGGTTTGCAGCCGCGACTTCTGGCGGCGCACCACACGATCTCGACGGCGTCGAGCATTGTCTCGACCGAGATCATGCCTGGGTCGCGGGACCAACCACAGAACTAGTGACAAGGAGTAAGCAGCAATCGAAACCACGCATCGCATCAATGATCAGATCCGCCTCTCACCGGTGCGGGTCGTCGACCAGAATGGTCAGATGCTGGGCGTCATTCCAACTTCCGATGCTCTGCGCGCGGCTTTTGAGTCCGGCCTGGATCTCGTTGAGGTGGCCCCGAATGAACGCCCTCCCGTATGCCGTATTATGGACTACGGGAAGTTCAAGTATGAACAGAAGAAGAAGCATTCGAATTCGACCAAGCAGCATCAGGTGCAACTGAAAGAGATTCGGCTGCGTCCGAAGACCGGCGAGCACGACATCGAATTCAAGATCAAACAGGCGCGCGAGTTCCTGTCGCACAAAGACAAGGTCAAGCTGAACGTGATCTTCCGCGGGCGGGAAAACGCCCACCATGACCGGGGTCGCGAAATGCTGGCGGAAATTATCGGCCAGTTGCAGGATGTCAGCAAGATCGAGAAACCGCCCGGCCTCGAAGGCGGGCGCAACATGACTGCCGTGCTGGCCCCGAAAGCATAGATCGCCGGCGGTTTCCTCATCACGGCAGGACGCCTTTCGCACACTTCCTGCCTGCCCGATGGCGGGCGCAGAGAAATTTTTCCCGCGACGTGGAAACATCGACCGAGGTCCGCTTATAATCCGCGATTCCCGCGGGCGGGGCTTGGTGAGCGGGGCTGCAGATTGTCGGAGGCGTTCGGGCCTTCCCCTAGGATAGACGGCAATGCCGAAGTTGAAGACCCATAAGGGAATGAAGAAACGCTTCAAGGTCACTGCGACCGGGAAGATCAAGTACAAGTCGGTCAATCGCGGCCACAAGCTGAGCCACAAAACCAGCAAGCGGAAGCGCCGGCTGCGGGCGGATACGGTGCAGGGCGGCGTCACGGCCGTCATGGTGGCTGAGGGGTTGGCTCCCAGTCTGTAACGAACCGGCAGGTTCTGCCGATTGTGGAAAAAGTGACGGTTCTCCCGGTCGTTTCGGACGTACCTCGTTTCCCGACGACCGCCGGAGCTCTGAAATCAACAGTTCGAGCGGCTCTTCTCCCCCTTTTTGCGGTGAGAGCCGGGTGATGGTGGAAGTTCCATGCGTATTCACTTCAGCGTACCGCGACATCGTTCCCATAAGCGCCTGTATCGGGAAGCCAAGGGCCGTTGGGGGGCGAACAAGAATCTGATCCGTACCGTCAAGGAGCAGATCGTCCGGGCACGCTGCTTCGCTTTCCGCGATCGGCGCAACCGCAAGCGAGACTTCCGGGCGTTGTGGATCATCCGTCTCAAGGCCGCCGCTTCCATCCATGGCCTGCGGTACTCCGAATTCATTCACGGCCTGGTGTTGGCCAACATCCGCCTGAATCGCAAGACGCTGAGCGAACTTGCCATCAATTCGCCGGAAGTGTTCACCGAGGTCGTTGGGCTGGTGAAAGCCGCCCTCGCTGCGTAGTTCGCGTGGCGGACCTCCGCTGGTATCATCCCCACAACCCGGCTGCCTGCACGCAGCCGGGTTGTTTCGTTGTCCGCCGGTCCGTCGCTGAATTCGCAAGACATCTGAGGTATTTCCCTGTCTGTCTGAATTCTGGCGAATTCAGCTACGGCACATGGAAACGTCATCGTCGAAAGCCGTCGCATGGATCCCGTCACCGCCCTCAGCTTGTTCGAGACCGACGCCCTGGCCGCGATCGCCGCAGCGACCGATTCCGCGGCCCTGGAACAGGTTCGCATCGAGTTCCTCGGTAAGAAACAAGGGCGATTGAAGGATCTGCAGACTCTGGTGGGGCAGGCGACCCCCGAACAGCGCCCCGTCGTCGGTAAGCGATTCAACGACGTGAAAAACGCTGTGACTGCCGCGCTGGAAGCACGCCTGGAAGCGGTCGCGAAACCGCAGACGTTGGCGACGGCGATCGATTTGACGCTGCCGGGCGTCAACTGCGATTTCGGGCGGCTCCATCCCCTCACCCAGACGATTCGCGAATTTCGCGAAATCATGGCCCGCTTTGGTTTCGAGGTCGTTGACGGCCCCGAGTTGGAGGACGAGCGCCACAATTTCGACGCTCTCAACATCCCGCTCGATCACCCCGCGCGCGATCCGTTGGACAACTTCTATCTTGCCGCCGCCTGCACGGCGAGCGGCAAGCCGGTGCTGATGCGCAGCCAGACCAGCACCGTGCAAATCCGGACGATGGAACACCGCAAGCCCCCCATCCGCGTCATCTCGATCGGCCGCGTCTACCGACCGGACGACATCGACGCCACGCACCACGTGATGTTTCATCAGATGGAAGGCCTGATGATCGGCGCCGACGTGACCATGGCGTCGCTCAAGAGCGTCCTGCGAATGTTTGCCGCGGCTTATCTCGGCGGCGAGACCGAGGTTCGCTTCCGTCCGTCGTTCTTCCCGTTCACCGAACCTTCGGTCGAGGTCGACGTCCGCTGGAAGGGGGGCTGGTTGGAACTGGGGGGCGCAGGAGTGGTTGATCCCAATGGTCTGTCCGCCGTCGGCTACAATCCGGAAGAAGTCGGCGGCTTCGCCTTCGGTCTGGGAATCGCCCGTTTCTGCATGCTGCGGCACGGCATCGACGACATTCGCCTGTTCTACCAGAACGACGTGCGCTTCCTGCGGCAGTTTTGAGGAAACGACCTCAGGGGGCAGGTGCTCGGCGGTTCTTCTGCGATCGGCTTGGCTCGCATGCGACGACTCGATTTCGACAACGCCGCGACGAGTTTCCCGAAGGCGCCGGGGGTCGCTGAGGCGGTCGCCGCGTATCTGATCGACAACGGCGCGCCCGCGGGTCGCGGGGCCTATCGTCAGGCGATCGAGGTCAGTCGCGTCATCGATCGCTGCCGCCAGTCGGCGGCCCAGTTGTTCGCCGCCGCCCATTCACGCAACATCGTCTTCACGTTCAACGGCACCGACAGTCTGAACCTGGCGATCCTGGGGCTCTGCCGACCCGGTGATCACGTCGTCTCGACCACCTGGGAGCACAATTCGGTCCTGCGTCCGCTGCGGATGCTTTCCGCACAGCGCGACGTGACGGTCACCCTGCTGGAACCAGACGCGAACGGCCTGATCGATCCCACTCAGGTGCAGGAGGCCCTCCGACCTGAAACACGACTCGTAGCCATCCAGCATGCCAATAACGTCATCGGTGTGATCCAACCCATCGCCGAGATCGGGGCCGTCGTCCGCCGCCAAGGTGCATTCTTTCTGGTTGACGCGGCCCAGTCGGCGGGGCATGTACCGATTGACGTATCGGCGATGAGCATCGATCTTCTCGCCTGCTCGGGGCACAAGGGACTCCTGGGGCCGCTGGGAACCGGACTGCTCGCGATCAGCGACCGCGTCGCTGGGGAACTCAACCCATTGCGCTACGGAGGGACCGGAACCCACAGCGAGGATGATCGCCAGCCCGACGAACTCCCCGAGAAATACGAGTCGGGCAACCTCAACGTTCCCGGACTTGTCGGTCTCGACGCCTCGCTGACCTGGTTGGTCCGGCAGTCGCTGCAATCACTGCGTGCGCACGAAAGTGTGTTGACGCATCAACTTTGGGAAGCCCTCGCTGCGATTCGCGGCGTGACGCTCTGCGGACCAGATCCACGGCAAGTCCCCAGGACCGGCGTCATCAGCCTGCAGTTCGCCGACTATCCCCCGCAAGACGCCGCCACGATTCTCGACGATCACTTCGGGGTCCAATGCCGAGCCGGATTGCACTGCGCGCCCGGAGTGCATCGATCACTGGGGACGATCGCCGGCGGCGGAACATTGCGTTTGAGCGTCGGGGCCTTCACGACGCCCGACGACGTTGAGCACGTAGCGGCGGCGCTGCGAGCGCTTTCCGGGGACGGCTGATCGCAGCGCAGCCAGCGCTCCGGCGAGTGGGGGAAGTCCGTTGGCCTGATGGATTCCCAACCGCACGCCTCGTCGGAAACCAGGACTCTCAAGTGGAGACTTCCATCGCGTCGGGAATCCTGGTTTGGATCCGCCTTGTCAGGCATCCGGAATCGATGCGGCGCGCTGGCGTCGCGGCGCTCACCGTCGGGCCGATCCTGATTGCCATCAATCACGGCCCGGCAATTCTCGCGGGAGAAGTGACCGGCGGACGTCTGGCGCCGATGTGCCGGACCGTCGTTGTCCCGTTCATCGTGTCCACGGTCTCCAGTGTTTCGAGCCACCGCGAATTGATGCGAAACGGTGTCATGGAAGCGAAAATGCCGAGTGATTGACGTTCGGATGCGGGCCTCGGTTCGCGCTGCTTGTTGGTCGTCCGCGAAAAGGGAATCGTGATTCAAGAGGCTGGTGCGATCAGGCCGTCTCCGAATTCGCCGTGAGACAATTTTCACTTCATTACCCGTCCCTCGAGCGCCTTTCCGTTGGTCGTCAGCACCTGGATTTCGTGCGCCCGGTGGGGTCCGGAATACTTCCAGACGATCTGTTTTTCGCGCGTCACTTCGAAGACCTTGATCGCGTTGCCGCTGGCGTGGTAGCTGGCGATGGCGGTGTTGCCGTTGGGGAGACGTTGGCCGCCGCAGGGATCGTCGAAGGGTCTTTCGGTGGGAAAGTCGTCGTTGCCGACCTTCCAGACCACTTTGCCCGCCGGGTCGAGTTCGACCGTCTTGTTGCCGTGAGTCAGGTTCACGAGCGTGTTGCCGTTGTCGAGGCGGATGGCGGTGAAGGGCCAATTCTCCGCCGGCCGACCCCCGAGTTCTTCCAGGTCGGTGCGGAAGACCGTCTGGATTTCGCCCCGAGGGGTGTACTCCTTGACGGCGAAAGCGAGGAGATGCGGGGCGAGGTAGTTCCCGGAAGGCAGTTTGCGCACCATTCGCGTCTGCATATGGGCGTTGTCGGTCTCCGGCTTCAAGGCGAACTGCAGTTCGATCTTGCCGTCGGCGGCGACTTCCATCAGGCGTGGCTGAGCTCCGAGTTCCACAATCAGCGTGCGACCGTTGTCAAGACGTTCGGCAGTGCCGATCTCCCTGTTGCCGGCGGACAGTTGGTAGTGGAAGACGGTCTGATGATCGCGGGTGAGTTCGCGAACTTCCTCCGACCAGGCAATGAGCACATTTCCGTTGGGAAGTACGAAGCCGTCACGTGCGGCGGCCTTGCCCGAGTTCCAGACTTCCTCTCCGTTCTCGCCCAGGATGCCCGTGAATGTCGGGCCGGCGACGAAGAATGAGTGCCGGATTTCTTCGGCGGCGAACGCCGAGAAGGTGCAAATCGTCCACACAACACAAGAGATCCCGCAGCGCAGCATGGTTGTCTCCTCAGGAGGTCGGTCACGATGGTCACGACGCTACAGCGCTCCCCTCCGAGAGACAACGCCGAATGAACTTCTCCCTGTTCGCTGCATCGATCGGACGGGGGGGAGCGGCGCGTGCGGCAGGGCCGCTCGGCGCCGACCGAGTGGTCGACATTGGGAGCGTGTCGCAGCACGCGTCCTACCCCGAACCGACGACGGTCGACTGAAATTCCGGCGACATGGCAGACCCGGAGCGGCGCCGCGGAGCGACTTGGCTTGGCGACCTGCCGGTTCCCCTGTTACTGTATCGCGGCTCTCTGTCAGTGGAGTTCCTGCGACCGGATTTCCGCTCAGTCTTGTTGCAGACTCAGCCCTACGAAACGGATGTCATGCGGCCGAACCGTCCCAGCCAGACTGCTTCCGCGGCCGCGTTTCTACGCGCGGCTCAACAGGGATTGCCCGAGGCCGATCGCATCCTGCAGGATCCGTTTGCAAGTCAGATGCTGATTTCCGGCGTCGCGCGGCGGATGGCGAATCGCCGCTGGGTCGGTCGCCTGATCGACGGCTGGCAACCCGGGGCCATCGACGTGATCGCGATTCGCGACCGCTTCTCCGACGACCATGCCCGCAAGGTGCTGCAGCACGGAGGGCAACTCGCGATGCTGGGCGCGGGACTCGACACCATGCCCTGGCGGCTGCGCGATCTTCTCGACCGCGTCACCGTGTTTGAAGTCGACGTTCCTTCCACACAGCAACATCGGCTGCAACTGATCGCCAGGAACCAACTCCCCCCCATCGAATCTCCGCTGGTTCGCGTGGCGATGAATTTCGAGACCGAGTCGGTGGCGACTCGGCTGCGCGACGCGGGATTGAAGTCGGATTTGCCGACGTTGATCAACTGGATGGGAGTCAGTTACTACCTCGACGAACCGGCGATTGCGGCGCTCTTGCGCGATGTGCGAACGCTGACGAATCCCCAATCCGTGCTGGTGTTCGATTTCATTCAGCCTCCGCGCGAAGTCAAACAGGTCTCGGGTTGGTTTCGACGGGTGGGGGAACCGCTGAAGTATTTCCTGCGCCCCGAGGAGTTTCCGGAGTTTGCCGCACGGCATCATTTTGAAGTCGTGGAGTTGATCTCGTTTGATCATCTGGCGGCGCGATACTCCACGAGAAACCGCGTGACGAAAGCCCCCATGTTCGCCGCGGCGATCCGTCCGCTGGCTGGCGGACCCACCTGAGTCGCCACGGCGGCTCGATATCTGGTTCTGATTGCGGAATTTCTGATCGATCTCCAGTGGCTCCGAGCGGATTTGGCATGCACGTTCTGATGCTGACGATGGGAAGCGCGGGCGACATGCTGCCGTTCGTCGGACTCGGCGCGGAGTTGCAGCGTCGGGGTCACCGGGTGACCTTGGCGGGAAACGGACACTTTCGCGAGTTCGCCGACCAGGAGTCTTTAGGTTTTCTGGATCTCGTGTCTGCGGACGAATACCGTCGCGAGGTGCTGGAGCGCAAGGATTGGTCCTGGCGGTCATCGGGTCGGTTCGGTCTGCGGCGTTGTGCCGAGAAGCTCGAGCCGGCCTATCGGATCGTCAGCGAGGCGGTGCAGCAAGAACCGCAGACCGTTGTTCTTGCGCATGTCTGGGTCCTGGGAGCGCGCATCGCTCGTGACAAGCATCGGTTTCCCTTGTTCACCTGCCATCTGCAGCCGTCAACTCTCTTGCCCAGCGACCGGGCCGTCCGTGAGCTGGGCTGGCGTCGTCGAGTTCGAATGGCCGTGGCCAACTTCGTCACGGACCGAATGATCGGCGGGCCTGTCAACGAATTTCGCCGGAAGGTGGGTCTGCCGCCGGTGCAGCGGGTCATGCAGGAATGGTTTCACGGACCGGAGGGGGTCTTCGGAGTTTTTCCCGAGTGGTTTGGGACCATGCGGCCGCATGAGTTGCCGCAGTTTCGCTACCTGGGGTTTTCCCGTTACGACCAGCGCAAAGAGGCCGGACCGCAGCCCGAATTGGAAGAGTATCTGCGTGCCGGCGAGCCCCCTATTGTCTTCAGCAGTCCCTCGTTTATCCCCAACGGACCGAGCTACCGCACCGTGTGTCTGGAGACGGCGAAGCGTCTGCATCAGCGGGCGATTTTCCTGGGACAAGCCGCCGACACGAGCGCTCCGCGCACCGATCACGCGGCCGACTTCGCGTATGTGCCCCTGAGCCAATTGTTGTCGCGTTGCCGGGCCCACGTGCATCATGGAGGCATGGGAACGCTCGCCGCCACGCTCGCGGCAGGAATTCCGCAAATCGCAATTCCTGCGGTGAGCGACCAACCCGATAACGCCCGTCGATTGGCGGAAACCGGAGTCGCCCGCGTCATTCCCCGCAAGGGATTGACCGTCGACCGCCTGGAGCAGTCTCTGAATGAGGTGCTCACGTCGGCGGATGTGAAGGCTGCCTGCGTAAAATATGCTGAGCTGGTGCTGGCGCAAGATCCGTTCGTTGTCGGGGCGGACCGAATTGAAGCCGTCGCCCAGAATTTCTTCGCTGACGCTGCGGTCTGACTCGCAAAGTCGAAAGCTGGGCAGCTTTTGGTGTCGGTGGCCTAGGCCGTTTGCATCAATTTCAGCAATCGAGCCACCTCTGCGGCTGCAGAAGCCGGCACTAGAGCTGTATTGGCGATCCCGGCGACGACGCGGGTCAGGTTATGGTCGACCTTTGCAGGAGTGTTCCAGACAGCGCCCGTCGGCGAGGTCAGATACACCGAAAAGGTGCGGTGACCGCTGCCGGGACGCTCGCCGATGATGTGCAGGATGGCCCGCGGTCCGTCCAGATTGGCGAACAGCGCTTCGCCGATGCGATAGCCCGCCCGCACGCGCCCCGAATTCACGACGAGGTGATCGGATGCAACGCGAAATTCGGCCTGTTGCAGCTCGGATCGGAGCGACCTCAGAAAGGGCTGCAGTTGCTGTTCATCCATAATCGACAGCGCGTTCAACCCGTCGGAGACCACAATGACAGCGTCATATTGGCCGGCATAGCGGTCGCTGAGGAGCCGCACGCGATTCGCCGAGTCTTCTGAAAGGCTCTCACCGGACGCCGGATGCAGAATGTAGTCGCTGCGATCCAAAGACTGGGTGGCGAGCGGAATCGCCGAAGGGATGGATTCGAAAAACGCCGGGCCGAACTCCGCCCAGATGCTGCGTTTGGCGTCGTCGTAGATGCTCAGGATGTCGAGCTCCAATTGCGGCGCGAGGTCTGAAGGGCGGGTGCCGTGCCCTTCGGCAAGAAATACGCCGCGGGAGCGGACCGCCGTCATTTCGCTGCGGCCCTCGGCGAGGAGATCGGCGTCGGAACGGGGGTCTCCCTGGCGGCGGCGGTATTGCAGATGAACCCAGAGCGGATCGCCAAAGTGCTCCGTCGGTTGACCGCGGGCGTCGATGACGCCGATCTCCTGAAAGAATCGCCACATGCGGTCATTGACGCGGCAACCGAATTTCTCCCGCAGGCGGACGTGATCCTGATAACCCGTCGTGAGATATCCGAGCATCGGATCGATCTTGGTCGGCAACGCCATCAGGTAGGCCGGTTGTGCCGGCACGAGCTGTTCGAGGCACCAGTCGAGATCGGTGAGTGAGACGTCCATGTGGAGCGTCGAACAGACATC
The DNA here is from genome assembly GCA_033762515.1 of Planctomycetaceae bacterium. GTDB lineage: Bacteria > Planctomycetota > Planctomycetia > Planctomycetales > Planctomycetaceae > DSVQ01. Next base: position 9,769 of record JANRLN010000571.1, read on the forward strand.
CAGGCCGATGCACAAGCCGTGCAATTTCCCCATCACGATGTCTTCAAGACAACAACGCACCAGTTGTTCGCGGGTCCGGAAAACTTCGGGACCGATGAATCCGGCGACGTCGTTCACGTGCACCCAGGGGAGGCCGGGATGTCCGTGGGCCGCTCGGACTTCGGCGACTTTCCGGGACAGCAGGCGGGCGAAGCCGTACTTCCGCGATTCATGCAGCACCATGTCGAAGCCGTGCCCGTGACCGTTGGTGAAGTCGGCTCCCTGGCCGGTTTCGAAATAGAGGGCATAGGGACCGGTGCGTTCGCCTGCGTACTGCAGCATCTTTTTCAGCGTGACATCGAAGGTCTGGTTGGCCGAGTCGCTGCCCGCGATGCTCTGGAACCACAAAGCGGTGGAACCCGGCTCAATCTGCTCAACCTGGGCCTGCACATCGATGTGCGCGAGTACGCAGTGCGGCAGCGCATCGACGAGATCGAACACCCGCAGAAGGTCCCGCAACGTCCGTTGGATGGCGGCGACCGACTGCGGATCGCTGGAGACGGGATTGTTTCCGAGAACCACGTCTCCCACCGCATATGCCCAGCCATTGAGCACTTGCCAGCGAATGTCGTCGACATTGTCGGTGGGCGAATTCGGTTGGATTCTGGCACCAAGGTATCCTTTGGCGCCGATCTGCGTGCCGGGCAGGGGATTGAAGACTTTGGCCCCGATCGCGGTCAGCTCCGCATTGGTCAGCAGTTTGACCACGCAGCCAATCACGTCGCTGGATAAGCCCGGCATGATCGACTGAATGGCGGGTTCCTCTTGCGTGAGCAGATAGTCCCTGAGTTGCGCAAAGGTCCACGCGTTCAGCCGCGACTGCAGCGGTTCGTCGACGCTGCCGCGCAGGGCGAGGTAGAGGTCGTCGATCAACGGCGGATGGGCATTGATCGCCCCCAGACGCGTCGCGCTCAAGATCTCTCGGGCTTGCCGGCGCTCCGCGTCATTCGCAGCCGCCACGCCGACGATGGCGTCCCCTTCCTTGAATTCGTTGGCGGCGCCGAGCAGGCGTTTGTACAGTGTCGCGTCAAACGCGCCGCCGATCCGGGTGACGTAATCGATCAATCCCTCGCCGGTCAGGGAAGTCTGCAGGGAGCGTCGCGAGTCCGCGGCGCCGATCCACGACGCGTGCGCCGCGGCGATCGAACCGGCCGACAGCGCGGACAGGAAATCTCTCCGGGTCAACGACTCCATGGGCGACCCCGTCGAAATGAGGGTGCAGTGTCGGCGAGCCTTCGCATGATAGCGTGCTGCGACCGCCCGTTGGAACTCTTAAGTCGGTGACGGGACTGTCGACCATGACGCGCCGCGTCGAGCGGAGAGGATTGTCGGCAGTCTGAACGAGGTCTCCCTACGCGTGTTCAGGGTGTTTGCGTAATCCGCGAAGTTTTCGCAAGATGTGCGGGGGGACGCTTGTGTCGGCAGAGTTTTCCTAGTAGTTCTGTTGGCAGAAGTTTCGAAATGCGCGGTCTGCTGGAGCGGCAGTTTCTGCCGAACTGCGGTCGAGGATGTCGAGGTTTCCATGGAGGATTGTGATCCGTCCGGGAATTGGGGAAGTCGCTGCCGATTTCCAGAGTTCCGGATTCGGATAAGACACGTGGCTGTCCGCGGCTCGGCGACTGATCGGCCGGGCAGTCGACTCAGGCCGGGCAGTCGACTCAGAAGGAGGAATTGCAGAAATGAAGATGTTCGCGTGGATGTCGGCCGCCGTCATGGCGTTGTCGACGATGGTCGGGGCGGCTCAGGTGCCTCCCCCGGTGGGTGCGGAAATCGCTCCGATGCCCGAAGGCACGGTTGTGTCGGCTTCGACGCCGATCGAACTGTTCCACTGCGTCCGCTACAAGGACCTGAAGAACGTTCACCCGTGCGCTGTGCCGATGATCGTTTCGGTGCCGGATCCGTGCCCGCCGGCTTGCGGCAGCTGTGGTCCGCAGTGCGTGTACGTGCAAGTCTGCGTGCCGCCGTGCGACTGCTACGAAACCAAGTGCAAGCGTCGCGGGAACAAGCTGGTTTTGGACTTCGGCAAGTACGAAGTCGAAATCACTTCCGCACGCGGCGAAGTGGTTGTCGACTACGATGATTGATCGCTGACGGCGGCGTCGTTGCGACGCTGTCGCCGTCGGTCGGAAATGGCAGCCTCCGAAGATCCCCGAGGATCTCCGGAGGCTGTTTTTGTTGCGTGCCGCGGGATCCCGACGTCAAAGTCGCATTCACGGCACTCCGGGATGGTGGTAAGCTGAAGGATTGTTCCGGCGACAAGCGATCTGCCATGGTGGCGGCGCTGCGTTGGACCTGGCGGAACTGGTCAGAACATGGCCCGCACGAAAACGAAGCCTGCCGAACCGATGTCGCCCAAGTCTGCGGGGAAGGTCGAGAATCAGGACGCCTTCCGGGAAACGGTCGAGTCGATCGTCGTCGCCTTTGTGCTGGCGTTTCTGTTCCGCACTTTCATTGCGGAAGCCTTTGTGATCCCGACGGGCTCGATGGCGCCGACGCTGTTCGGTCGGCACAAGGATGTCGCGTGCATCCAGTGCGGACATGAATACGAAGTCGGTGCCAGCGTGGAGATGAACGACGAGGGGAGCGTGCTGATGGGGCGGATCACGCAGTCGGTATGTCCCAACTGCCGCTTCCGGGCCAGCATCAAGGAACTGCCGGTCTTCAAAGGCGACCGCATCCTGGTCAATAAGTTCCCCTATGAACTCGGCCGACCCGAACGCTGGGATGTCTGCGTCTTCAAATTCCCCGAAGATCCCGAGCGAAATTACATCAAGCGGATGATCGGATTGCCGGGAGAGACCTTGCGGATCAGTCGCGGCGACGTCTACGCCCGTCCGAAGAATGAAGCCGACTTTCGCATCCTGCGCAAAGCCGACCCCGACAAGCAACTGGCGATTCAAATCGTGGTCGCAGATGACGGGCATCCCCCGAAGAAACTGCTGGACAAAGGATGGCCGGAACGTTGGGCCGGCATGAAGCAGACGGGTGGTCCGGGAGCGATCGACGGCTGGACCGATGCCTCAGAGGGCGTGTCCGCGGATGCGAAGGCGCGAGCGTACCGCGTCCAGGGGCAGGATTGGTCCTGG
>JANRLN010000572.1:0-29887 GCA_033762515.1 Planctomycetaceae bacterium
GAGCGTCATCACGTCCGGCTGAATGCCGAAAGACTGGTAGCCGAACCACGTGCCCAGCCGTCCAATCCCGGTCTGGACTTCGTCGAACATCAACAGCAGATTCCGCTCGTCGCAGATCTGCCGGAGACCCTGCAGGAAGGCCAGGTCGGGGATGTTCACCCCCCCTTCTCCCTGCAACGGTTCCAGCATGATGGCCACGGTTTCGTCATCGACGAGTTCGGTCACCGCGTCGAGATCGCCGTAGGGCGCGTAGCGGAACCCGGGCATCAGCGGTCCCAGCCCTTCGTGGTATTTGGGCTGGGCGGTCGCCGTCAACGCGCCAAACGTTCGGCCGTGGAAGCCGTTGGTGAAGGAGATGATGCGATAACGCGACCCGCCGCCGTAAAGCCGGGCGAACTTGATGGCGGCCTCATTGGCCTCGGCGCCGCTGTTGGCGAAAAAGGCCTTTCCGAACCCGCGGGTGCACAGGGCCTCGGCGAATTTGCCCTGGGCCTCGGTGTACCACGTGTTGGGAATGTGGATCAGGTTGGCCACCTGCTCCTGAATCGCGCGCACCACCGGACCGGGGCAGTGCCCCAAAATGTTGCAACCCCAACCCGGAAACAGGTCGAGAAATCGCCGCCCCTCGGCATCCCACACCGACGTCCCCGCCCCGCGGACCAGACACACCGGATAGCGGCGGTAGTTGGGGATCACGTAATGATTGAACGTGTCGATGACCGACTGACTGGTCGTCGCCATAACTCAGGTTCCATTGTCGGGAATCGGGATTCGGAAATTGAGGATCGCAGAGGGCTGTGTCGTTCTGCGAATTCCGATTCCCGAATCCCGACCCCCGCCTTACAGCACGATTTCAGTGCCGATGCCTTCCTTCGAGTAAATCTCCAGCAGCATCGAGTGCGGAATCCGTGCATCGATGATGTGGACTTTCTTGACCCCTGCCTGGAGCGCCTCCAGCGCCGCTTCCACTTTCGGGACCATGCCCGCGTCAATCACCCCCGAGGCGATCAACTCCCGGCACCGTAACGAATTCAAATGCGATTGGAGCGTCGCCGGATTATGTCGATCCAGGAAAATCCCGGGGACATCACTTAGAAACACCAGTTTCTCTGCTTGAATCAGCCGCGCGACCGCCGCTGCCGCCGTGTCGGCGTTCACATTCAACTTGCCGCCATCGGCATCCAGAGCCACAGAAGGCAGCACCGGAATACGTCCGCCTCGACACGTGCTCAAGAGGAGATCGCGGTCGATATCGGTCACCTCTCCAACACGGCCGAGGTCGATTTGTTCGCCTTCCGGTCCGGGCAACATCAGCCGCTGACCGCGCAGGCAATTGACCGTGAGATAGCTCAAGCCGACAGCGTCGGCCCCTTGACGCTGGATCTCATCGACGAGTGACTGGCAGATCTCCCCCGCGAGCACCTTGGCGACGATTTCCAGTGTGGCATCGTCGGTGTAGCGTCGACCCTGCACGAATCGGGGCGCAATTCCGGCCGTGCTCATTGCGGCATTGATCGCCTTGCCGCCGCCATGCACCAGAATCGGTCGCATGCCGACCGATTCCATGAAGATGACGTCCGTCAGCAACTGCTTGATCGCGTCGGTTTCTTCCATGGCGCTGCCGCCGAGCTTGATGACGACATGCCGGTCGCGGAACTGGCGAATCCAGTTGAGCGCGTCGAGCAAGACGTCCGCTTTGCGGACGGCGTCATCCAAGTGGGGCACGTGAACCAAGGAACCAGGCTCCCGGAAGAAACGGAAACCACTAGGATACACAGGTCACGCCCGCGACGTCAATTCGGACGGAAGTGTTTTCGGGAACACATGTTCTGTCGCCCTGCACGGGGCCGAACTCGACCGCGGGACGTTACCGATACGTGGGCACGTCGTCGCGCATCCAGCGGGAGGAATCCTCGATGACGGGTCGCGTTGGGGTCTCAAGTTCCGGTTTTCGCAAAGAGGCCGCCCCTGCTGGCTGAATTTGTTGAGCATCGGCAGTCACGACCGGCGGCGTAATCTTGACCAGATGGGTCGCCGTAAACTCGCGTCCGTCTGCAGGGCGAAGTTGGACGTGAACCACGAGATCCGAATTCTTCGGAGGCTTCTGCCACGGAAGCGTGAACTGATAACCATTCCCGAGGAATCCGCGCACCCAGCGTTCGCGGCTCTCGGCGGCGCTAAATGTCCACTCGTCAACGGTTTGCGAATCTTCTGGGAGTGCGGGATCGACGACGCGAATCCGTACATCGCCGGGCAGCCGCACGACTTCCCCTGTGTCGTCGACAGGGGTGAACTGTACCACCAGGGAGTCATCGCCATACGCGTCGTCACGGTCAAAGCCTGCGGTGAGCATCGAGTTGATGCGGATCGCGGAAACACGGATGAGCGCGTCTGACTGTTCAGGCAATAAGCCGGGGGCACCCGACTTCGCGAGTTGGTGCCGAAGACCTTCGGTTTCCTTCCGCGCCAGCTTCAACTCCTTCGCGGAGGCATCGAGTTGAGCCTGCGTTTCCGCCAGAATCTGCTGCTGTTCGCGCAGCCGGGCCTGCAGCAGATCGGCTTGCGTGCGGCCCAGACAGCCGCTCAAACCGACGAAACACAGGCACGACATCCATGTCGTTCGGGCCGTCATTCGCCATCAACGCCTGAAACTCAGCGACCCTCCGACTTGAACACAAGTTCAGAATCGGCATCTCCCGCGCGGCGGAGCATACTTCAGCACCTGTTTTCGGACAATGCGGATTCCCCCATCGACTGCGGTCCCCCGAGGATCGAATCCTGCGAGTTGCCGAGCGAACCCAACTCCCGTCAACAGGGCGGTTCGGGCTATAATCCCCGGACTCGAACACCCCTGCGAAAGACATTCCTCGCATGCTCCGCGTTGGCCTGTTCATTCCGTGTTATGTGGATCAACTCTACCCCGACGTCGGCATGGCCACGTTGGAACTTCTGGAGCGATTCGGCTGCGAAGTCGATTTCCCCCCAGCCCAAACCTGTTGCGGTCAACCGATGGCCAACACTGGTTGTACGCGCGACGCCGCCCCACTGGCGCGCCGGTTCCTGGAGATTTTCGAACCGTATGATTACGTGGTGTGCCCCTCGGGAAGTTGCACGGCGATGATTCGTCAGCACTATCACGATCTCGTCCACGACCATCCGTTGTTTGAAGCTGTCACCCGCAAGACCTACGAATTGTGCGAATTTCTGCATGATGTGCTGAAAATCGAGCGCGTCGAGGGCCGGTTTGCTTACCGGGTCGGCCTGCACCAAAGCTGCCATGGCCTCCGAGAATTGCGATTGGGGTCCTGCAGCGAAGTGATGGGACCGCGGTTCAGCAAGGCGGGGAAGCTGCTGGCTTCGCTGGAGGGGATTCAACTGGTCGAGTTGCAGCGGGCGGACGAATGCTGCGGTTTCGGAGGCACGTTCGCCGTCCAGGAAGAAGCTGTTTCGTGCATGATGGGGCTGGACCGGGTCCACGACCACACCCAGGCTGGCGCGGAGGTCCTGACGGCGGGGGATATGTCGTGCCTAATGCACATGTGGGGGTTAATCCACCGCCAGAAATCACCGCTCAAGGTGATGCACATCGCGGAGATTCTGGCGGGGCGGCAACCGGTTTAGGCGGATCACAAGGCGAGGAGATGAGGCGATGAAGGGGATCATGGCGGAAGTGCCCGAGGATCTGTTGGAAGATCGCCGACGGACTGGGGCCGACCGGTGGGACGAAATGTGGGAAGGAGTGTTGCACATACCCCCTGCACCAAATCGAACCCATCAAGATTTTGAGTTTCAATTGGAATTGTGGCTCCGCGATTATTGGGCGAAGCCGCAGGGCAACCGAGTCTATCATCAAATCAATCTGGCGTCGGCCGGCAGTTGGCCGGACGACTACCGCATTCCAGACTTGGTCTTGCTGACGCCCGATCGATTCGAAATTGACCAGGACGCCTTTTTCGAAGGCCCGCCGCTGGTGGTTGTCGAAATTCACAGCCCCGGCGACGAGTCCTACGAAAAGCTCGACTTCTACGCTAAACTTGGCGTACCCGAAACTTGGATCATTCATCGAGATTCGCGTAAACCTGAAATCTACTTGCTCAATGGTAACGAGTATCGGGAAGCGGAACCCGATGCAGACGGTTGGCTCAAGAGCACCGCCTCCGGCGTCTGGATGAAGCCCCGGCGACCGAAGAAGTTGCTGCTGCAACGGGGTGCCGAGGCGGCGACTCGCGGCGTGTTGCCGGAATGATGATTCAGTGAACGTTGAAGCCACAGGATTGCGATCCGGGGGCTACCAGAGAGCACACGACGATGACAACGACGACCGTTCGCGAACACTCGGAAAACGCGGCAGACTTCGTGGCGAACGACAGCCGCGCCCATTGGCACGACCAGTCGCTGTGGTTCGTGCGTTCCAAGCGCGACAAGATGGCCGCTGCGCTCCCCGAGTGGGAATTGCTGCGCGAGAAAGCGTCCGGCATCAAGCTGCATACGATGTCGCGGTTGGCCGACTTTCTGGAAGAATTCGAACGGAACGCGATCCAACTGGGAGCGAAAGTCCACTGGGCGCGTACTCCCGCGGAGCACAACGACATCGTTCTCGGCATCATTCAACAGCACAAGGCGTCGAAAGTCGTCAAAAGCAAGTCGATGCTGACGGAAGAATGCCACCTCAATCCGTTCCTGGAACGGCACGGCATCACCGTCACCGACACCGACCTCGGCGAATGGATCGTCCAACTCCGCGACGAACCCCCCAGCCATATCGTCATGCCCGCAATTCACATCAAGAAGGAAGAAATCGGCGAACTCTTCCATGAGCATCTGGGGACCGACAAGGGAGCGACCGATCCGCCGTATCTGGTGAACGCAGCGCGCGGGAAACTGCGCGAGCAGTTCCTGGGAGCCGACGTGGGGATCACGGGAATCAACTTCGCCATCGCGGAGACCGGCGGCTTCGTGGTCTGCACCAACGAGGGGAATGCCGACCTGGGGGTTTCGCTTCCCAAAGTGCATATCGCCTGCATGGGGATCGAAAAACTGATCCCCCGATTGGCCGATCTCAGCATCTTTCTCCGACTCCTGGGACGCTCGGCGACAGGGCAACCGATCACCACGTATTCGTCGCACTTTCACGGACCGATGCCCGGAGGCGAACTGCACATCGTGCTGGTCGACAACGGTCGCAGCGACATTCTGGGAAGTCCCGAATTTCGCAGGTCGCTCAACTGCATTCGCTGCGGCGCCTGCATGAACACGTGCCCGGTGTATCGCCGCAGCGGCGGACATAGCTATCAAACCACGGTTCCCGGCCCGATCGGTTCGATCCTGGCCCCCTCACGCGACGCTTCCACGTACAGCAGCCTGCCGTTCGCCTGCAGCCTGTGCGGTTCCTGCAGCGACGTCTGCCCGGTGAAGATCGACCTGCACACCCAACTTCTGACCTGGCGGAAAGAGATCGCCATCCGCAAGCTGCTGCCGTGGTCCAAGCGCACAGCGATGTGGCTGGGCGGAATTCTCCTCGGATCACCATGGCTGTATCGGACCGCCGGGAAAATCGGGCGCTGGCTCTTGCCGCGACTGCCGCGATTCCTGGTCTACAACGGCCTGAACCCGTGGGGGAAACAGCGCGAGTTGCCGCCGATGCCGAAGCGGAGTTTCCGGGAATTGTATGCGAAGCGGAAGCAACAGCCGTAACACGGGTCTTGAGTTCTTGAGGAGACGTCCGATGTCGGAGATCGCCGGATTGCATGGAGTTGTGAGAGGGCGGACCATCGAGCTCGACGACGATTTGAACGCTCCTGATGGAACGGAGGTTCGCGTCACCGTGACCTTGCTCCCCAAGAAGTCGAATTTGGAACTGGGAGACCTGCCAGGCTTTGGTTCTTTGGCGAATCACGGCGAGGAATTGGATGCGTTTGAGAAGTGGTACCGGGAAGAGAGGCGACGAGGGTTTGAAGATGCGGAGCCGCAATAATGGCGGTTCTCCTCGACACCGACATCTGCTCTCACTATGTGCGTGGGAATCCGCTTGTTGGAAAGAAATGCATCCGCTTCGCCGGCGCAATCCACGTCTCAGCTTTGACTGTCGGAGAGATTCTCGTCTGGGCATTGCGTTCGGGTACTCCCGACTACTGGATGGCCGAGATCCGCGAATTCCTGGGATTCGTGGAAGTCATCGACGTCACTGTCGAAGTTGCCGAACAATTTGCGGTGCTGCGCGCCCAGTTGCTGCGTGCCGGGAACCCCAAGCCGCCGTTGGACCTGTTTATCGCGGCCACAGCGATCGCCCATGACTTGCAGCTCATTACACACAACACGAAAGACTACGCCCCGATTCCTGGGCTGCAATTTGATGACTGGCTCCTGCCATAAGTCCTCGAAATCGAGAAACCGGCACCCTTACTGAATAAATTCTGGTGACAACGATGTCCTCCCGCGAAACCATCCTCCGCTCCATCCGGCAACATCTTCCGGAATCCGCTCCCCTGCCCGACCTTGACGGGCCGTGGATCACTTTTCCCGATCCGATCGCCCAGTTCGCCAAGGTGCTGGAGATGATCGGCGGCCAGTGCATTCGCGTCCCGGAAGTCGCCGCCATCAACGGGGAATTGGAGAGTCTGCCCGTCTATGTTTCGTCGACGAAGACTCTGTCGCGCATCCCCGGCGTGGGAACGACCAACTGCGAACTCGAAGGCGTCGACAATCCCCACGATCTGGAAGACATTGACTTTGCCATTCTTCCCGGAGAGTTTGCCGTTGCAGAGAACGCCGCCGTGTGGGTGACTGATGGGGGTCTCAAGCATCGCGTGGTCTACTTCCTCTGCCAGCATCTGTCGCTGGTGGTCCCGGCGAGCGAAGTGGTGCACAACCTCGCCGAAGCCTACCGTCGAATTCGCTTTCCGCAGGCCCAATTCGGCGGCTTCATCGCCGGCCCTTCGAAGACCGCCGACATCGAGCAATCGCTGGTGATCGGCGCCCACGGACCGAAGTCGATGACGGTGTTTCTGGTGGGTTAACCCACTACGGAAAGCCTGGTTGGGCATTGAAGAATCGCAGCATTCCCGCGAACGCGGAGTGATCGTCCTGAAGCTGCAGAATGCGATTGGCCACTTCCGTCTGAAGTTGATTCGGCAGCGTTCCCACTGCGGCAACCTGTTTGAACGTTCGAAATGTGACGTACTGCTGGTAGCGCAGTTCCGTCAGCTCTTGACGATTAAGGCCGTAGAATTGGATTGCCGCATCGACGACGGCTTTGCTCTGGGGATGATTCGGGAGCGCGACCAATTCGACGGTCTTGAGGTTATCGTCGGCTCTCCATGCCAGTAACTGGGCAGGAACATCAAAATACGGATTCAAGAGCAGCGGTCGTTCGGCGGCGTGTTTCGTCGCAAAGGCAGCGACTTGGCCGGGGACTAAGGAATCGGGGCCGGCCGTCCCTGCAAGCGTGCTGATTTTTGCATCTGTCGTGGCGGCGGTGACCTTCGGCCCCTTGAGGCGCTTGGACGAATTCTTGATGGGAAATTCGTCCTTCTTGAATTTCTCGTTGCACAGCGCACAACTGGCGAGATAGTTCTCGTAGTTGTAGGCCAGCCACCAGTAGATGCTCTTGGGACGATAGTGCTCAACATCGCCAAATGCCACGACGGAAGTGGGCGCCTCGCAATAGGCGCACTTGCCGTGAGATTCGCGGAGTAGTTGCTCTTTTGCCGACTTCCAGCGACTGGCATCAAATTCCTGCTTGGAGATCTCCTGTTTCAACAGCCGCCGCCGATCGAGCAACAGTTTTCGTTCGTTTTCGATCCGCTCCGGCCCGCGAAATGCCCGCGGTATGGCGGCTTCCGAACGGACTCGCCGCAACGGAATCACGGCCGACCTCCGACAAGCTCCGCATCGATCTTTCGCAGCAGGGCCAACGTCTCCTCGTTCACCAGCGAATTCGTGCGAATCGGGTCCGGCAACTCACGCACCGCCTCAGCCAGAGTCTCCAGCTGCTGCTTCTCCGCCGCAGTCTTTCCCGGCTTATCTCGCAGTTGCCGATAACTGTCCTTGATGGCCTGCTGCTGGCGGGATTCGTCGGAACTGACGCCGAAAGCGTCGGACATCAGCAACTGATGCAGGAGCATTCGCCTGGGGTCCCCGGAGAATTCGTGGAGTTGCACGCCGTCGTCGGCCCGTTCCAGGTAGTACAACTCTCCAGCACCGGTTTGCTGCGCGGTCAAAGGGGAATGCGTCGTCACGACGAATTGAAATTTGGGCAGTTTTCTCTGCAGAAACTCCAGAAGCCGCCGCTGCCAAGTCGCGTGCAGGTGCAGATCGACTTCATCGATCAGCAGCAGTCCGCGGGCTTCCAGCGGATTGCGATAGTCGGTGAAGACCCGCGTCAAGCGAGACAACATGTCGCCGACCCAGGCGATGACGTTCTGATAGCCATCGCTGAGGAATTCCAGGGGGACAATCCCATCGGACGTGCGGAACAACAGCCGCTGTTTCTCCCGATCAACCCGGTGAAACACTACTCCCGGGAGGAATTCTTTGGAGATGCTGCGAACCAGTTTCAATCCGCTGCCTTTGGTCCGATAATCCAAGTCCATGACCCAGTTTTCAAACGGCACCAGCGTTCGATTGGGATCAAACAGCGTCGCCACGCTTTGGGCGCGCAGACTGCGGTATTGCGACTTCTCGCGGGACACACCGCGGCTGTCGCTCAATCTTCGAGATGCTCCATAAGCGGCAACGAAATAGTTCCGCTGGGAATGCTTGATGGCTGCGTCGAGCGACTCCAAGGTGGTTGCGTTTCGCGTCAGAAACGAAGTGATCGTGTCGTCGCGCCGAAACTCGATGGCGATCGATCGCTCCTCGAGTTCTTGATTCTGGAGAACCGCCGCAACCTTGGCTCGCCGCGAACCCTTGCCGACACGAACCCAGGTGGCAAAGTCGCCCGACAATTCCGCTGCGGCTTCGCTTCCCGCAGTGACGAGAGCAATGGCCTTCAACAGATTGCTCTTGCCCGAACCATTGGCCCCGAGGAGCACCGTCCACTGCCGTGCGGCTCCGGCGGCATCGCGAAAATCGAGCTGGACATCCGCCAGCCCACGAAAGTTTTCGACATGCAGCGAGTAAAGAAACATGCTCCAGTGCCTTGCGCAGACTTTGACACGTTTCCCAAACCTTAGCCTACGCCTGCGGCTCCGTCATGCTCCACGGGTCCAGCGCCTTCGTCAGTTGATCTTCCGGCAAAATCTGTTGTTCACGGCAGAGTTCCCGAATGGTCTTGCCGGTCTTGAAGGCTTCCTTCGCGAGCGCCGCCGCCTTCTCGTAGCCGACATAGGGGTTGAGGCTGGTGACCATCGCCAGGCTTTGTTCGACGGAGGCCTCGCAGGCTTCCGGGTTCGCCTCCATGTCGAGGGCACAGAGGTCGACGAATGCCGTGGTCCCCTGCGCCAGCAGGGCGACGCTTTCGAGTGTCGAGTCCCCCATGATGGGCATCATGATGTTGAGTTGGAACTGGCCGCCGGTGGCGCCGCTGAAGGCGACCGTTTGATCATTGCCGATGACGCGGGCGCAGACCTGCATCAGGCTCTCGCACATCACCGGGTTCACCTTCCCCGGCATGATCGAGCTGCCCGGTTGACGGTCGGGCAACATGATTTCATAGAACCCGCAGCGCGGGCCGCTCCCCAGCCAGCGGATGTTGTTGGCCACGTTGAACAGCGTCACCGCGATCGCGCGGAGTTGACCGTGGCACTCGACCAACCCGTCCCGTTGGGCATTGGCCTCAAAGTGGTTCTCAGCCTCGAAAAATCCCAAACCCGTCCGGTCAGCCAGTGCCTTGCAGACGCGGGCCGCAAACTCCGGATGCGTATTGATTCCGGTCCCTACGGCGGTGCCCCCGACCGGCAACTCCAGCACCGGCTTGAGCGCTTTGTGAGCGCGGTCGACGGAGAGCTGCAACTGGCGTGCAAAACCGCCGAATTCCTGGCCAAGTCTCAGCGGCGTGGCGTCGGCCAGGTGGGTGCGGCCGATCTTGATGAGCTTGTCCCAGGCGGCGGCCTTGTCTTTGAGGACGTCCGCAAACTTCTGGAGCGCGGGGACCAGTCGCTGCTGAATACCCATGGCGACTGCGACGTGGATCGCCGTCGGAAACGTATCGTTCGTGCTTTGCCCCATGTTAACGTGGTCGTTGGGGTGAATTGGCTTCGCCTGTTGAAAACGGTCACCGCCGTTGATCTCGATGGCGCGGTTCGAGATCACCTCGTTGACGTTCATATTGCTCGACGTTCCCGAACCGGTCTGGAAGACGTCGATGGGAAATTCGGCGTCGAACTTGCCGGCGGCGACCTCTGCGGCGGACGTCAGCAGCGCTTCAACCTGCACATCGTTGAGCTTGTTCTTGCCCGTCTTCGTGAGCTTGCCCAGGTCGCGATTGGCAATCGCCGCCGCCCACTTCACGAGTCCCATGGCGTGGATCATCTCGGGCCGCAGCGTCCAGCCCGAGACAGGGAAATTCTCAACGGCCCGCTGAGTCTGTGCTCCGAAATAGGCCTGGGCGGGCACCTGCACATCGCCCATCGAATCGTGTTCGGTCCGGAACGGCGTCATGGATTCACTTGCAAAACGGTGGACTGGGTCAGTTTTCGATCCGCTGAGAACGAGTATTTGCAGTTCCGCGACAGATCGCAAGCGGCGCCGTCCGAACCAGCACCCGCAGCGGCGCACAATCCGCTATTCCGCGGCCGGACGGGATTCATGTCGCCGAGGGCTTCCATTCGCGATCAAAATTCAGGACGCATGTTTGACCGCGTCCGGTACGGCGCGGTCGGCGCCCCAACTCGTGGAAACCACGACAGTGGAATCCCCCGGATTCGAGAGACCTCAGGGACTCGCGGGGTTTCGGGATGCCGACGGTGATGGCTCCGCGGGAAGCAAGTCCCAACTTACGCCCGATTTGGGCTGATCCTGCTGCGCGCCGGCATCCACGGCCTGTTGCTGCAGATTGAGCCAAATCCCTTGCGGCGAGATCTTGGACCACGCCTGTCCGCGTGTTTCACTCATCCAGCCGATGGGTTGGTTATGTCGACTGCCCGCTTCGCCGGTATTCCAAAAGCTGCGCCATACATCGAAATCCCAGCGGTCCTCGCTCGGTGGCGCGTTGAAGCGAACGAGCCACATGGTTTCAACGTTGTCGAAGTGGTTACGGTCGCCCGACCACTGCAGCGACTGTCGAAAATCGGCGGTCTGCTGCGCGAACTGCTGCTCAATCAGGCCCACGCCCGGCGCACACGAAAACAGGCTGCTCCGGGCCGAGACTTTCATCTTCGCCTGTCGACCAGAGATGTCGTCCTCATTGACCGACCGCAGCAATCCTTGCCCCAGAAGGCACGTGTTGTCGGTCAGGCTCAGCGAGATGTCCATCATCGGGGACATCACATCCGGCGCCAATTCACTGTTCAGCAACCACTCTCCGAGTGCGAAAAACGACTGCCGGAAATCGCAATTCAAGGGAGCCGCATCACGCACGCGAATTCCGGTGGCTTCGCCGCGAATCACGGAGCGCTCCACGAGGATTTCCGTCGCGACGACTGGTTGCCCATCCTTCATCGCGCCCATTTTGACAAAAGCCGGCGGGGGAGATGCGCATTCGATGACTGTTGCCGCCGCATGCGACGGATTGCTGACGGTGACGTGGGTGTTCTCCAGCCGCAACCGCTCCGGTCGCTCCAGCCGGAACAGGGACCACAAGTCGACGCCAGGCAGCGGCTTCAACTGCAATTCCAAGGCTACGTTTGCGATCGACAGCGAACCCGTCGACCCCGAGACGGTGATCATGCGAGACTGCAGCGGGTCGGCAACGCCCTCTTTCGGAGCAAACCAAAGTACGGGCCGGTGTCCCCGCGCCGCCTGAATCGTAATCCGCTTGCTGACCAGACGCAGCGGCCGCTCGGCTTCGGGTCGGCGACCATCGAAGTGCAATTCGATGACCCCTCCATCCCGAACCTCGGCGCACGCGGCTTCCAGAGTGGGGTACGACTGCGGATTCCCCACGACCACAAATGGCCCGACCACCACCGGAAGCTGAGTTGTTCCCGGAGCGGCGCCGCCCAGATTCGCCGGAATCGCCGCCACGGCCTCCGCTCCGACGATGGTTGCTCCAGTTTTCAGACCTGGCGGCGTTCCCCCGGACTCGGACCGCCCGGATTCGGGGACCAACGCGCTCGGAATCGCGGATGCCGTCGAAGGGGGAACCAATGAGCCGGGAGTAGCGGCATTTGCGACGGCGGCGCCGCTGGTTGGAGCCGCGGGAGTCCGTCCGTCTCCCGGAACAACCGGAGGCATCCGAAGATCGGCCCGACCACCGTCCAACGTGAACTGCTGGGGCGTCTCGGCATTGATTGCCAATGGCATCGGATGGATGGTCGTCCCATCGCTCGTCGTGGAAGCGGGGTCGGCGGGATTGCCCGACAAGGGTGCTCGCGTCCCCTGGTTGGGGTTCGCAACTCCCGGAAGCCGCGACGACGAGGATGCCGTCGGCATGTCCGTCGTCGTCAACGTCGGACTCGGGAGGAAGCGACTCGCAACCGATCCATCGTTGGGTGGGGACAATTCGGACTGAGCGGTGGGCGAACCTGATCCTGAACTCGGGGCGAGGCTTCCCGACGCAGAAGGGGAAATCCACTGCGGAAACGCCTGCCAGACGCCGGCCACCAGAACCAACGCCATCGCCGTGACGACCCAGCTGGCATTTTGAGTCCACCAGCTTCCGCGCGGAGCATTCAACAGACTGGCGAGGGCCGATTGACCGTCGGGCAGCGTCCGCAATCCCATCGCCGAGGCAATGAGCAGTAAGTCGTGAAGGAGCGCCTCCGCAGAGGGATAGCGGCGCCGCTGATCGGCGGCCATCATTTTGCGCACCACTGCAGAGAGAGCGGGGGAGACGCGACGATTCTTCACGGCAGGATCGGGCGGCTCCTTTTCCTGATGGTCCAGCAGTCGCTGCAGCACCGTTCCGTCGGGATAGGGCGCTTCCCCCGTCAATGCGTGGTAAAGCGTGCAACCCAGCGAGTAGATGTCGCTGCGGACGTCGACATTCCGCGGGTCTTTGGCCTGCTCGGGGGAAATATAATCGAACGTGCCGAGCGTGGTGCCGGCGACCGTCAGTTGAGCCGATTCCTCCAGGCTCTCTTTGCGGGCCAACCCCAAATCGACAAGTTTCGCTTTCCCCTGCTGCGTGACGATGATGTTCGAGGGCTTGATATCGCGGTGGACGACACCACATGCCGAAGTATGGCAGAGCGCCGCCGCCAATTGGACAGCGTAGGCCACCACTTCCGCGGGCTCGAGGCGACCCCGGGCGCGGATCAACTCGCGGAGATTGCCCCCCTGAACGTACTCGTACGCAATGTAGTGCAGCCCCTGATCGTCACCATAAAAGAAGACGCGCGCGACATGGTCGTGGTCCAACCGTGCGGCGGCGCGGGCTTCGTTGATGAAACGCTGCACGGACGCCGGGTCGGCCGTCTGTTCGGGTGACAGCACCTTCAGCGCGACCTGCCGCTGCAATTTCTCATCGTCTGCCAGAAACACGGTCCCCATGCCGCCCGAACCGATTCGGCGCCGGATGGTGAAATGCCCGAGCGTCTGTCCCGCGGCAGCGTCCTCGGACAGTTCCATCCGCTGGCTGGGAAACAATTTGATCGAGGTGGCCGTCGGCGCCGCCGGCGGAGACGCCTCGTCCCCGGTCGCCGGACCGAGGGAAATCGAACTTCCACCGTCGCCGCGCGGAGCCGACAGCACCGTCGCCTGTCGGTCCGTGGCGACGCCCCCCGGTGCAAACGGAAAGCGCGCGTGACTGCTGGAGCCCGCGGTCGATAACGGCGAATCGCTATTGGCTGACATTCCGACCCATCGCTGGAAACATTTCATCACCGGCAGAGGACAACAAAGGTCGGGTCTGCGGTTCGGTGATCAGCATCCGTTCCGATTCCGTGCCAGCGCATCTCCTGCTGGCGAAATCCCAGAGCAAATCTTTCGATTTCGACACATCAAGACTGAGAGTTCCGAAGCAATTGCCGACGTGATTTTGGACTCTGAGCGGCAGAGCCCTGGATTGATTCCATTTTTTCGGGGTCATCGTCGAAGCGACGTCAGTATCTGATAGGAATTGCCGCGAGAGAGGATGAGATTCATCGATACCACCGTCCGTGTTTCCCTGATCCGAAGGGCGAATCGCCATTCCTCGCTGGATCGTTACTGGTTCGGCCCGCCGCGGCTGCCGCAAGATTGTCGCGAAACCCCGGCGATGGTCAACCTCTAACGCCAAACCAGAAATCGACTTATGCTCATAATTGCCAAGCACCTCCGTGTCGAAACTCACCAGCGAATCAACGACGTCCCGGCCTCTGTTTCGGTTCCAGAATGTTCTCCGATTCGGACACGATCGCTCGCGAGTATTCTTCGAGTCGCTCGCACAATTCCGAGGCAAAGCGTTCGCTCTCCAAGACGGTCGCCACCAGGTTCCGCACAGTGACATCGGGAACGTCGTCTTCTCCCGGCTGTGAGCGAGTACGAACGACGGTCTTGATGCGTTGGATCTTTGGTTCCAGCGATTGGCTGAAATGTTCGATCAATTCGCGCGTGAGATGGGCACCATCGCGCAATTTTTCGCGATAGGTCAGAGATTCAATTTTTCGCTGCGTCGCCATGAATCACCCCTCAAATAGGGAATTCGATGCGGCCTCGAATTCCCCGAGCTGTCGACTCCCAGGCACGATCGAGAGGCTGCAGACCAGCAAAATGGTAGCAGCAAACAGAGTGCCGCGTCAGGAGGGAATCGACGAAAAGCCGGATTTGTTGACGAAATGACTGCGGGCCAAACCTGATCTGTGGCATGCATTTTCCGCTGGCCATTCCAGTCATCACCGTCCAGCGGCGATTTGCGTTGGCGATCCCATCGGTTTTCACGGTATTGTGAAGGAGAATCCCTCAGCCCCTCGCGATGCGTCAACAGACTCTGCGGCATGAAAATCCTCCTTCTGGCCGACATTCATGCGAACTGGGTCGCGCTCAGCGCCATCCAGGAATCTTTTGACGCCTGCCTGTTCCTGGGAGATCTCGTCGAATATGGCGCCGACCCCATTCCCTGCATCGAGTGGGTGCGCACCAAGGTTCACGCGGCCGTCCGCGGAAACCACGATCACGCCACGGCACAGCGCGTCATCACCAATCTCGGGGGGGGCTGTCGTCGTCTGGCGGCAGCCACACGCGCTCATCATTTGCAGGTCCTCGAACCGACGCACCTCAAGTTCCTCGCCCGCCTGCCGGTCACCCGAACCGTCGAACTTGACGGGCGGACGTTCTATCTCGTGCACGCCACTCCCCGAGATCCGATGGACGAATACCTGGGCCACGATCCGGCTGGTTGGACCGCGCGACTGGCGGGCATTGAGGCCGATTTCATCTGCGTGGGACACACGCATTTGCCGCTTGATCTGCAAATTGGCGGTCGTCGCGTGATTAACCCCGGCAGTGTGGGTCAACCGCGTGATGGAGACTGCCGGGCCGCTTACGTGGTGATCGAGAACGGAGAAGTGCACTTTCGACGGCAAGCGTATGATGTGGAAGCGGCGATCGACCGACTCGCCGCGATTGGGCTGGATGCCGAATCTTTGGATGTGGCCGCGGCGATGCTGCGAACCGGCGGGCAACCCCCCGAACGAGCGGCGGCGTTTGGGTGAATTGAACCCGCGTGCCAGCGTTGTGTCATGAGCAACGTTCCTCCTACCATACGGCAGAGCCGTCCGCGGGAATTTCCTTGAGCTTTCAGAATCAGGACTTCGCAATGCAGTTCGAGACCCGCTGTGTGCATACCGGAGTCGACAAAGACTCCGCGTACCTCAGCGCGACCACCCCCATCTACCCCACTTCTACGTTTCGCTGGGACGACCTCAATCGTCATCGCGGGTTCGACTACACCCGTAGCGGGAATCCCACGCGGCGTGCGCTCGAAGAGAATCTCACAGCGCTGGAAGGGGGGCTCGATTGCCGCGCCACCTGCACCGGCATGTCGGCAATCACAGCGACCATGCACCTGTTCAAACCCGGCGACCATATCATCGCCGGTCACGACATCTATGGCGGCACGTGGCGCTTGTTCGACAGCCTGTTCCGCGACATGGGCATGACGTTCTCATTCGTGAACATGGCTGACCCGGAAAACATCCGCCGCGCCGCCACTCCGGCCACGAAATGCGTCTGGATTGAAACGCCCAGCAATCCGCTGTTGAACATCGTGGACATCGCCGCCGTGTGCGGCGTGGCGCGCGATCTGTCCGCCGTCACGATCGCCGACAACACGTTCCTGTCGCCCTACCTGCAGCGTCCCCTCGAATTGGGAGTGGACATCGTCGTCCATTCCACCACAAAGTATCTCAATGGCCATTCGGACGTGGTCGGCGGCTGCATCATCACCAGGCACAAGCCCCATGCCGACCGCATCGGCTATGTGGTGAACGCCCTGGGATTGGCCTGTTCCCCATTTGACGCATGGCTGGTGCTGCGGGGCGTGAAGACTCTCGGCCCCAGAATGGAAGCCCATCAGCGGGGAGCCATGGCTCTGGCGGAATTCCTCGCCCGGCATCCGCGCATCGAGAAGGTCTATTACCCGGGTCTCGCATCTCACCCTCAGCACGAACTCGCCAAACGGCAACAACGCGGTTTCGGAGCCATGCTGAGTTTTGATGTGCGGGGGGGACGTCCTGCGGTGGAACAGGTGCTGGCCAAACTCACGCTGTTCCAACTTGCGGAGTCGCTGGGCGGGGTCGAATCGCTCATCGAATATCCCGATTCAATGAGCCACGCGTCCATGACGGAGACCGCCCGGCGTGCCGCAGGAATCACGCCCAACACGCTGCGGGTTTCCGTCGGCATCGAACATCCGGACGATCTGATCGCTGATTTCAGCCGGGCGCTCGCGGAGTAGTCTGCGTCCGGTTCCTCGAGGGCGCAGAGAAAACGCCGTGAGCCGGGGTGATGCCCCCGGCTCACGGCGTTTGACGGATTCCGGGTCGAGGATCAGCGACGGCCGATCACACGTGCGACCGTCGACTGCAGAGCACTGCCCAGGCCCCCGAATTGGAGCTTTTTCACCACGCGAAAAACCTCGCCGTCGAAATCGACGATGTACAGGTTGCCCACCGCGTCTTCGCCGAAGGACGCCACATTGTCGATCGTGCCGGCGTCGGGAACGAACTTGACAGTCCAATCGGTCAGGTCGGTGAACGTGGTGCCGCTCCGCGTGATCGACCAGACCTTCTGATTGATGTAGTCTCCGAAGAAGTATTTCCCTTGCAGGTCGACGATGGGCCCTCGGTAGACGTAGCCGCCGGTCACCGAGCGACCCTGAAATTGTCCGCTGCCGCGAGTGTAGTCATAGATGGGATCCACATTGCCGGGGGGTTTGGCCCCTCCCACCGGACCGCTGGGGGTCTCGATGAATCCGTCCCGCAGCCGCCAGCCGTAATTCTCTCCGCCGGTGCTGGAGGCCGGCGAGAAGTCGATCTCCTCGCGGGCCCCCTGCCCCACATCGCCGATCCAGAGATCACCGGTTTGCCGGTCAAAGCTGCAGCGCCATGGGTTTCGCAGCCCGTACGCCCAGATTTCATCGTCGCCGACGGCGCCCACAAACGGATTCTGCGGGGGGATGGCATAGTTCCGGTCGGGGTCCATCGGGAATTCGTCAGAGCCGGGATCAATCGCCAGAAGTTTGCCGAGCAGGTTGTCTTCGATGTCTTGAGCGTTGCCAATGTCCGCAGTATGCCCGGCATCATTGTCATCGCTGCCGCCCCCATCCCCAGAGGCGATGAACAGACTGCCGTTGGTGTCGAAGCCGATCCAGCCGCCGTTGTGATTGGCCTGGGGCTGCGCGAAACGGAGCACCAATCGCGCCGACGCGGGATCGGCGACGTTGGGATTTCCGCTGCTGACGCGGTATTCGACGATGTTCGTGGCTCCATCGGAAACTCCGGTGTAGTGCACGTAGAACAGGCCGTTTGACTGGTAATTGGGGCTGAACGCCATGCTGAGCAGCCCCTGCTCACTCGTCGTCGAAACCAGATCGGAGACGTCCAGAAAGGTGCTGATTGCCTGGGTGTTCAGATTGAGGATCTTGATGACGCCGTCGCGTTCGACGATGAACAGTCGCCCTGTGTCGCCGGCCGGCGCGGTCACGTACAGGGGATTCGCCAGACCGCTGGCAACGCGTTCCGTCGTGATCGTCATGCAGCTCGGCAGAGAAGTGGGAAGCAACGCTCCCAACGCGCACAGCAATGTACAGGATCGAAGTTTCATGGACGCAAGACCCCGAATAAATGGCATGATCGGCAGATGCGCGACAATCGGCCCATGGGCGCCGCGCCCGAAGGAATCTCGGTGCGAACGACGCTCCCGAAAGCATAGCCCCTGCCGACGGCGGCGACGAGTCGCGGCTTCCTCGGACTCGCGGAATCTTCGCAAGTCGACCCTTGTTGTACAGGATGCTGAACTAAGGCGGTTCACCACCCGAGAATCACGCGGACGCGAGCGGCAACCTTACGACGAACGTGCTGCCTTTGCCGAGGTGGCTCTCGACGCTGAGCGTTCCCCGGTGCTGATGCACGATCGCCTCGCAAATGCTCAGTCCCAATCCATTGCCGCGTGGATTTCCCAGGCGCGAGCGTGAACGGTCGACCTGATAGAACCGCTCGAAAATCCGCGGCAGGTCCTGACTGGGAATGCCGATGCCTGTATCCGCCACGACCAAAACCGCCTGATGACGGCGGCCGTCTTTCGAAAGCCGCACAGTGACGCGTCCCGGTGAGGGAGTGAATTTGATGGCATTGTCGATAAGATTCGTCACCAGTTGCCGCAGCGGCTGACGATCGCCCCGGACCGACACGCTTTCCAGGGATCCGGCGGCTAGTGTGACCCCGGATTCCTCCGCCACGGGGGCGAACATCTCGATGGCGCGACTGACGACGTCCTCCAGAGGAACCGCCTCGGTCAGCGGTCTGACTTCCCCGGTCTCACTTTCCGTGAGCTGCAGGAGCTGGTTGACCAACTGCGTCAAATGACGGCATTCCTCCGCCATCGAGAACAGCAGTTCTTCGTATTCTTCGGGGGAACGGCGCTTGTCAAGCGAGACTTCCACCGAACTTAAGATGGCCGTCAACGGTGATCGCAGCTCATGGGCCGCGTTCGCGACGAAGTCGCGATTCTTGCGGAGATGTTCGGCGATCTGATCCAGGAAATGATTGATCTGGCCGGCCAACTGATCGAGTTCATCCCCCACGCCGCGCGTCGGCAGGCGCTCGTCCAACTGGCTGGGACGGAGCCGCTCGGTCGAGTGGATGATCTGCTGGAGCGGCCGAATCGCCTGTTCGGACAGGAAGTAGCCTCCCAGCGGCGCGAGCAGAATGATACACAGCGCCACGGGGGCTGCGATGCGCGTCAATCGGGTGATATCGCCTTCAATAAACTGAGTCGGGGTGCCGACGCGGACGTAGAATTGCGGAATTCCGGGGACCTCCAGCCGGCGCTCAACCGAGCGATAATGGTCGGAAATCCAGACTTTGTGTCCCTGCAGACTCAGCGCCACCTGGGATAAAGGCTCCTTGGGGCTGAGACTGCTGGCCCAGATGGTTTCCTGTCGATCCGGTGACAGCCAGCGGATGTGCCAACCCCGATCGGAGTGACCGGCGGCCTTCTGCTCCATTTCCGCGATGATCTGATCGCGATTGGGATACCAGCGGCGGATGGCCAGCGCGAGTTCTTTGGCCTCATCGTTAAGGACGACGTCGGATTCGAGCAGCAGGTAAAACCGCAGGCCTTCGCGAACCGCAGCCAGCGCGCCGACGACCGCAATCAGCATGACCAGAGTATGCCACATCGTCAGCCGCACACGCAGCGTGCGAAACCATCTAGTCGGAACTCGCGGGAAGGGCATAGCCTCGGCCTCGCACGGTTTGGATCGCGGAACTCTCTCGACCGCGATCCAGTTTGCCGCGCAGGCGGTTGACATGCACCTCAATCACGTTCGTGGTGCCGTCCCAATTGAAGCCCCACACGTGTTCGCAGAGCATTTTCCGCGTGACCACCTGACCCGAGTATCGCATCAGCAGTTCCAGGAGACTGAACTCAATCGGCGTCAAGTCGATGTCGGCCCCGTTCCGCGTCACCCGCCGCGTGGTCAGATCCAGCGCCAGTTCGCCCACCTTCATCATCGGCGTCGGCCGCGTTTGCGTCCGCCGCACGACGGCGTGAATCCGGGCAAGGAGCTCCGCGAACTCGAAGGGCTTGACGATGTAGTCGTCCGCCCCGGAGTTGAGTCCCTGCACCCGGTCATCGACGCTCCCCATCGCGGTCAAGAGCACGATGGGGCACATCACCCCTCTCCGGCGAATTTCCTGCAGCACTTCCTGGCCGGGCCTCTTGGGGAGCATCAAATCGAGCACGATGGCGTCGGACCGCTGGCTGAGGGCCGCTTCGGTCCCCGCCTCTCCATCCTGCACCCACTCGCAATGATGACCGGCTTCGCTGAAGCCCTTGACCAGGGCCCTCCCGATCGCCGGATCGTCTTCGATGACCAGTATCTGCATGTTCGAATCCTCGAGCCGCTGTTCCTGCGGCAACCCAATAATACCCGGATGATCCCCGCGACACGGATCGACTTTCTGTGTTTTGCGTGAGGTGCCCCACCTCCGCTGAGATGCATCGTCGCACCACGGGTGATCGAGACGTTCGGCCGCTGGATTCGCGATTCGTCCTGTTCCCTGCCGGTCGATCCTTGCTCACGGCACTGCACTTCCGGATACTCTGCGGTATGAATCCCACCGTTTATCTCGTGCGTTACGGGGCCGTTCCCGAAGTCGCCAGGTTTCAATGCCTGCTCGCGGATCCCCCCGAACGTGGCTCCCTCGTTGTCGTCGACACCCATCGAGGGCTGCTTCTGGGCTCGGTGTTGGAGCAAGTCCGGCACGCCTCGCCCGCCGACATCGATGTTTCGGTGGTTCGCTGCGCCACCGAGACCGATCGGCAGGCCGCAGCCGCGCTGCGCGATCGCTGCGAAGGGGAGTTCGCTCGCTGGCTGGAGCGGATCCACGAGTGGGAGCTCAACCTGGAGCTGATCGACCTGGAATGGACGCTCGATGGGTCCAAACTGATCCTTTACGTCTTGACGGAACGCGGCCCGGACACCACCAACCTGGCGTTACAGGCCGCAGCGGCCGGACTGGGGATCATTGAAGTACAGCCCGTTGCCGCCGAGGGGTTGGTGGCGCTTCCCAGTTCCGGGGGGGGTTGCGGCGCCGGCGGTTGCGGCTGCCACGAATAGCGGCGGGGATATCAGAGCGTGATGCCTGGCCCCGTGAGAATCCAAGTTTCCCACCACGGAATCTGACTGATGTCGATCTCGACCTGCGAAGACTTGCGAGCCTCGCTGACAACGTCCGGCCCGCTGGCCCTGTGTGACGCGCTGATCGCGGAGCTCCGCGAACGCCAGGACTATCACAAGCTGTTCGACGCCCTGTGCCTGCGAAAGAAGCAGGAAATGGGTCTGCCGCTGGGGAAGCCGACGTCGCTGGAAGACGTCCCCACCGATCGGCGCGATGATTTTGAGCAGAGCTATATGGCCGCCGCTCGCGAAGTTGGTCAACTCCTGATCGCCGCCGGGAAGCTCGGCCAGGCCTGGATCTACTTCCACGCAATCCGGGAACCCGGCCCCGTTCGCGAAGCCCTTGAGAAATACCCGGTGCCGCGAGAGTCGACGGAGCAGTCGGAAGAACTCCTGGATCTCGCCCTCTTCAAGGGGGTGCATCCCGAAAAGGGAGTGCTGATCATGCTCAAAACGCATGGCACCTGCAGCACGATCACATCACTCGACCAGTCGTTTGCACGCCTGGGAACCGAGGATCGCGCCAAGTGCGCGGCGCTGCTCGTCAAGACGCTGCACGAAGATTTGACCGGTTCCATCCAGCGCGAAGTCCAGCAGCGGATGCCGTTCGCCCCCCCTGCCCGATCGATGCAGGAACTGCTGGCGGGCCGCGACTGGCTGTTCGCCGACAATAACTACCACATCGACGTCTCGCACTTGAACGCCACCGTCCGTTTCGCCCGATCGCTGCCAATGGGCGCCCCGGAGTTGAAGCTGGCGCGCGAGCTGTCGGAATACGGATCGCACCTGTCGCCTCAGTTCCAGTACACCGGGGAGCCGCCGTTCCAGGACTATTATCCGGCCCACATCCAGTTTTTCGATTTTCTGTTGGGCGCAAATCGCGATGAATCGCTGGCCTACTTCCGCAAAGCGCTCGAAACCGAACCCGACGCCGCCGACAAAGCCATGATCGCCTACGTCCTCGTCGATTTGCTGGTGCGGGTGGATCGTTTCGCGGACGCCCTCCCCATCGCGGAAGAATTCCTGCTGACGGGGGACGACGAATTCTCAGCTGCGTTTGCGGAACTCTGTGAGAAAGCCGGGAGATACGATGTGCTCCAGCGAACCGCAGAGGCGCGCGGCGATCTGGTGACCTTCACGGCCGCGCTCCTGCAGTCGGCGAAACCGTCAGCGTAGTGGGTGGGCTCAGATACCAGATGACTTCGACGGACGAATCGTTTCAGCGGGTCAACCGCGCGGCGTGGAATCGGCTCGCGGAGGGGAGCCCATTTTCCCATGTCGCCACCGACGACGAGTGCCGCAATCCCCTGGGAACGCTCGACAGCCGCGGGTGGCTGCCGAAATCGGTCGCCGGCCTCGACGTCCTTTGCCTGGCGGCCGCGGGAGGTTGGCAGTCGATCCTTTATGCCGTGGCCGGGGCCCGGGTGACGGTGGTCGATCTCAGTCCTGGGATGCTCAGACTCGATGAACGCGAGGCGGCCAAGCGCGGAGTCGCGGTACGGACGATGGAAGCCTCCATGGACAACATGTCGCTGCTGGCGGACGCCTCGTTCGACATCGTGCATCAGCCGGTCAGCACCTGCTACGTCCCCGACATCGCCGCGGTTTATCGCGAGATCGCCCGCGTGACGCGCGATCGGGGAATCTACATCAGTCAGCACAAACAGCCGACCTGTCTGCAGGTGACGCATCGCGACCCGCGGAATCGCTACGTCATCGGCCTCGAGTACTACCAATCCGGTCCGCTCCCGGCGGTGGAAGACACGTCGTATCGGGAGTCGGGAACGACGGAATATCTGCACCGCTGGGATCAACTTGTCGGCGAACTCTGTCGCTCGGGGTTCGTAATCGAGGACCTCCGCGAACCCAGGCGCGCCGATCCCAACGCGGCCCCGGGCCACTTCGGACATCGCGGTCGTTTCGTCGCCCCGTATGTGCGGATGAAGGCGCGGCGCACCCTGCGCGAGAACGCCCCCGCCGCAGCGCCGGTGTTGTGGATGCCGCCGTGAAGCGATCGAAGCCCAGGGATCGCGATCCCTAGGCTTCCCGAGTGCTTTACGGCAACATGATCTCGATCGAGCGCGCATCGCGTTCCGCGAGCGTTTCCACCCCGATCAACTCGCGACGGCGCTCCCCTTCTCCGATGCGCAGCGTATACGTCCCTTCGCGAAACACTTTGGGGGCGAACGTCTTGCCGTGCATCCGCACGGTGTAGACCACATCCCCGTTGTATTCGTCGACGACCTGCACCACGGCATCCTCGGCGTTTGCGAGGTGCAGGGTCGGCAGCCAGGCGATGGGCGCCCGGCCGTAGTTGTCGAATTGTGAGATCGTCAACGGCCAGCCCGCGTACTGCGTGGCGCCGGGTTTCGTGACGTCGACGAATCGCGGCCAGCATTCCATCACAATTTCTCGCGTCGACTTGCGAAACCGCACGATGCCGAAGCCGGTCCCCTGAAAGTTTTCGTTCGTCGGATTGGCGTATGCGGCCATTGTCAGCTTGTTGCCGAAGCCATCGTAGTAATTGCCGGAGTACGGCAGCGGGCTGCCCGGAAACGTCTCTTTCGCCGCTTCCACCGGGACCCACGATCGACCGTAAAGGTTCCAGATCGACGGCGAGGTGAACTGCCAGCCGGAATCACCCCAGGCGTTAACGCCGTGATGAATCACGGTCGCCAGGTGCTGATCCCCCGACATCATGAATGCAAAACTCTTGCGGATCTCCTTGAGCGCTGTGTTCCGTCCGGTCTGCGGCCAGCCGTTGGAATCGAGATCGGCGAGGAGTCGATCCTGAGTTCCCCCGTGCAGATGGGCCGCCCCCGCGAACGGCGTCTGCGAGAGAACGCATTTCAAAGTCGTCCCGCTCCATTGCTGCCCCCAGTCGCGCAGGAATTTGAGCTGGCGCTCGCCGAGGAGTTCCGCCTCCGGAACGTCCACGGCCTGACGGTCGTAATTCGGATCGTTGATGTGGTCTGGTCGGGGACCCATTTTGGGGATCAATCCCGCGGGGCCGGTCTTCCACTTGCGATCTTCGAGAATGGCGAAGTCGACGCCGCCGATGTTGAGCGCCGTGTAGTAGACGGTGATGTCGCGTTGGATGGGCGCAGGATCATACGGATCGGGGAGATGGGCCGTCTGCTGACGCTGCACCATGTTGACGTACTCGACCGGCATGACGTAACCGCCGTCGGCGTTGCCTGCGATTCTTGAGACGCCCCCCCCGTCCCCCCAGATATTGGGATGGCCGACGTCGTGGTCGTCGGGAATCGTCACCGTCGGACGATCCTTGATGACGTCGCCAAACTGGCGGCCGAACAACAGCCACGCCGCCAGGTGCTCTTTATGGTCGTAGCTTTGATCCCCCGCAAAGAAGAGCAGATCGGGATCCAGGGCTTTCAGATTCTGCACCAATTCGGGCCGCAGATTCCGGTCGGTGCTGGAATTGCAGGAGAGGTTGCCGACGACGATCTCATCCTGTTCACGAGGATTGGCGCGAATGCGGCCGGTGTACGAGGCTCCGCCGGGATGGGTCACGCGATACTCCGCCGGCCGGGTGTCGTCCCAATTTTCGACGCGGAAGACGGCCTGCCAGCCGATCGGGTTGATCTCGACCGTGGAAACTTCCTGCCAGTCCCCGGTCCTCCTGATTGCGAGCGCCGCCTGCCGCGCCTCCCCTTCCTGGAGCGGGTAAAACTGCCCGCTGAGTTTCAGCACGCCGCGATGGGTCGTGTACAGACAAAAGCAGATCACCTGATCCCGCGGGACATCGGGAATCGTCAACTTGGCCTTGAGGGGTTGGTATTGGCCGTTCGGCCCCTTGAGCGACTCGGGAATCATGTCGAAGCGCAGTCCCTGCGCCGATGCGGCACTGACGAATAGCGCACAGATGACTGCAGAACCGATGAGTCGGGACATGAAAGCTCTCCAGCAACAGGATCATGATGCGCGGAGAGTCTATCGCGCGGCGGAAGCCCAGGGATAGCGATCCCTGGGCAGTCGGTCGACGGTCTGCCATGGCTCTGCGAGCCGTGCGAGTGCTTCATCACGCAGTGAATGCTGCACTGTTCACCGAGCCGCGGCACACCAGCGGCAATCAATCGACGGGCCGCTACACCAGCGGCGGCGCTTTCTTGCCCGTCAACCGATACACATACGCGAGGATCTCCACGAACACCTCGTAGAGTTCCACCGGGATCGTCCGGCCGACTTTGACGTCCTTGTACAACGCCCGCGCCAGAGCCTTGCGTTCGATGATCGGTACGCCATGTTCGGCGGCCAAACGTCGGATCTGGGCGGCGAGTTCCCCCATTCCTTTGGCGACGACAGTCGGTGCAGGCATGGTGAGCGGATCGTACTTCACGGCGACGGCCACGTGCGTGGGGTTGGTGATGACCACGTCGGCCGACTTCACGTGCTGGAGGTCGCGCGCTTCGACGAGCTTGCGGTGCACTTCGCGTCGCCGCGCCCGCATCTGCGGATTGCCGTCCATTTCCTTCATTTCCTCGCGAATTTCCTGCTTGGTCATCCGCAGGTCGCGTTCGTGCTGCCAGTACTGATAGCCATAGTCGAGGATCGCCAGGGTGATCAGCGTCAGCGCCAGGTAGAACCCCAGTTCGACGACGGAGCGCCCCGCCGTGGCGAGAATCACCGATGGTTCCTGCAATGAGAG
Organism: Planctomycetaceae bacterium; assembly: GCA_033762515.1. GTDB lineage: Bacteria > Planctomycetota > Planctomycetia > Planctomycetales > Planctomycetaceae > DSVQ01. The sequence continues at coordinate 26,091 of JANRLN010000572.1, forward strand.
CGCCAGGAATTCATCGACGTGAGCCGTGAGATAGAGGTAGGCCACGCTGGCGATCAGGAGAATCTTCGCAATGCTGCCCCCGAGACGCACGACGGACGACAGCGAGAACAGCCGCTGGAATCCGGAGAGCGGATTGATGCGACCGAAATTGGGTTGCAGCGCCTCGGTGTTCCAGACGAAGCCGATCTGCATCAGATTCGACGCCAGGCTGCCCACCGCCGTCAGGGCCATCAGCGGAATAAAGGCCCCCCCAACCACGAGTGCTAGTGACTGCAACAGCGTCACGGCCTCTTTCCGATCCAGCGTCAGCCGTGCCTCTGCGGAGAGTGCCGAACGGAGCAATCCGGCGAGCGTTTCCCCGCATGCCGGGCCGAGCATGTAAAGCCCGCCCGACGCCGACATCAGCACGATCGCGGCCGTCATGTCGACGCTGCGCGCGATATTGCCCTGCTCGCGCGCCTGTTCGCGGCGGCGATCGGTCGGCTGCTCGGTCTTATCGTCGCTGTCGTCGCCGGACATTGGTTCGCCAAGTCCCCACGTGACAATTCAGTTCAGGTCGATCACACTCCCGGACAACCACCGGCGGCCGCACGCTACCCGCCGCGGACGACGACATCTCGGAGTTCTTCCAGCACGTGCGGCACGCTGGTGACAATCAGCTCCGGGATATCCGTCAGCAAGACCAGAAGAATCACCAGACACAGGCTGGCGCGGGTCACGTATCCCACCGCCTGAATATTGACCTGCGGCACGGAGTGGCTGAGAAAACCAAGCGTCAGGTCGATCAGGGTCATCATGACGATCATGGGGGCCGCCACGCGGATGCCCAGGACGAGCGACTCCTGCACGAGTCCGCCGAGCAGTTCGATCGCGGATTGCGAGACCAGGGCTTCACCGAGGGGCAGGGTTTCAAAGGTCTCCACCAGGAGCCGCAGCATCGTGAGATGTCCGCCGATGGGGTCCAGCACCACAAACAGCGTCATACCCAGGTACGACAGCGCCTGTCCCGAGACCGAGCCGGTGGAATCGAAGTCGGGATTGATGATCTCTCCAAGACTGAATCCCGCCTGCTGATCGACGAGCTGACCGGCCAATTGCAGTCCCGAGAGGATCGTCATCACCCCCAGCCCCAACAAGAGGCCCAAGGAGAGTTCGCCTGCGGCGAGGGTGGCGTAGCCCACCACATCCTGCGGCAGGCGCGGCGTCGCCCAGAGGGCATACTCGTCACGCGTCAGTCCGCGGTCTCCCCGCAGATGAGCCGCCTGCTGCACCGCCTGCCAGCGCGGCTCCAGATTGGGAGGCAATTCGGCCTGGGTGACGAAGCCATTCTGGTCGAGGTCCATCTGCTCAAAGCCCCGCTCCAGTTGCCGCGGAAGCGTGGGGGCGATGAGCAACGCCAGAGCGAGCGTCAGGAGCGCCCGCACGTTCATGGGGACGGTGGACTGGCCGAAGATCGGACCGAGGATCATCAACCCGCTCAATCGGAAGACCACCAGCAGAAACCTCGCGAAATCGTCCAGCGCGCGATCGACCAGACTGCTCATCAGCCACGGAGCCAGGCGATCGACGTCGACGAGTTGTGAGGCGAAGTCCATGGGCAATCACGTCCGCGATCCCGGGCATCACAAATGCAAAGGGATGTCCTGAATCAATTCGGTCGCGTACTCGGCCAGCAGGTGCAGCGTCCAAGGGAGCGTGAACAACAGAACGGACACCATGGCGACCATTTTCGGAACGAAACTCAGCGTCTGATCCTGCAACTGCGTCACGGCCTGGCCAATACTGATCAGCAGACCCGCCAACAACGCCGCGGCCAGCGCCGGCGCCCCGAGCAACAGGGACATCAGCACCGCGCGCTGGATCATTTCGATGGCGGAGTCGGTAGACATGGTGGAGAGTCGGGAGAGGTTAGTTGTCAGGGGTCAGGGGTCAGGGGTCGGGCATCAGGTGTCAGGAGAATTGCATTTGCTGATGCCTCACGCCTGATGCCTGATGCCTATTGCCTGATGCCTCATGCCTCACGCCTGCCCTCGGCCCCCGTCTATCCCCCCGTCATCGGCCGGACGCTTTCCAGCATCATGCCGACGGTGAGGAACCAGCCGTCAATGAGCACGAACATCAGGAGCTTGATGGGCAGCGTGATCAGCACCGGGGGGAGCATCATCATTCCCATGCTGATGAGGAGCGCGGAGATGACGAGGTCGATCACCAGGAACGGCAGGTAGATCTGAAATCCAATCAGAAAGGACGTTTTCAGTTCGCTGAGCATGTAGGCGGGAATCAGTACGGTCAGCGGCACGTCGTCGTACGTCTGCGGTTCGACGTAGGCGCGTCCGGCGCTGCTGGTGGGATCAGGCCGTTGAAAGTCGAGGAACATCCAGACCGCGTCGGCGTTGTCCGCGCGGTCGATCTGATCGATCAGGAATCGGCGGACCGGCTTCACCGTTCGTTCAAACGCTTCGGTCTCCGTCACTGGGGACTCACCAGGAGCGGGACTGGTGTAGGGACGAATCCCCTGCTCGTACGCCTCCTGCCAGACGGGCGCCATCACCATCAACGTGAGGAACAGACACAACGAAATGATCACCTGATTCGGCGGCAACTGCTGGGTTCCGAGCGCCTGCCGCAACAATCCCAGAACGATTACGAAGCGAATAAAACAGGTGGTCATGATGAGGATCGACGGCGCCAGTGTGAGGACCGTCAGCAACAGCATGATCTTCAGGGACGCGCTCAATCCGGTCGGAGACGTCCACTGATTAACGTCGATGCCCAGGGGGGTTGCGAGTCCGGGATTGGGCAACGCCGCGCCTGCGAGACGCAGCGGCGCGGGCGGTGCTTCGCGGCCCGCGCGCAGCTCAACGCCGCTCGCAGGCTGAATCACCGGTTGATTGGGGATGCTCCGCGGGGCGCCTTGCGCCGCCGCCTCTGGCGCCATGCCGAGAAAGCTGAGTGCCATAGAGATGGAAGCGAGGAGCAGTCGCAGTTCAAACACCGTCCACCTCCGTCGTGACGCCGGAGTATCGCGGGACAGGAATGCGATCGACTGCCGCTGACTTGCTCGCGGGTGTCGAGCGTTGCAGCAATTGGGCAAAGGCCCCCATGCCGCCGGACGATTCATCACGTCGTCGACAGGCCCCCGCGAGGAGGTCGACTTCCACAGGATCCTGAATCTCCGCCAGCGTCCGGACCCCATCAGGACCCACGCCGAGCAACAGCATGCGACTGCCGCAACGGACCAGATGGACGGCGACGCCGCGGCTGAGGACGCGTTGTCCGAGAGGTTCGAGCGCTTCATTCGGGAGCGCGCGGAGCACTGCCGGACCATGTCGACGCAGCCACTGCAGCGCCACGACGACGCTGGCGGCCATCACGACGAGTGCCGCCACCGTGCCCCACAAGGGGACCGCCGAGGGCCGCGCCGAGGATGTGGCCGCACGTTCGGCGGCCGGCGTGGCGCGTGTCGGCAACGGCTTCCTGGGAGATTGAGACTTCGCAGGCATCGGCGGCGACCACGGGTCAGACAGCGATGCCGGTGCGACGCCCGGTTGAGGGGGTGCGAACGTCGGCGGCTGCGCAGCGAGCGGCGCAGCGAACAGTGCGACTGTCAGACAGCACGACAATCCGCGGCGGATGGTTCGCCAAGCCTTCACAAGATCTACCGCTGCTGGATGTGCGTTGGGCACGCCGCCGCTCTCCCAATGGTCGGCATGGCGGAGTCCCCCCGGTTTTCCGCGGGGTGAATACATCGGCAGGCGGAAATTGATCAAGACCGAACCGGCAGAATCCGCCGGTCG
>JANRLN010000573.1:0-6504 GCA_033762515.1 Planctomycetaceae bacterium
TTCGCGGTGCCGTTGGCGATGCTCGGCACATTGACGTTGCTCGTCCCCGGCACCGAGCCCGCCGGTGCACCGAACGCACCGACGAAGGCTTCCGGAATCGTCGCGTAGCGGAACGAATCGTTTCCGGGATCGCCAAACCAAAACGCTCCTCCCACGTGCAGGTACTCCAGGCGCTTGGCGGCATCCTGGTAATCGTGGAAATACAGCAAATGGGTCAACCGGCCCGCCGTGGACCAGCCTCCGTTGTCGCCGATGTCGTTGCCGAATTGGTCCTGTCCGACACGGAAGCCCGACATCGCCCACGTCCAATTCTCATCCGGGCTGTTGTTGTAGAACCCGATGCCGATATGGCGGAACGGATCGAACGTCTGAAACAGCAGCGAGCGCTCCATAAATGTCTGGTAACGCACGCTGGTCTGGACTTCCAGACCATACGGCTGCTTCCATTGGCCGGCCCGGACGGTTCCCAACCAGGGAACCTCTTTCACCTCGCCCCAGACGTCCGTAAATGTCGGGCGACCGAAGAAACCGAAGTCCATTTGAACAAAGTAGTTAACGTTGGGAGCTACGGCGCCGCTGGCGGACAATCGAGTCCGCCGAAATCCAGCACCGTCCTGAATGTCGCCCAACTGCAGGCGGTTGCCATTACTCTGGTCGAAGTAAATTGCGTCAGCCTGGAAAAATCCGTTGACTTGGACGGTGGGAAATTTTGGCGGAACTGGGGTCGTTGCAGCGGTTGACGGGGTCGGGGCATACCCAAACTGCGTCCCTTCCAGGATCGCCGGGGGAGGTGGCAGAAATTCGGCGTGTGTGGAGACCACACCGGAATCACCATCGTTCGCCGGACCACCGGGAGACTTGAGATCCCGGAGTTCGGCTTCGACGGCGTTCAAGCGGTCGACAAGCTCGCGGAAATCGGTGGTCCCCGGTTCGTCCGGCGTGCTGAATCCTTGGGCGTAACCTTTTCCTGATAAGAGGGTTGCAACAAGAATCGTCGCCCAGAATGGCGAGGTCGCAGATCGTCGAGCCATTGCACGGACATCCCGCCGAAAGACTTTATCTTGCCAATTTGGCAAAGTCTGCGGGTTTTATCGACTGTTCCAATTACGGCGAATGATTCGATTCAACCGTCTGGCCAAGATGTAATCTTTCAGCCAGTTCTTTTGACATCGAATTACGCCGTTGGCGGTTATTCCTGTAATCCCGCGGCGAACGCTTCCGGCGGCAGCTCCTGGCCGGTCAGGGATTTGAAGATCTGAATCACGTAGTCGGCGAAAATGTCGGCAGGTTCCACCACCTTGCATCCGCGGGCGCGGGCCTCGAACAAGAGCGGCGTATCGGCGGGGGGATCGGTCAGATCCATGAACGCCATTCCGGGGCGCAACAACGAGGGGTTGATCGGTGACTTGCGGGTCAGCAGATCGAAGTTCTGCACAGTCGTGATCACGCAGTCGACCAGGGTCTCATAGAGTTTTCCGAGCGGGACGAAGCGGCTTCCGGTCGATTCTGCCGCCTTCCGCGCGGCTTCGTCCTCGGCGGCGCAGATGCTGACGAGTCCCGCACGACGTTGGATCCCCAGCGCCAGCGACTGGGCCAGGCCGTCGCTTCCCAACACCATCGCGTTGCGCCGTTCGAGCGGGCGATCTTCGGCAGCTTGTTTGCCCAGTTTGGCTTCCAGCGACTTGAGGGCGATCCGCCCCATCAGGTTGTAGGCCTGCCAGCCATCGGGCTGCTTGAGAAACAGGTCGGCGTACTGTGTTTGCTTGGTGGTCTCGTCCATCTGTTGCGCGATCTTCATCAGCATGCGACCAAACGGAGGCATCGCGATGATCGCCGGCACCTTCAGGATGTCGAGCATCTTGACCAGTTGGTCGGTTGACTTGATGTCAAACGGCAGACACCGGGTGTTCATGCTCAGTTGATCAAAAGCGGCATTCAGCACTTTGGCGGTCGCCAACGACATCTCGCCGAAGCCGCAAATCCCGATGAACCGCGTCTTCGCGCCGACATCCCTCCAGCGATAGAGGTTGTCGAGATCCCCCACCGTCGGCTGACCGGGAAACGCTTCCATTCCCTTTTCGAGTGCGGCGTAGATCCATGGTGAACCGTATTTGCGACCCAGCAACGAAAACGTCAGGCCGCAGCGCCCCAATCCCAGGCCTACCACCGGCAACGCTCGCTTTTGGCTCACGGCGGCCAGGAGCGGCCAGGCCGACTCCAGAGTCTGCGTGGGCCAGGTGAACTTGATGACGTCCGCCTTCGCGGCCACGGCCTGGTCGAAGATCTCTTCGATGTCGGCCCCCAACGGCCGATTCAGGCTCGTATGGCTCACCACCCGCTGCACTTTGCCGAAGCGCGGAATCTTATGGGCCGTGTCGATGTCGAGTTCGATGTACGCCGGGCCGGCGAGAATCGCCTGTCGCAGCAGCAGCAGTCGTTCTTCCTCCGTACCCTCAAACTCGCCGCCATCTTCCCGACGACGGCACGAAATCAGAATCGGCTTCTTGGCGCCGTCGAGCAGATCTTTGACGTCCGGTTCCTTCACCAGATGGTCGAGACAGACTTCCACAATGTCGCATTGCCGGGCGGCGTTCAGAATGTCGACTTTGGCCAATTGACGCGACGTGGGAGTGACTGAAATACAAATCATGGCACAGGCGCCCCGAGAAACCGAAAGAAAGATGCCGGACGGAAGCCGCGGAACTCGCGCTGGTACTGTACGTCCGCGGCCCCGGTGGATGCCAGCGTTCGCCGCGCAGATCGCAGATTCGCGGGTTAGCCGCCTGCCTTCACGGCATCCCGCTCGGCCGCGATCTCCTGGTCTCCCGGCTTGAGTTGCAACGCCGTTTCGTACTCCGCCAGGGCTGCGGCGTGATCGTTCAGTCCGACGTATCCCCGCGCGAGCGTGAGGTGAATGTTGACGTCCAGAACATCCACCTGCAGCGCCCGTTTTGCATATTGAACGGCCGTCGCGAAGTCCCGGTCAGCCAAGGCGAACTTGGCTCGCTGCAACCGTGCATCGACGGAATCGGCATCCAGTCGGGAGATCTCCTCCAGGGTCGACTTGAGCACATCCTTTCGGTCCAGAGCTTCCGCCGCTTCGGCGAATCCTCGCAGCCAAAAGACATCGCCGGGAAAAGCCGCCGAGGCACGCTCGAAATGCGATAAGGCCTTCGCGTGCTCGTGTTTCTTGAGCAGCAGTTGCCCGAGCAGTTGCCACAGCCGACGATCGGGGCGATCGGGATTCAAGGCGGTCTGCAGGATCTGCAGGGCATCGTCTTCCCGCTTCTGGACGAGTCTCACTTGCGCCAAGACGGTCGCCGCGACGACGTTCTTCGGATCTTCGTCCAGAACCCCGGCGGCCAGCTCTTCGGCTTGCTTGAGGTCGCGCTTGCGGAGACGGACTTGGGCGTAGTCGGCCCGAGTCTGCAGCGGCTTGGGGTCGGCTTTGTAACGTGCGTCGGCGGCTTCTTCATCGAAAACGGGGTCTGTGGGAGACGCCGTCAGTGTAGCCACGCGGCGGTCCAGAAACGCGCGATAGCCCTGCTCGACATCTCCCTTTTCCGCCCCATACGCCTCGCGGAGCGCGATGTCGGTGGACCGGGTATTTCGGTACGCGTTGAGGAGTTTGGGCAGCGCATCCTTGCCGAAACGCTCGATGAAGTACTCGGCGTACAACACGCTCTGACAATAGGCGAAATCCCAGTCTTCCCGCGACTCGGCGCGCTGAAAGCCAAGATGAATGTTGTCGAGATTCTTGAGGTTTCCCGATTTCACCCGACGAATCAGCAGGGCATCCCATTCCTTGGGGTGCGGATAGCCCTCCGCCCGCGTGGCGAGCGCCTCGGTGAACCAGTGAGGGATGTTAAAGTCGGTCTGCTGCAGGGTGACGATGTGCACAAATTCGTGGCGCAGCACGCGCGCCCAATTGAAGGGTTCGTTGGTCGCCGCAGGGGAGGTCATGGCGATGATCAGACCGGTCGATGCCCCCACCGTCTGCAGCCAGGGGAGGCCGATCATCCGAGCGCTGAACCACTGGTGACCCGCGAGCCCTTTGGCCTTGTTGTAGACCTCGATCTGCGTCCGTTGCGGGGGTTCGAAACCGTACTCCCGAGTGATCTCTCCGTAAACCTGCTCCAGTTCTTCGGCCATATACTTCGCCAGGACGCCGTCGAGCTGCGAGTCGGCACGAATGACGAAATGGGGCGTCGTGAGTGCGGCGTAGTCATCCAGCACCCGCAGCACCTTGCGCATGTTGCTGACGCGCACGTGGTATGGATCGGCCTTGAACGCTTCGTTCAGCAGCCTCTCGGCCTCCTCCATGCGGCCCGCTTGGAAGTAGAGCATGCCCAAGTCGGTCTTGGGCTGCGACAACTGCGGCATCGCGGCGATCGCCTGCGCGTAACAGGCCTCCGCGTAGCGGAATTTCCGCTGCCCTTCGAAGAATTTCCCCAACTCCTGCAGGAAATAACCCGGGTGCGGATTGACCTTGGCGAGACCGACGACCACGGCCTCGAACTTCGAATCTCCGGGGTCCCAGGAGTCGATGGCCTCCAGATTGCCCAAAAGTTGCTTCAGGCGATCGACTGCAATCTCCTGTCCCCGCAGCGTCTCCAGAAAGGCCGCCGCCGCCGCCGTTCGCTGGTCGGTGGGACACGCGGCCTGCGCCGCCTGTAGTTGCTCGGCAGCGTCATCGAGGCGTCCCTGCAACACGAGGACTTTCGACTTCACACGCAGAGCCGCGGCATGCCGGGTGTTGATCGACAGAATTCGTTCGGCGAGTGCCATCGCGGCGTCGTACTGCTGATCGTCGATTGCCGCTTCGGCCAGCACGACTTGTGCCTCGGCCGCGTGGGGATTGATCGCCAGAGCCTTCTGCAGTTCGGGCATGCCGTCAGCGCGGTTGTATTTCTCGAGCAGGAGCTCGCCGGCAAGCCAATGGGCCTCCCAGCACTCCGGATCGGCCTTCAGTGCGTCCACGCACACGGTGTTGACGATAAAGTCGAAAATCTGCGAGACGCTCTTCCACCGGGCATACTGCGCTGCCCCGCGACCGATCAGCATCAGCGTTTCGGCGTCCGTCGGCTGGATGCGGTTGTAGTAACGGACGAACCAGCGATACCCCTCGCTGGCGCGCTGCAAATCCCCCGTGGCGGTCCAGATCTCCGCCTGCATCAGCCGAGCCAGCGGATGATCCGGGTTGATCTTCAATGCGGCTGCTGTGACTGCATCGGCTGCCGTCAGTTGACCCAGAGAAACGAGCAAGCGGGCGTGTTCGGCGAGGAGGTCGGCATTCTGAGGATGCCGCAGCGCCCCCTCCGTCAACGTTGTCAGCGCCGTCGTGGATTCCCCGGAGAAGTGCTGGGATCTCGCCAGCAGCAGCGTCGCCTCCGCACCGTCCCGCTGAGACTTCGGCGCCCCTTCCAGGGTTTCCACGGCTTCGGCGTAACGCCCGCGAGCCAAGTGCGTGCGAACTTTCGCGAGATCCACATCGGCGGCGACGCCCAACTGGACCACCAGCCAACAGAGTCCGACCGTCATTCCACGTCCCCACTTCGCCGCGCCTGAAAACTAAGGGACTCCGATCCCCCGGATCACCCCTTGCTTCTAACGGACCGCCATCGCGGATGCAACAACCGAGTTCCCGCGTACCTGTCGCCTTCCCCAAACCCCCATTGACGCTCCCTGCCGGTCCCCCGTACAGTCTCAGCATCATCGCCAGATCGCCGTCCGACTGGGAGTCGGATGCGACGACGGGGGCTGTGCGTTGGGGGGAAGGCAAGGATGCGCGAACCGCGTCTGCTGTGGGGCAGTCGTTGGCGATGGTCGTACGAGCAGGCGCTGCTCGTTGCAGCCGCACTCCTCTTCGGCGTCTGCCTGGGTTCGAATCGCGCGCTGACCGATCACGAAGCGCTCCTCGCCGGTTCCGCCAAGCAGATGGTGCTTGAAGGAGACTGGCTGTTGCTGCGGATCGGCGATCAGCCGTGGCTGGAAAAGCCCCCGCTGCCCCAATGGCTGGCCGCCAGCTGCGCCCTGGCGTTTGGCCGCTTTCACGAATGGACGATGCGACTCCCCTTCGCCTGCGCCGGTGTACTTGTGGTCTTGATCATCACGCGGTTGATGACCACGCTTTTCGGTCGCGAAGTCGGTTTGCTTGCGGGATTCGTTCAGGCGACCAGCGTGTACCAAGTCGCTTACGCGCGGTTGGCGGAATCCGATGTCATTCTGCAGGTCTTCGTGCTGGGGGCGATCACCGTCTTTCAGGAGCTGGAGACCCGTCGCGACGAGCTTTCCGCCGTCCAGCAATCGCGACTGCGACTTGCGTTCTGGATCCTGCTGGGTTGCACCAATCTTGCCAAGGGGCTGGCCTTCGGGGCCGTGTTGACGCTCTTGACCTGCGGCGGATGGTTGCTGCTGCGACGCGATTGGGCCGCCTGGCGTCGCTGGTGGTCGCCGCTGGGAATGGCGTTGGCACTAGCCATCGCTGCGGCATGGCCGCTGGCG
>JANRLN010000574.1:0-11980 GCA_033762515.1 Planctomycetaceae bacterium
GTTCGGCAGCCGGGATTCGGCGGGGATTGACCGACCTTTGAGCGGAATGGTGTACCTGATCGGCTTCTGGGGCTCCTGAATTTCCCGGCTGACGCCTCTGCGGTCCGCAGTCAGGACGAGAAAGGTAGGCTAGGCTGCCGAAGCCTGACCCAGCCTGTGTCACCACATCACTTTTCCATCTGCTCAGCGTGCAGCTTCTGTCGAATTCGGCTACGAATACAGGGTTTTCGATCTCTTCCCGAGCGGGGAGCGGTTCGTGCCGAGGCGGGGGCGGTGGGTTGACGTGCGTGGAGGTTGACTGATGGAAGTGACGGACCATGCCTTCTTTCCGACGCGGGTGGTGACCATCCAGTTCCCGGACGTGGTATCCCTGAATGCGGAACTGTGTGAGCTGCTGGAGCGTCGGCCGGAGCTCGACGACCGGTTCAACATGCACCCCGATGCGCTGAATTTGCTGCGTCTGGCGGAGACCGTGCCCGCGATCGAACGGCTGCGGTCCATGTTCCTCACCGGGGTGAAACACTGGTTGGAAGTCGAGGGTATCGCGGGACCGGAGGGAATCGATCTGCTGCTCTTCAGCAACCGCCTGGGTCGCGGCGACTTTACGATTGTCCACAATCATCAGGCCGACCTGATCGGCATCTACTACGCCCGCACGGCGGAGTCGCCTCGACCGCCCATCCAGCCGGCTGACGGCGAAGACTATTTCGCGGCGGGCGACGGGGTGCTGGTGCTCCACGATCCGCGGTTCAATGCCAACTTGACCACCGTGTGTCATCGCGATCACGTCCGGGTCTTTCCGCGCCCGGGGTTGATGCTGATCTTTCCCGCGTACGTCTGGCATTCCGTCACGCCGCATCGCGGCGACTTTCACCGACTGGCGTTCTCCATGAACTTCACCCTGCGCTGGCCCGCCGGCGCGGCGGAGCCATATTCGTTGAAGTGATGAGCCGGACGACCGCCCTTGCAAGATCGCTCATGATCGCTGTGGAGAAAGTGAGCGTTCCCCCGAAACAGCGGCCGACTGACCTTGCCTGATTTCGAGAAGGAGCTTCCGTCCCTGAGCCCAGCGGAATCGCCGGAAACACCTTCTGCGCATCACGCTCAGGCGCCGGTCGTTCAACGGGCGGACAACGACCGTCCGCCAAGCCAGCGGCAGCGGATGCAATTCCATCCACTGTCGCGGTCCGAGCACCACGGTGTCGCCGGGCCTGTGGAGATTTCAATCCGCGTCAGGTGAGTGGGTCCTCACCGCAAGATTCAATCGCTTGAAGCAGCGTCGGTCCGAGACTCCGACGAGAATTCGGCCAGTCGCACAAAAAGTTCAAATCCCGCCAAATGTCGCTGTTGCAACTCTTGGCGGGATTTGCGGTTACGTCGTAATCGGGATGACAAGATTTGAACTTGCGACCTCTACGTCCCGAACGAAGCTTGGTTGTTGAAAATCCCTAGAAATCTAGCTCTTTTCTTACCCAAGGAAACCAAAAAGCACACCGTTTTGCAAGGATTCTGTCAACAATTCTGTCAACTGCTTTTCCGCGAAGTATCTCCGAGTTGAAATGGAGTGTTTGGTGATTGCAAAGTTTGGCGTGTCTGTCATCAGAGCTTGAGGCTTCGCAGCCTTAGCGAGTTTACGATCACACTCACGGAGCTGAGACTCATCGCGGCGCTGGCCCACATTGGCGTGATCAGACCGAAGGCTGCCAACGGGACGCTGACGCTGTTGTAGACAAATGCCAGAAACAGATTCTGACGAATCGACGCCGACGTGGCTCGACTCAGCCGTCGAGCGCGGACGATTCCCCGCAGGTCGCCCTTGACTAGCGTGACGGCGGCGCTTTCCATCGCCACGTCCGTTCCCGTCCCCATCGCGATTCCCACATCAGCCCGTGCGAGCGCCGGGGCGTCGTTGATGCCGTCGCCAGCCATTGCGACAACATGGCCTTCGCGTTGCAGACGGGCGACCATTTCTCCCTTCTGTTCGGGAAGCACGTCGGCCATGACTTCATCAATCCCCAGCGTGCGTGCGACGGCCTCAGCCGTTGTGCGATTGTCGCCCGTGAGCATGATCACCCGGAGTCCTTCCGCGTGCAGTTGTTCGAGGGCCTCCGGCGTGGTGGACTTGATCGGGTCGGACACGCCCAGCAGTCCGGCCACTTGACCGTTGATGGCCACGATCATGACTGTCTGTCCGTCCGAACGCAGTTGCTGGAGGCGAGTTTCCACGGCAGCAATGTCGACACCTTCCGCCCCCATCATCGCAGAATTCCCGATGGCAACCCGTTGTGCATCGATGTCTCCGCGAACTCCCTTTCCTGTGACCGACAGAAAATCACGGACAGCGGCGGGGCGAACGTCCCGTGCCACAGCCCCCTGGACAATCGCCGCCGCCAAGGGATGTTCGCTTCCTTGTTCCAGCCCAGCGGCCGTCGCGAGCAATGACGATTCGTCGAAGCCTGCCATCGCTTCGACGGTGACTAACTTCGGTTTGCCTTCCGTCAACGTACCGGTTTTGTCGACGACCAGCGTGTCGGCCTTCCGCAGCGTCTCCAGCGCTTCGGCATCGCGGAACAGCACCCCGGCCGTCGCTCCCCGGCCGGTACCAACCATGATCGCCATTGGCGTTGCCAAACCCAGGGCGCAGGGACAGGCGATGATTAGCACGGAGACGGCGTTAATAAGTGCTTGAGCCAGCCGCGGTTCCGTGCCCCACACCGCCCAGCCCACGAACGTGGCGACGGCAACCGTGAGAACCGCGGGCACGAACACCAGCGACACCTGATTGACCAGCTTCTCAATCGGAGCGCGACTGCGTTGGGCGTCGCCCACCATGCGGACGATTTGAGCGAGCAGTGTGTCGCCCCCCACGCGATCCGCCTGCATGACGAGGCCCCCGGTGCCGTTGACTGTGCCACCGACGACTTTACTACCGACCGTCTTTTCGACCGGGATCGGCTCACCAGTCACCATCGACTCGTCCACCGCGCTTTGTCCCTCCAGCACGACGCCGTCGACAGGGAGCTTCTCGCCGGGACGGACCCGAATCCGGTCGCCGACGTGGACGTGGCTCAACGGCACGTCCTCTTCCTGACCGCCGTCTCTCATCACGCGAGCAGCCTTTGGAGCGAGTCCCAGCAAGGCTCGGATGGCGGCTCCAGTTTGTGAACGGGCACGCAGTTCCAGCACTTGTCCCAACAGGACCAACACCACGATCACGGCGGCACTGTCGAAGTACGGCTCGACGGCTCCCGACGCTGAGTGGAAGCCGGCGGGAAAGATACCGGGGACGATTGTCGCGACAACGCTATACAGGTAGGCCGCACCGACGCCCAGCGCGATGAGCGTGAACATATTTGGACTGCGATGCACGACGGACAGCCAAGCCCGCTCGAAGAATGGCCAGCCGCACCACAAGACCACGGGCGTCGCCAACACGAGCTGCACCCAATTCAGCATCGCCATGCGGTCGTGCAGGAAAGCCATCAGCGGATCGGACGGCAGCAGTCCGGCCATCGCGATCAGGAATACGGGGGCCGTCAGAGCCGCTCCGATCCAAAACCGTCGCTGCATCGAGATCAACTCGGGGTCAGGGCCATCATCGGCCGACGGCTGCGTCGGCTCCAGCGCCATGCCGCACTTGGGACATGCGCCAGGACCGTCCTGCACGATTTCCGGGTGCATCGGGCAGGTGTAAGGACCAGCGGTCGCATGCGCGGTCGGAGCGGGAGTGGTCGTCGTTGATGTCTTCAGAAACTGTTCGGGATCGGCCTTGAACTTGGCAATGCATTGCGTGCTACAGAAGTAATACGTCGTGCCTTGATGCGTATGCGACCCGGCCGCGTTGTGGGTATCGACCGTCATGCCGCAAACGGGGTCCACGACGGTTTCAGAAAGAACGGGGAGCTGACTCGGCGTGTGACAGCAGGCGATATGATCGTCGGTCATGACTTCCATCCTGAATGGGTTGTTACATGGGCCTGACCGTGAAAACCAGTCGCCATGACGGTCACGATCCAAAGAAACGCGGTCCTACGGCGAACCAGATGCCGATCGTTGCGGCGGCGAGAATCACGCCCAGTCCTCCGGCGCTCCAGAACCCTAGTCCCAGCCGTTCGGCGAACGCCAAGGGCAGGAAGAATGGCAGACCCAAGGGGACGAGAATCAGCGTTTCCTGTGCGAGTCGGGAAATGGCCGGCAAATCGTAGTGCTGCTGCCAACTCATGACGAAGGCCAGAATGCTGACCAGCGGGAGTGTGAGCAGCAATGCTCCGATGCGGGGCGAGCGGTGCGAAAGTTCCGAAACCGCGACGATGACCGCCGCGGCGATGCCGGCTTTGACGAGTGTCCAGAGCATGATGCGTCGATCCTGAGAGTGCGGGGAGCGCGATTGCGATTTCAGCGACGGCATCGCCGGTCCATCAAGCCAGTGGTGGCGCACCCGGCGTCTCTGAGGGTGGACTGACCAATGGAGGTTCCTTCACGGCTGGGGCTATGGGAAGCCCCACAGGCGTGGAAACGACGGTGGAAGGCGGACCAGCTTGATACACCTTGCGGCCGAATTTGTAGAACAGCGCCGGCGTCACCAGTTGATCCAGCAACGTCGAGGTCAACATGCCGCCGAAGACGACGAGGGCCAGCGGATGCAGGATTTCCTTGCCCGTCTGTCCGGCCCCGAACAACAACGGCAACAGGCCGATGAAGCTGGTGCAGGCCGTCATCATCACGGGAGCCAGGCGTTCCAGGCTGCCGCGGATGATCATCGTTTCGCCGAAGGCTTCCCCCTCGTGCTGCATCAGATGGATGTAGTGCGAGATCATCATGATGCCGTTGCGGCTGACGATGCCGATCAGCGTGATGAACCCGACCCAATGGGCGACGGACAGGCTCGTGGCACCGATCCAGACGCGCGGCCATTCCCACCAGGGAACCGCCGCCAAAGCCTCTGCGGAGGGTTGATTGACGATCAAGAGTGTGATGACCGACCCCATCGCCGCCAGGGGGATGTTCGCCAGCACCTGAAGGGCCGCCCGCCAGGATTCGAGACACTTGCACAGGAGCAGGAACACGCCGATCACCGACGCGCTCCCCAGGACGAGCAGGCGGAAATTGGCGTCCTGCTGAGCCTCAAACTGCCCGCCGAGTTCGATGTAGTAGTTGCCGGGGAGTTCGCGCAGGCGGCCTTCGAGTGGTAAAAGTCGCTGACGGATATCCCGCACCACACCGACCAGATCGCGGCCCTCGACGTTGCAGAAGACGACGATCCGCCGGCGGACATGCTCGCGGTTGATCGTGTTGGGACCGGTGGTGTCGAGCACTTCGGCGACTTCGCTGAGCGCGACCTTGCGGCCCGAAGGCGTATCGAGAATCGTCTGGCCGATGACTTCGGGATCGCTGCGCGATTCTTCGTCAAACCAGACCATCATCTGGAAATAACGATCGTCATCGAGAACCTGTGAGACCACTTGGCCCTTGTAGGCGGTCTCCAGGAGAGCAGCCACGTCACCGGGAGCCAAGCCGTGCCGCGCTGCGGCTTCGCGCTGAACCTGTAACCGCACCTGGGGAATCTCGACCTGCGGCTCCATTTGCAGGTCCACGACGCCGGGCACCTGGCTCATCTCGGTGAAGGCGTCCTGGGCGGCGATCCGCAACTCCTGCAGATCCGTTCCGAACACCTTCACGGCAATCTGCGCCCGCACGCCCGACATGATGTGGTCGATGCGGTGCGAGATCGGCTGCCCCACGTTGACTTTCACACCGGGGATGGCCGTGATCCGGTCGCGAATGTCGGCCAGCACGACGTCGCGGGGCCGGCCTTCCGTCTCAAAACCCCACAGGTGCGCGATCGGAATCATTCGCAACATTGCCGGCCACCAGCCGGGCTTGGGGAGAGTGTGTTCCACCAAACGGACATCAATTTCGGAAGCATTCACGCCTTCAGCGTGTTCATCGAGTTCCGCACGCCCGGTGCGGCGTGAGACGGCCAGCGCCTCCGGCACTTCGAGAATCAGTGCTTCGGCGCGGCCGGCGACCCGCTGGCTTTCGTCGAGACTCGTTCCCGGCTCGGTCTGCAAGCTGATCGTCAGCGTCCCTTCATTGAACGGGGGCAGAAACTCGCCCCCCATCCACAACATCGACACGGACGAAATCACGACGCCGACGGCGGTCACGCCCAGCACCCAATTGGCGTGCCGCAGCGTGAGCTTCAGCACTCTGGTTGAGAATCGCTTGAGCCAGCGGAGCAAGAACGGATCGCCCGCCTCATCGAGAAACTTGGCACCCGGCAGGAGGTAGTAACCCAGGACCGGGGTGATCGTCAGCGAAATCGCCAGCGACGCCAGCAACGACGTGATGTATGCCGCGCCGAGCGGAGCGAACATCCGGCCTTCGAGTCCGGCCATTGAGAACAGCGGGAAGACGACCAGAATCACGATCAGCGTGGCGTAGACGATGGAATTGCGGACCTCGCAGGAGGCGTCATAGACCACCTTCAGTGCCGGTTCGGGGTTCGGCTTGTGCCGGTTCTCCTTAAGGCGGCGGTAGATGTTCTCGATGTCGACAATGCTGTCGTCCACCAAGTCGCCAATCGCCACCGCGATGCCGCCCAGGGTCATGGTATTGATCGTGATCCCGAACCAGCGAAAGCACAGCACGGTCAGCAGAATCGAGAGCGGCATCGCCGTCAGCGAGCTGATGCTCGTGCGGAAGTTCCACATGAACAGGAACAGCACCACGATCACCCACAGCGCACCGTCGCGAATCGCCTCCACCACGTTATCGACCGCAGCTTCGATGAAGTCGGCCTGTTTGAAGATGCGGCGTTCGATGACGACGCCTTCCGGCAGATCCTCGGCCATCTGGTCGAGGACTTCCGAAATCGCCGCATCCAGCGTCAGCGTGTCGGCCCCCGGCTGCTTCTGAACCGTCATCATCACCGCCGGGCCACCGACCACGCGGTCGCCTTCCTTCACCTGCACGCTCCCGTCGCCGCGCTTCACGGGTCCATCAAACCGCACGTCGGCCACATCTTTGATGAGGACCGGTCGCGGTTCGCGCCAGACGACGGGCGTGTTCCCTAAATCTTCCAGCGCCAAACTCTGCCCGCTGATCCGAATCAGTGCTTCGCGAGGCGGTCGCACGACGATCCCACCTCCAGCCAGCACGTTCGCCTTCTTGGCGGCGTCGACGAGTTGCTGCAAAGAGACGTTCTGTGCTGCCAACCGAGCTGGCGAAGTCACAATCTGATACTGCTTGAACAAGCCTCCCATCACCGTGACTTGCGAAACCCCTTCCACCGCCAATAAGCGGTTGCGGACATCGAATTCGCCGAGCGTCCGCAGTTCCATCGCGATGGCTGCTGCTTCCGCGGGAGTGGCGGCAACTTTGGTGGAACGCAGCCCGAGCAGCATGATCTCCCCCATGATCGAGGAAATGGGAGCCATCACGGGATTCACGTCGGGCGGCAACTGGTCGCGGGCGATCTGAAGTTTTTCGGCCACGATCTGCCGATCCCGGTAGATGTCCGTGCCCCATTCAAACTCGACCCACACAATCGACAGGCCGATGCCCGACGCCGAGCGGACCCGCTGCACCCCCGTGGCCCCATTCAGCAGGAACTCCAGTTGGCGGGTGACGAGGACTTCCACCTCTTCCGGGGCCAGACCCGGTGCTTCGGTCATGATGGCAACCGTGGGCCGATTGAGATCGGGGAACACGTCCACCGGCATTTGCGACAACTGGTAACTGCCGCCGACCAGGATGGCGACAGCCAGGACCAGCACGATGCCCCGATTGTGCAGGGACCAGGAGATAATGGCGTTGAGCATTTGGGAGCCTATCGAATCGCGGCATAGCCGGTTTGGAGTTGAGAGATGCCGCGAATGGCGACCGTCTCGCCAGTCTTCAGACCCGCGAGGATTTCCACGAACAAGTCGTCTCTGCGGCCGGGTTGGACCAGCCGCCGCTGAAAAATGCCTTCGGGCTGCTGCACGAAGACATAGCTGCGGCTCCCCTCTTGCAGGAGCGCCGAACGGGGCACCGCGACCGGAACGGAGAACTCCTCACCGCTGACGCTGATCCGCGTCAGGGCATTGTGAGGGAGCGGAATGTCGCCGGCATTGGTGGCTTCGATCCACACCGACAGTGTTCGCGACGCATCGCCGAGAATTCGGCCGCTGCGAACGACCGTGCCGAGGAGAACTTCTCCCGGTCGCGCGACGAAGCGGAGACGCGCGGGCTGGCCGATGGCGATGCGACCGACATCGCGTTCGGACACGAACGCCTGAACGTAGGAGCGGGACAGATCGTGCAGCTCGAAGAGCGGTTCATCCGCCCGGACCACATGGCCGAGAAGTTTGTCGAACCGAACCACCACGCCGTCAATCGGGGCGCGTAAGGACAGCCCGGAGACGAGTTCGCCCCGTT
Organism: Planctomycetaceae bacterium; assembly: GCA_033762515.1. Taxonomy (GTDB): domain Bacteria; phylum Planctomycetota; class Planctomycetia; order Planctomycetales; family Planctomycetaceae; genus DSVQ01. Next base: position 8,422 of record JANRLN010000574.1, read on the forward strand.
CGGCCAGCCCGTCCAATTCCGCACTGGACAATCCCAACGTCCGCAGCCGCTGATGCAAGCCCGCCTGTCGAATCCGTGCGGCCGACAATGCGGATTCGACCTCCAACAGCCGGCGTTGTGGCAAGTTGTCGGCGGCGGTCTGCAAATTCGCCAGCACTTCCGTCTGAAGCTCCGCCTCAAAGCGCGCCTTGAGCAGTTCCATTTGCAGCGATTGCAATTCCAGACTGCGGACTTCGGCGATCACGTCTCCCGCCTGCACGGCTTGGGCGCGGTCAACCAGAATTCGCACGATCGTGCCCGACAACGGCGAGGCCACAATCGAGCGCCGGTCAGGCGGCGCATCGACCATGCCGTCCGCCTCAAAGACCTCCGCGATGATCTGCGGGCCCGCGGCTTGGACTTCGAGGCCGATATCCTTCGCAGTTTCCTTCGAGAGCCGCAGAGAACCCTTGACGTAGAAGCTCGACAGTTCGTGGCTGCCTTTGGTGACGACCCGGTCACCGGGCAGGAGCGCCCCGCCGCGGACTTCGGCATAGACGCCCATCCGCCGTCCGAGGATGACACTCTGTTTCTTGAATTCCGAACCTTCCTTGGTCGAGGCCGTTTCCACGAGGACGTAGCGTTCGGCTCCATCCCGTAGCACCGCGGCCAGCGGCACCGCCAGCCGATTGGCACCCATCGTCTGCTGCAATCGGACTTGCCCGGACATGCCGGGCAAAAGTTGCGGACCGACCGCTGCAGAGTTGTGCAACGTAGCCCAGGCCCTCCCCACATGCGTGACCGGGTCCAGCGACTGCCCCAGCTTGTTGATCGTGGCGGACCACGTCTGGCCGGGAAATGCGGTCAGCGTGAGTTCCACGGATTGTCCCAGCCCGACCCGCTGCAAATCCTTTTCCAGCACGTCAATTTGGACCCACACGGCCGAGGGATCGACCACTTCAAACAGATGCTCCTTGGGGTCGATGATCTTGCCGACCGAGAGATCGGCATGAATGACCGTGCCTTCAAGCGGAGAGCGAACCGGCAACAGCAGAGGTTCACGGTCCTCTCCCGCCAGCACCTTTTCCAGCCGGTCCGTTGGCAAGTCCAAGTTCTGCCATTGGCGCCGGGCAATGGTGAGCGCGTTTTCTTCCTGCCGCAGCTTCGTTTCGGCTTCGAGCAACCGCTGCGCAGGCACGGCCCCGGACTTGGCCGCCGGTCGGAGTTGGGCGACGAGTTTTCGCGAGAGCTGTGCCTCATTCTGGGCCGTCAGCAATTCCATCCGCAGCGTTTGGAGTTCCTGACTGTCGATTTCGGCGAGAACCTGTCCCTGTTTCACCGAGTCGCCGGCACGAACGTGCAGCCGCACGATTCGCCCCGGCAGCAACGAACTGACCAACGCTTGCCCGAGCCACGGTGCCGAGAGCGTGGCATAGGCGAATGTGGATTCCGTGACCTCGCGGGATTCGACCTCGACAGTCTCCAATCCCAGCGTCCCGCGTGCTTCGCGGCTCAGACGCAGCACTCCGGTGGCCGGATCGAGTGCAGCCCCACGAGTCGGCAGCGGGGCATGCCCTTCATGCGCCACTGTCATTCCGACGAGGAGAAGCCCCACGAAGATCGAGAACAAGACGTGACGCATGGTGCGCCTTTCGCAAAGAAACCGGGAGGCGCGTGGCCTCCCGGCTGGGAAGCCAACTTACTCGTGATGATGGGCGTATTTGCCGGGCAGGAAGTTTTCCCAGCGGGCAGTCAGTTCCTTGCCGTCGACGGTGATCCGCGCGACGACATAGAGGGTGTCTTCGGGCTTCATCCAACCCGCTTTGGCGACGAAGTGCGAACACTTCTCATCCCCTTCGCCTGTCGGCCGCTCGTCCGGGGGCGCTGGCTCAAAGGTCAATGTTTGGGCCTCGCCATCACCCACGGTCGCTTGTGCCGTGAAGGACTTCAGTGGCAGCGCCACGGGATGGGGGTCTTGGCTGACAGGCGTCTCGATAAAAACATCCAGTTCGTTGCCGGCTTTCGCCAGATGGGCCGTCAACAAGAAGTGGTAATCTCCGGCGTCGGCGATCAGCATCTTGTCCTTCTCATGGCTGTGGCCGTGATCGTTGGCCACTGGTGTCGCACCACCGGCAGACGGGGTGGTGGTCGGAACCTTGGGTGACGGCGGCGGGGCCGTCGGTGTGCAGGCCATGGGAATGGCCGTCAGCAGCGTCAATGCGGACGCAAGAGCGGTGGAACGCATGAGAAACTCCCTGAAGAGACGAAGAACTCGGGAAAGACGAGAAGAATGGCGCGCAGCGCGATCTCAGATCGCGCGCGTCCGCTCGGCGCAGCTTCGTCGGGGGAGTTAGACCTGTTGCACGCCGGACCGCAGTCCGCGTGCGGCATCACAGAGCGGCGGTCCCGTTCGCCAGGGATCGCGCCAGAGAAGTGCAGGAGGCGCCCTAGTGGGACACGACTCCTGCGAAATCGTCATCAGCCCCGGCAGAGCGACCTCGTCCCCGTGGCTGACTGTCGGCGTGAAATGACTCAGCACCGACGCGACGATCAACCGCACCGAGTCGTCGTCGGATTCATTGCTCGGATTTTGTCCCGCCGGAAACGACCAGTTGAATCCCGCCAGCCAGACGTGCCAATGCACGAGCGGCGGCGTCAACGTCTGCGTCGTGTCCGGCTGACCCGTGTGATGATGGTGGTGCGAGTGATCGTGGTGGGCGTGTTGAGCAGCCGGTTGAGAATCGGTGACGGGATGTTCGTGGCGAATCTTTGGCGGGGCTACCGCCAGCAGCGCGAACCATCCCACAAACGCCGAAACGTACACCGTTCGGACGCATCGACAAGTCAGTGAATGGCAGCAGCAACCCATACAATACCCATTGTCACTTCGGCAGACCGACCACGTCAAGCAGCCCTCGCGAACATCAAGGCACTTCAAATACGAACGGGACGGTCACAATCGCGCCGCCGCGCTGAAACTGCGCCCAGCCGGCATACTGACCGGCAGCCGGCGCATGAACGTCAAACGCGACATCGGAAGTTGCGCCGGTGCCATGCTCGGGATGAGCATGGATGTACGCTTTCGTGGCCGCCTGAATGACGACGAGGTGTCCCATCGCTCCCAGGTACGGCTCCAGGTCTTTCACTGGATCGCCGGTCTGGCGATCCTTCAGGCGGAATGTGATGGACCGTGACTTGCCATCGCTGCCAGCAGCAATCGCAATGTCGGCACTCAGTTCCCCCGCAACGATTTCGCCGGGAGCGTTCGTCTGCAACTCGGGGGCGGGCCGGGCCTCACCCGCGACCGTCAACGTCGTTCGAGCCGTGCCCGCCTGTCCTCCCTCCGGCTGGTAATCCACATAGACGTGGTACAGGCCCGGCTCCGGCACGGTCAGGTCGATTTTCGCCTGTCCATCGTCCGACACTTCGGGGTGAAGGTGCTGGAACTGGTCGAGCGCATCCCGCACGAGGATCAAGTGCATCAACTTCTCATGCGTCGGTTCGAGCTTCCCCACGCGCCGGCCGTCTTGCTCCAGATGGAAGGTCACGGGAGTAGACTGTCCGGCGGGCAACTCGCCGG
>JANRLN010000575.1:0-1556 GCA_033762515.1 Planctomycetaceae bacterium
TGAACGTGATCCCAAAGAAGGTGAAGGACGACGAGAGCGATGCGCTGACGACGGCCCTTTGCATCACGGCAAGTCCCGAGGAGCTAGACCGCGACTTGCCGGCACAACTTCGCGAGTTCACCAAAGTGCATGCCAAAGCGGCGTGCAATATTCAGCGGGTCAAGGACGAATTGGCCGCCGCGGAGAAAGCTGAACGCGAAGCGGCGGATGAGAAGCGAGCCAAGAAGGCCAAAGCGAAAACGGTTCCGCCAGCGCCCGCGCCAGCCAAGCCGCAGGCGACCCTTGGCCTGTTTGACCAGAGCGAGGCCGACGCGGAAGATGCCACTGCGGATATTGGCGGCCGCGACGAGCACGTTTCGGTCGCAACGTGCCGGTCAAGCGACTATCCGGATTGAGCGCCACAACCACCACCACACACACATTGAGAGGAACACTATGACCATCGCACCCATGAAGAGAATTTTCGAATTCCAAGGAATCCGGCTGCCCGATCCAAACCCTGCGATGTCCGTCGAGCAAGTCCGGGGCATCTTCGCGACGCAGTATCCGGAAATCGCCACGGCGTCCCTAACCGGCCCGGAGACGGTGGGCGACAAGTGCGTCTACCGGTTCGAGCGAGCCATAGGAACCAAGGGATGACTCGCCGCCGTGTCCGCGGCTCCGCCGTGCGTGAACTCGACGCGATCGCGAAGGGATCCAATCCCCAGCAGTCCCCAATCATTGAGGAGTTTCAGAAATGCCCAGATTGGCAACTCGCGGCCTCAATTCTGGCGCGGGCTCTCGACCACGGGAGGCGATACGGAAGGCAGACCATGCTCTTGTCACCCGCACGGTGGCTCCCGCCGATACTCTGACGCTCGCGCCCGGTCGTTGGGGCTGGAGAATGCCGCACCTCGACGGAGCGCCAGCGGTGCATCGCGTGTGGCGCGGAGATCGTGTTGCAGCGGCGATCAGCAGCGCGATGCTGCGGGCCAATGTCGCGGAAGCTCACGCCTGGACGGTCTCGAACGGCGATCCGTTTCAATTCGTCCAGGCTTCGCTGTCACAGTTCGTCGAACGGCATGGCGGGCGACTCGCGCAAGATACGTTTCCCGTGAGCCTCGCCTTCACCGGCACATTGAACGAGTACGCAGCCGCTGACCGCGAGGTCGATGCGGCAAATCTCTTCCTGACAATTGATCCAAAGGAAGCCGGGTACCTGGTCCTCGGTCCGACGCTACAGGTATTGGAGCGGCAACATCCGCGACTGCCGGCAACCTTTCTCCATCTCATATCCGCGGCCCTGAATCGCTGGGTGCGAGTGTACGACTACCGCGATGCGCTGGAACATGTCGAGCGATTGAGGGATTGGTACAGCGCGGACCCTGATGGGGGTGAGTTCGAGGTTCCGGATGTCGATGCCAGCGTTCCAGCTTCAGTCCTTCGAAAGCCACTTTCGCGACGTGCCATGCGGCGAATTCTGCCCGGCTGTCCTGCCGAAATTCAGAAGTGGATGGAACACGCAATCGCGCTGGAACGGCTGTCTGCACGCTTCACGCGCCCGCAACTGCCAGAAC
>JANRLN010000576.1:0-20214 GCA_033762515.1 Planctomycetaceae bacterium
ATGCGCGTCGATGTCACGCGTGAACTGCGGGAGATGCAAGTTCCGCTGATGTATCTCGCCGGCCGCTGGGACCTGGTGGTGCCGCGCCGCAGTCAGGAACTGATCCGTCGTTTGCGCCCCGATGTCGCGATCCGCACGATCAACGGTCCGCACGCGTTGTTGCAGACCCGTCCGGCCGAAGCTTGGGCGGTAGTGTCGGAATGGTGCCGTCAATTCCAGTCCCAGCCGCTGTCGAATTTCCAGGACAGCCAGTCTTGGGCGCGGTCGGCCTGACGGGTCGGCTGCGGCGGGAAAGTTCCCCCGCAGCGTTCGGCCCACGGTCAATCGCAGATTGCCTCGTCTCGACGTGGTCGATGCGTGAACGGTGTGATGCTATGCTCGCACCAAACGTTGATCGCCGTCCCGTCTGCGAGGATCGCCAACCATGCGCCGCTGTTGTTTCCTGCTTTGCATTGTGGGTCTGTGGTCCATGACAGCGATGGCCACGGCGGACGAGCTGCCGCCGATCGACAAACTGCCGCTGCAGACGGACCTGCCCGACCCGTTAACGATGTTCAACGGCGCGAAAGTAACCACTGCCGAACAATGGCGGACGGAGCGCCGCCCCGAGCTGATCCGGCTGATCGAGCACTACATGTACGGCCGAGCCCCGGCAGCCCCCCAGATCGAAGCAAAAGTCACAAAGTCCGTGGAATCCGTGGTCGGCGGCGCCGCAATGCTCAAGGAGATCGAAATTCGCTTCGTCGGACTGCCGGACTCTGCTCCGAAACTCCATCTCGCGCTCTTCATCCCCAAGTCGGCCGGCAAAACGTCCCCCGTGTTTCTGGGGATCAACAGCTGCGGCAACGCGGAAGTCGTCGCGGATGAAGCGGTCACCATCGACCCGAATGTCGTCAACACAGACAAATGTCCCAATCCACTTCGCGGCTCAAAGGCCGACTTCTGGTGCGTCGACTATTTGATCTCGCGTGGTTACGCCTTCGCCACCTTTCACCAAAGCGATCTCGATCCTGACAAGCACGATTTCTCGGACGGCATCCATCCCTACTACCCTGAGATTCCCGCACCACCAGAGTCGCGTTGGGGCACGGTTGCCGCGTGGGCCTGGGGCTTTCAACGATGCGTCGATTACCTGGTGACCGACCCCGCGATCGACGCACAGCGAATTTGCCTGATCGGCCACTCGCGTCGCGGGAAGACCGCCTTGTGGGCCGCGGCGCTCGATGAACGCGTCGCGCTGGTGGTGCCGCATCAGTCGGGAACGGGCGGCATGGCCCTCAGCCGGGACAGCCAGCAAGAGACTGTCGAGCGCATCAACCGCGTCTTTCCACACTGGTTCAATGACGCGTTCCCAGCCTTCGGCAACAACGAAGCGCGACTGCCGTTCGACCAGCATTGCGTCGTTGCTCTGGTGGCCCCGCGTCGCGTGCTGGACACGGAAGGCGCCCAGGATCCGTGGGCCAACTTCCCACGCTCGCTCGACAGCCTGCGCGGAGCCGATCCTGTCTACCGGCTGCTGGGACAGCCGGGGCTCGTGGGGAGCGGACTGGTTCAGGATGCAGAGCCGATCGTCGGCCCGAACTTCGGTACGATTCTCCAGTACCGTCTGAACGAAAAGCACACGCTGACGCGCCGGTTTTGGGAGAAGATTCTCGATTTTGCGGATGCATCTTGGAAGTAGGTCTGCGACGGCGAGTGGAATCGCAGCGGTTGAACCGCCATCGATGCTTCGACGCCATCCCGGAGAATCAAACATCCCCTACTCGCCTGCAACGCGCCGCCCGATGGAACGACTGACGTTCCAGGTCGTTGGAGTGTTCGAGCATCACGCCTGAGAGTCGAATCTCCAGACGGTCGGTTCTCTCACACGCAGAACCGGATGCGGGAATTCTGAGGCGAATTTTGCACTCAGAGCGTTTGTGACGTAGGTTCCAATACTGGACCACAGATCAGCAGCGCGAGGGGTTGCGTTGCAGACGCGTCGGTTCGTGAATAGGCCGTGGCCGAAACCCGCGCAAGTGGCGGCGGAGCCCCGGCGAAGGGAACGAAAGTTATGGCCGTCGCTGCGCCGGCGACTGTTGCGCCCTTGGCATCGACAGACGAATACGTCTGCGTGCGCCTGTCGCAACTCGCCGTGGGCTCGCGGCTTCGCAGCCCCGTCTATGACGGCCGGCCCGGACAACAGAAGCAACTGCTGTTGTCCGCCGGAAAGCAATTGGCCCCGTCCTACCTCGACAACCTGCAGCGTCGCGGCATTCAGTCGGTTCTGATCCATCGCAACGACTGGCAGCGGATCAGCGAAAACGAGCGCAGTCGACAGAACAAGAAGCGAACGCTCCGTCCGCGGCACTTCATTCCGCATGTTGCGAAAATCCCAGCAACGCAGCGCGGCTCCGTCGCTCCTGGTTGGAGCGGTTGGAAGATCGAAGGCGACTCTTTTGTCCATGAAATTCACACGCCGGAGCTGGCGCGACGCGATCCGCTGCGAATGCAGCAATTTCAGCACTCGTACGAAGCCGGCCTGAAATGCACCGTCTCGCTCATTCAACTGCTGGTCCAGGAACAGCAGCTCAATACCGATGCGGCGATTCGCCTGTCGGAGCAGCATCTTCGCGAAGTCGCAGAAGACCTGGACGAGTTCCTGCACCGCGGCGTCTCCCCGATCAGCTCTGATTATCCCAGTCGCCACAGTTTGCAGACCGCGATGTTGGCAACGTCCATGGGCGCCATCATGGGGTTCGGTCGGGAAGAGTTGTTGGAACTCGGCTGCGGGTGCCTGTTGCACGATGCGGGCATGCTCATGGTCCCGTCGCATCTGCTCCTGGCCTCGGGAACGATGTCTGCAGCGGATCGCCTCGAAATCCAGAAGCACCCGATCTATTCGGCCAACTTGATCCAGGAGCGGCGGGACGTCCCTCATGGAGCACGGCACGTCGTTTATCAGATGCACGAGCGGATGAACGGCTCGGGCTATCCCCGGGGACGTTCGGGCCTGCAAATTCATCCGCTCGCGCGGATTGCGGCCGTCGCCGATACCTTCTTGGCCCTGGTTTCCCCGCGGCCGTTTCGCGCGGCGCTGCGACCTTACGAAGCCGTCGAGCGCATCCTCTTCGCCGCACGGCAGGGGCTGTTTGACCCCAGTCCCGTCCGCGCCCTGCTGCACACGATCTCCCTGTTCCCGATCGGTTCATTTGTCACGCTCAGCAACGGCCAAACCGCTCAGGTCTTGCGGGCCAATCGGGAAGATTTCACCCGTCCGAAGGTGCAGCTTCTCGATCCTCTGGGAATGTCCGGCGAAGAAGAGGTCATCGATCTCAGTGAAGAACGGAAGCTAATCGTGGTGGCCTCGGCGGATCCGCCGACGACAACGACAGAGACGAGGCCGATTTCGTCGCCGGAACTGTTGGCCGCCGCCGCGAGTTTGTAGCCGAGCGAACGCCAAACCAGAACCGCGAACCTTTCAGGGCCGGGGTGTGTCGGATGGTTAAGCGCTGTTTTCACCATCGGCGCAGGTGTTTTCTGCTTGACCTGTGCGATATTCACTCGTATTCTGACGAAGCGTTCGCAAACCCAGGAAAATCTCGTGTCGTTTGTTCCCCGACTTCCGGCTCTGCTACTAAACCTGCTCGGCGGGTGAGGTTCGGGGTCTGATCAGTCGCTGCCAACGTGCATCGTTCCAACCCCGAGGCCTCCGCGGCCGCGGGGTTTTTTGTTTTGAAGTGTCAGGGATTCTTCACAGGGGGTCAGTGCTGCCTCCCTGCCGCCCCCTGCCCCCCACCCATTGACGACTTGCCCTGGAGCGTTCTATGTCCTCCGACACTGTGACCATCTTCGACACCACCTTGCGCGACGGCGAGCAATCGCCGGGGTGCAGCATGACCGTCGCTGAGAAGCTGGCCGTCGCTGAGGCGCTGGTGGAGTTGGGAGTCGATGTCATCGAAGCCGGATTCCCCATCGCCTCGCCGGGAGACTTCGACTCGGTGAAACAAGTCGCCGACAAATTCGGATCGCGAACAACGATCTGCGGTCTCGCGCGCTGTCGCAAGGACGACATTGAGCGCGCCGGGGCGGCCCTCGCGGGGGCCGAGAAACGTCGGATTCACGTCTTTTTGGCGACCAGCGCCATTCATCGCGAGTTCAAACTGAAGATGGCCAAGGAGGAGATCGTCCGGGCGACCATCGAACACGTCAAACTCGCGCGGCGGTTTACTGACAACGTTGAGTTCTCGCCGGAAGACGCGGCCCGCACCGAACTCGATTTTTTGAGTGAAGTCGTCGAGAGCGCGATCGCCGCCGGTGCGACCACCGTCAACATCCCCGACACGGTTGGCTACGCCACACCGACGCACTACTTCAACGTAATCTCCCATCTGCGCAACCGTGTTCCCAACATCGATCAGGCGGTGATCAGCACTCACTGCCACAACGATCTCGGCTTGGCGGTCGCCAACAGTCTCGCGGCCGTCGAGGCGGGGGCGAGACAGGTGGAGTGCACGATCAACGGTCTCGGCGAACGAGCCGGCAACGCGGCCCTGGAAGAGATCGTGATGGCCCTCCGGACGCGCCACGACTATTACAAAGTCGGCACGCGCATTCAGACAAGCAAGCTGTGCACCACCAGCCGGCTGGTCTCATCGATCACCGGCATGATGGTGCAACGCAACAAGGCGATCGTCGGCCAGAACGCATTCGCCCACGAAGCCGGCATCCATCAGCACGGGATGCTTCAAGATCGTTCGACCTATGAAATCATGCGTCCCGAAGACGTGGGGTATGTGGGCACCAGCCTGGTTCTCGGCAAGCACAGCGGCCGCCATGCATTTCGGGCGCGCGTCACCGAGTTGGGCTTCACGCTCGACGACGCGACCTTCCAGAAGGTCTACGACGACTTCATCGCCCTTGCCGACAAGAAAAAGGACGTCTACGACGGCGACATTGCGGCCATCATCGACAACCGCGTGAATGTTTCCCCCGACCGCTGGCACCTGGTGCGGTTTCACATCGCCGCGGGGACGGGGACGATTCCGACGGCAACTGTGGAGCTCCGCGACGGCGATCAGGAGGGGACGGTCTGCGACGCCGCCATCGGAGACGGTCCGATCGACGCCGTCTGCAAAGCGATGGAACGCATTCTTGGAGTTTCCGCAACGCTGAAGAATTATCAGGTCCGCAGTGTCTCCGACGGTAAGGATGCGCAGGGCGAGGTGTTGGTGGAACTGGTCTCGAATGGCCGAATCTACCACGGCAAGGCGGTGAGCACAGACGTCATTGAGGCCAGCGCACAGGCTTACCTGAAGGCGCTGAATAAATCGGTCGCCGAAAGTCCTGCGGAGTCGAGCGCTCCCGGAGTTTGAACGCCCCGCGTGCGTCGCCGAGTGCATGAGTCGGCGGTTTCGCGATTGATCGAGTGCCTGTTCGGCAGAGCGGCCCGCCGGAATACTGAGATCTACGGTGAGCCCGAGGTCTCAGTTCACCCCGGTCCGTTGGATCACCAGCGAATGCCAACGCGTGGTGTAAGTTTCAAAACCGGGGGCGAGGGCGTGGCCGATGACATACGTTCCCTGTGGTTCAGTGACGACGATGTAGTTCTTGGCGCCGCGCAACAATTCGTCCATGTTCGTCAGCGGGAGCATTTCGAGAAGACGCTCCTCGGAATCGGCCAGCAGCCTGCCGCTCGGTTCCATGATGCAGACCCGTGTGCGCCCGATTTCGGAGGCGGACAAGGGGGTCTTCTTCACAATGGCCTGGCCGAGCGCATCCCAGCGAAACAGGACCGACAGGACCCCCAGGACCCGACCGTTCACGTCGCCGTCTTCTCGCACGGTGCATGAGTAGGCCAGAACACGCTCTCTCTTCACCAGGGGCGATTTGTGAACCGATTCGAAGCCGAACTCTGCACCGCTGCGGCATCTCATGGCAGACTGGAACCAACCCGAGTCGAGTTGATTCGCCCCTCTCGATGGGAATTCCTGAGACTTGCCATTGGCGATGACGTATCCCGCCAGGTCCGTCACCACGATGTCGAAATAGACGGTGTAAGAATCGAGAATCTGCTCCAGCCTGCGAGAGCAGTGGGCGATGGATTGCGGGCTGGGATTGCGGAGCATTTCCACAACGCTCGGATCGGTCGCCCACCAGCGGCAATCGCAGCTCCGCTCGTAGAGGTTGCGGTCGATGACGTCGATGTTCATCAGCGCCAGGTCCGACAACCGCTCCCCTTTAACGCGCGTGGAGAGTTCCGTGTTGACCTCACGCAGCTCCGTACAGACGCTGCGGGACTCCTTCTCGAGGTGCGCCGCCACCAAGGCCGATTGCGCGGCGACGTTCTGCATCGAATGCGCAACCACGCTGAAGGCGGCGCCGACGCTTCCTCCAGCCCGTGCCGCCTCCATCTTCGCGTTCAATGAGATGATCTTCGTTTCGCCATTCAGGCTGCTGATGCGCTCAATCGCGTGATCGAGTCTGGCTTCCATTTCCAGGGCCAGTTCCGTGATGCGGTCGGCATCCACGCGACGAACGGACTTCGACGAAGCAGCCCCCGGTGGAGGACAAGTGGACGTGCGCGCCCCGAGCATTTTTCAGCGAATCCGGTGATTGGGGGTTCCGAAGACAGTCCCTCGCCGACCGACTGACAGAAATCCCGTGCGACGGAGCGCGGAGTCGCCGCATCGCTGAACTGCCGATCTGCTGAGGTCATTAGTCGGAAAACCCTCCAGAGGTCTTTGTGAGAAACCCACGCCCGCGCGAAAGGATGCGGAGTTTCGATGAGGTTATTCGCTCGGAAGCGGTTGTGATGCTCAGGAAATTGGCCTCCAGACGGCATTGCGCGGTGGAGTCCGGGGGGCACGGTGCGATGCGCTACCGTTTCCGCAGAAGGTCATATACGCTCTAACGAATACGACGATTCGGTGCTCGCATCGTCGCCCCTCCAAGAGTCTGCTGGAGCCAGGTGACTTGATGAAGATGACTTCCCTGCCGGTTGCGTTTCTTGGCTGCCTCTGCGCAGCACTGAACGCTCTCCCCCTGACCGCTGCCGACGCGCCGAACCTTGCCGAACAACTCCCGCGCATCCCCCCCCACAAGCCTGCGGACGCCCTGTCGACCTTCCGACTGCAGCAGGGTTTTTCGCTGGAACTCGTGGCCTCCGAACCGGAGGTTGTGGATCCGATCGACGCCGCGTTCGATGCCGACGGCCGCATGTATGTCGTCGAGATGCGGGACTACCCCTTCCTTCAGGCGCAGCGACCGGAAAAGTACCTGAAACGTCAGCCCGAACGCTCCGGCACGGTGCGGCTTCTGGAAGACACCGACGGCGACGGCCGGATGGACAAGAGCACGGTCTTCGCCGACCGACTCGTGTGGCCTCAATCCGTCTGCTGTTATGACGGGGGGATTTTCGTGATTGCTCCGCCGGCGCTGTGGTACTTCAAGGATACGAATAACGACGGAGTCGCCGACATCCGCGAGAACGTTCTGGAAGGTTTCAGTCTGCAGAACGTGCAGGGTCTGTCGAACGGGCTGGAGTGGTCCTTCGATCACGGGATCTATTGGGCGGGGGGGACGTCCGGGGCGGCCCTGAAACGGGGAGAAACTCCCCTGCTGACGATCAGTCGGCAGGACCTGCGGCTGGACCCCCGGAGCAGGGAAGTAACCCCGGTCTCCGGAGGCCAACAGTACGGACACACGTTTGACGACTGGGGAAACCGTTACGTCTGCAACAACAGCAATCACCTGATGCAAGTCGTGCTGCCCGCGCGATACCTGAACCGCAATCCCCAACTGAGCGTGTCGAATGCGCTGCGGACGATTGCCGAAGAGGGAGCAGCCGCACCGGTTTATCGCATCAGTCCGCCGGAACCCTGGCGCATCATGCGAACGGCGCGCAGGGCGGCGGATCCCGCGTTCGCCTCGCGGGCTCCGAAGACGGAACTGGTGGCGACGGGATACTTTACATCGGCAACCGGGGTGACGGTTTACCGCGGCGGCGCCTATCCGGAAGAGTTTCGCGGGAACGTCTTTATTGGCGACGTCGGCGGAAATCTGGTCCATCGCAAGGCTCTGCAGCCCAATGGCATCAGCATGCTTGGCAAACGGACGGAGCAGGAGGTCGAGTTCCTGGCCTCGACCGACAACTGGTTCCGCCCGACAAATTTCGTGAACGCTCCGGACGGCACGCTCTACCTCCTCGACATGTACTGGGAGACCATCGAGCACCCGGCGTCGATTCCCGAGGACATCAAAGAACATCTCGACCTCGAAAGCGGCAACGATCGCGGCCGGATTTACCGGCTCGTTTCGCCCCATATGACCCGCTTTCAGCCCCCGAAGCTGAGTGGCCTGGCAGGCCCCGAGCTGGTGAAACATCTGGAATCGCCCCATGGCTGGGTGCGCGAGACCGCCCATCGGCTGATCTGGGAACGTCAAGACATGACGGCGGTTGAACCACTGCGCCAACTGGCCAAATCAGGCACGACCCCGCAATCACAAATTCTGGCGCTCTGGTCGCTCCAGGGTCTCAAACAGTTGACCGCGGCGGATGTGCTCACCGGTCTGGAGGCGGCCCATCCCCGCGTCCGCGAGCAAGCGGTCCGATTGAGCGAAGAGTTCTCAACCCAGCCGGAGGTCGTCCTGCCAGCGGTCGTGAAACGGATCGATGATCCGGATGTGCGGGTGCGCTGGCAGGTGGCCTTCAGCCTCGGTGAGTTTTCGCAACCCGTCGCAGCCTCGGCGTTGTTGAAGCTGGCGCAGGTTTCAGGGAATGACAGCGACATGCGCATCGCCATCCTGTCTTCCATCCCCAGGTTCGCCGGAGAGTTCGTCTCGTTACTGTTGGCAAGCCCAGACACAGCGGGGTCGGCACTGACGGCGGAGACCATTGCCTCGATCAGTTCCGGGACCGGCGCCGCGGAAACCGAAAAACTGCTGGCAGCCGTACTGTCGGCGAACCTGTCCGCTCCGGTTCGCAATCGGCATCTGGGCGCCTTGGCAGAGGGGCTGAAACTCCGCGGAATCCGGCTGTCGGGGCTGGCAGCCTCGCCAACCGTCAGCGAGGCCACCAAAGCACTCTATCGCGATTGGCTGACGGCGACGCTTGCGACCGTGTCTGCTCCCGCAGCGTCGCCGACCGATCGGCTTGCGGCCATGGATGTGCTGACTGGAATCGGGAGCCCTGCGGTCTTCGCGGCATTCGAACCCCTGCTCGACGCGAAGTCGGCTCCGGAATTGCAGGAGCGAGCCGCCCGCGCGTTGGCTGCCTCAAGCGATGCGGCGGCCATGACTGCATTGATGGCGAAATGGAAGGGGCTCGGCCCCAAAGCACGACGCGAGGCCATCGACAAACTGACTCAATCAGCCGCTGGCGCACAAGTCTTGCTGGCGGGGTTGGAACAGGCGACCGTTCGGACCGCCGAACTCGATCGGGACAAGCAGCAGTTGCTGCTGAACTACCCAGAGACGTCGATCAAGGAGCGAGCCGCGAAACTCCTCGGCGTCGCGGGGAGTAATCGCAAGGCGGTGGTGGCGCAGCATCAAGCAGCGCTGTCGCTGGAAGCCGATCCCAGTCGCGGCAGGGTGGTGTATGCCAAGATCTGCATCCAATGTCATCGTGCGGGAACGGAGGGTCACGCCGTCGGCCCCGACATGGTCTCGTTCCAGAACAAGTCGCCCGATGATCTGCTGGTGGCGATCCTGGATCCGAATCGCGAGGCACAAGCGGTCTACACGACTTACACGGCGGTCACGCTGAACGGACAGGTGGCCAGCGGCATCATCGCCGCCGAAAGCGCCGCCAGCCTGACCCTCCGACGGGCGGAAGCGAAAGAAGACGTGGTCCTGCGCGACCAATTGGACGAACTGCTGTCGAACGGGGTCTCGCTGATGCCCGAGGGACTCGAGAAAGACCTGTCGCCGCAGCAGATCGCCGATGTGATCGCGTTCATTAAATCGCTCGCGCCGGCGTCGAGATAATCCCGCGTTCGAATCGCGAAACCGCCGGCAGCGCTCGCTCGTGGTTTCGCGGTTCCGAGATGAGAACCGCGCTCTGTGCTCCTCGGCTACAACACCAACGGCCTCGCCCATCATCGCTGGGACGACGCCATCGAGTTGATCGCGGCGGCGGGCTACCGCTCGGCGGCGATCACCGTTGATCACCACTGCCTTGACCCGGCGTCGGCGACCTTCCGCACGGATCTCGCACGCATGAGCGCCCTGTTGGAGCGTTGCCGCCTCCGTTGCGTGATTGAGACCGGGGCGCGGTTTCTGTTGAATCCCGCCCGGAAACATCAGCCGACGCTGTTGTCCCCGACTGCAGCCGAACGGGAGATCCGCCTCCGCTTTCTCAGGCAATGCATCGACATCGCCGCCGAGCTGCGCGCCGACGCTGTCTCATTCTGGTCAGGGGCCGCCGTCGACGCGGCTCACGCCGACGTGCTTTGGGAGCGACTCGTTGAGGGCTGTCGTCGCCTGGCCGATCACGCCGATGCCCGCGATGTGCGGCTCGCCTTTGAGCCGGAACCGGGCATGTTTCTGGAGACCCGCGCGCAGTATCGCCAACTGCGGGAGCGGGTCAATCACTCCCAGTTCGGCCTGACGCTCGACGTCGGTCACGTGCACTGTCTGCAAGACGGCTCGATTGCCGATCACATCCGCGAATTCGCCCCCGTGCTGTTCAATATTCACATCGAAGACATGCTTCCCGGAGAACACGAGCATCTGCGCTTCGGCGCAGGCACCATCGATGTTTTCCCGATTTTCCGCGCGCTCCACGAAGTCCGATATGCCGGCGGGGTGCACGTCGAGTTGAGCCGGCACAGCCATATCGCGCCGGTGGTCCTGCGGGAATCGCTCGAGTTTCTGTCGCGGCAGCAGGCCGCGGCAGAATCGCGTCCCACCTGAAGGCCTCCACGCCGCGTCGCGCCGAAAATAGCGGTCGTAGCGGACGCGCTGGAGGAAATGCAGGGGAACGGCCCCGCGGTTCGAAAGAGTGAGAGAATCGAAATTCGTCGACTCCCTCTCCGCCGTTCCCAAGGGGAATAGGCCGGCAGAGAGTTCGGCGACCGGCACGCGAGCGTGAACCGGCTGAAGCGGCCGGTGAGAGCGGAGGGACTCCACCAATAGCGGCGGAAGGGGGGCACATGACCGAATCTGCTGCCAACCCGATCGCCGCCACATTCGCCGTTCTCGACCGCACTGAAGGCAGCGGCACTGGCGAACTGCTGATCAGGGCGCTGGATGTGCCGCGGGAACCGATTCAACGGGCGGCCGCCGAGTTGATCGTCCGCCAGACGACATCGCGTCTGCGCATGGAGTTGTTCCGCCGGATTGAACAGCTTCCGGCGTCGGTCCATGAGCTCGTACGACGCTCCGCTCCAGCGCTGGAAGTGACCCTCAGGCAGTTGCTGCTGAAGGGCAATTCGGAAACACGGCAACTGGCGCTGCGGGTGATTCGCGTTACGCAGCAGTACTCCCTCACGGGCATCCTGATTGAGATGCTCGCTCAGCAGTCGGTGCAAGATCTCGATGCCATTCTGGAAACGCTGCGGAGCCTGGT
Organism: Planctomycetaceae bacterium; assembly: GCA_033762515.1. GTDB lineage: Bacteria > Planctomycetota > Planctomycetia > Planctomycetales > Planctomycetaceae > DSVQ01. Next base: position 11,549 of record JANRLN010000576.1, read on the forward strand.
TGATACGTTGTATGACCAGTGGCAATTGAACGGCGCCGACCTCGCGCTCGCGATCCAGGCTCAGCGGACCACGCTGTTGGGACACCTGGATCGGGGCATCGCCCGCTGGGAACATCTGGCGGCCCCGCCGGAAGTCATTGAATCGATCCTGATCCTCTCCGAACCGCAGAACGCGGTCGTGAAGCGGATTCTCTGGCACGGGCCCGACGCATGTCGACACCTCGCGGCACAGCGAATTCTCGACAGCCGGCATCCCGGCGTTCTCCGCTTCGCCGCAGAGTCGCTGCTGGAGGCCTATCCGCATCCCAAAGTCTTCGAGGCGATTCGAACGCGCCGCGATCCGGAGTTCGTGGCCGCGCTCCTGCGAATCGTGATTCGTCGACGCAGCGCCCAGCAGCTCCATCATTTGCGTCAGATCGAGCACCTCGAGTGGCTGACCCCGCCCTACGAAATTCTGGACGCCCTCCCTCCAGCGCTCCATCCGGCGCTGATCGCCTTCGTCAACGCCACGCGCGTGCCCCGCGAAACCAAGGCGGAAGTGCAGGAGTGGTTGCTGCGTTTCGGCACCCCCGAAGGCAAACGGGCGGCCACCGAGGGCATGACGCTGCTCGAAGAGGCGGTGATCCAGGAGGTCGTCCTCGACAGCCTGCACTCTGACGATGCAGATGTCCAGGCCTGGGCGACTTCGCAACTGCGACAGCACGCAATTCCCTCGGCCTTCGCCCTGCTGATCGAACGGCTCGACAGTCCGCTGCCGACGGTGCAACAGGCGGCCCGCAACGAGCTGGCCGGTTTCAATGTCGAGCGAGTGCTGGCCATGGCGGACGACATGGAACTCGATGACGCGCACCGCGCCGGAATTCTGCTGATGAAAGTCGATCTTGAGGCCGGTGTGAAACTCCGCCGCGAACTGGCCCACCCCACCCGTCAGAAACGACTGACTGCGGCGCGTCGCGTCGCGCGGCTGGGACTGCAGGGGGAGTTCCTGCCCGCATTCGTCAGTCTGTCGCAAGACAACGATCCCATCGCGCGGCGCACTGCGATCGACGTGCTGGCCACGATCCCCCGCACCGACGCCTATCGGACACTGGTGCAACTCCTGAACGACCCACATCCGCGCGTCCGCGAGGAAGCCGCGCAAGGACTGGAACGTTGGAATGAACTCGCCGACATGACCGCCCATCCAACGTTCCCTGTCGCCGGCGAGATTGACCGCGAGTCGGACCAGGTTTGGTAACACCTCGGGGAGGCCGAATGGACATCACCAATCCCCTGACAGCAGTCCTCGCGGCGCAGGTCGGCTCAGCCGATGCGGTCGCAGAGGCGTCGGCCGGCCTGCCGAAGTGGGGTTATGTCCTGCTCTTCGGACTGGCCATTCTGATTGTGTGGGGGGTTCTGTACCTGTGGGAACGCCGCAACCTCTGGCTGCAGCGAACTCAGGCAACCGAACACCGCACGCTGTTCGATCAACTCTGCGATGCCCAGGAGTTGTCGGCAGCCGACCGTGAGCGGCTGCAGAGCCACGCCCGGCGGCTGCAACTTGCTGATCCATCGCTGCTGTTCATCGATCCGCGGATTCTCGAGTCCCTCGCAGCCTCCGACCCCCGCGACCATTTCATCGGCGTGCAGATCTTCGGCAGCCTGTTTGAGGCCAGCGGCTCGGAGTCGCCGGTTAAGGGCTGAGGGCTGGGAGGACTGAGGCCCGACGCTGAGGCGGACTCGCCGCCCACCCCAACCGGTGTCCACCGGCACGCCGCTGGTTCTGAATTCTCTCTAGGCGCACCGTCAGCGATGCATTAACGTCCCGTCGACCTCAAGGGTTGAGGAACGAAATCGCCATCCGAAAAAGGAGTTTTGGATGTTCAGGTGCAGTCTGTGGGCGGTCGTCGCCGCCAGTGTGTTGTTGTCCGTCGGTTGCGGCTTCCAGCCGGGCGCCTCTCAGACGACCGCATCGGTTGGCGGCGGTCTGGCCGTCATCGATCTGGATCAGGTCGCCAAGGAAATCGGCCGCAATACGGAAATCAACGATTCCTGGCAGGTCCGCAAGAACGCCCTCGATCAGGCGCTGCTGAAGCTGCAGAACAACTTCAACGAACAAATTCAGGCCAAGAAGGCGGAATTCGGCGAGACTCCCAGCGACGAACAGAAGCAGCAGCTCGCGAATATGCAGCGCGACGGTCAGAACAAACTCGTTCAGGCCGGCCGCAAGGCTCAGGCCGACCTGGAGCAGTACCGCCAGCAGATGGTGGCCCGCTTCCGTGACGAAGTGCGTCCTTACGCCAAAAAGGTGGCCGCCGACAAGGGCCTGGCGATCGTGATCCCCAAGAACGAAGGCTTCCTGCTGTCGATTGATCCCGCGGTCGACATCACCAACGACGTGATCGCCGCCTACACGACGCAGAAGCCGGCTCCGACCTCCGCCCCTCAACCGGCGATGACACCCCCCGCGCCGCAGGCGGATGATGTCGCCGCTCAGCCGCAACCGACCGAAACCCGCTAGTCGATCGATCGGCGCTCCCCTTCCACACGGGTTGGTTCTCCACTTCAGGGAACCAACCCGTGTTCGTCTATTGGCACATCCGCACACAAGATCTGACGGATCTGCCGACGGCAGCGAACGTAAGGATCAGTTGATCCCCAGTTGCGAAGCTTCACTGTCGGCGGACTCCCGCCGATACCACCATCCGGGGAGTCGGACTCCCCGCGTCCGCGGCTGCGCCACCCGTGCCGGCGTCGGCGGACCTTTTGTCAGGAGCGTTTGCAGAGACTTTTGACGTCGCGGGGGATGCCGCGTGGCCGTTCGACAACCCCCCGTCCTCGCACTCTGCCGACGAATTCGTTGGGCGGCCGTCTCGCTCATCGCCGCCATGTCCGGAGCGACGGCGGCGGATGCTCAGCCCGCACTGCCGGTTCCCGCGATCGACCACGGCTACTGGATCATTAGCGCCCGTGAGGCCGACGGGAATCTCGGTCGCAGCCAGCTGGCGCGATTTCGTGTCTGGCGCTTCGACGCCGGCGGACGGGGACGGCTCACGACGATCGACGAATTCTACGGCTCGCTGATTCCGGGCGCTCCCGTCTGCTTCATGGCTCACGGGAGCTTCGTCGACTGGGAGTCGGTGCGCGATGACAGCCGAATGACCAACCACTGGCTCCGCTCCCCGGCGCCCCAGGCGCCCCTGCACGTGGTCTTCTTTCACTGGCCCAGCGATGACACGCCGATGCTGCTGCTGCCGGTCGACGTTACCATCCTCGGCCGCCGCGCCAGCCGCTACGGCTTCTATGTCGCCGAGATGATCTCCATGATCCCCGACGACCACCCCATCTCACTGATCGGACACAGCCATGGGGCGCGACTGGTCGTCTCGACCCTGCATGTCCTGGGCGGAGGTCGGGTCGACGATGTGGCTTTCGCGGGGGGACCCTACCATCGCCATCGCGTCCGCGCAGTCCTGGCTGCCGCGGCCTTTGACCATGATTGGCTCAATCCCGGCGAGTTGTACGACCGGGCCGTCCAGCGACCAGAAGCGATACTCAACCTGGTCAATCGTCGGGACCGGGCCCTGGGGTTCTATCCCCTGCATCGCCCCCTGACGCTCGCGGCCGCCGCCCGGAGCGGCTTCACCCGCGGCGATCGACAATCCATCGGGCCTCAAAGTCAGAAGCTGGTCGACTACGACGTCACGGAACGGGTTGGAACCGGACACGTCTGGCCCACCTATTACACGAACGCGGGAATCGCCCAGTCGATCGCACCTTATGTCTTGTTTCACGACCAACCGGCGCTCGCCGCGACCCGCGCCCCGTCGGAAGTCCTGGCGAACCATCCCGTCCGCCGAATGGAATCTCACCGCGCCTCGAAGTGGGAGCTGACGCCGGTCGGTGATTCGCGCTGAGTGATCGACGGAGAATCGCGAGCGGCCAGAGGCCGCGGCGGCCGGCTCACTGCGGCGCTCGAACGAATCCGGACTGCCGGATTCTGGGGAATAAATTCTTGATCCGGAGAGGATCGGCGCTCGTTCCCGGAGGAAGTTGGGCTTGGGGTCCCTGGCGGGTGGCGGTGGAGAGGAATCCAGCGATGCGCAGTTTCCATCGTCGCGGGGCGACGTCACTCCTTGACTTGGCGGAAGAGGCGTCGACCGATCCGTGGACGAAATGGGGGCAGGGAGCAATTCTCCCCGGACTGGGACTCCTCTATGCCGCGTCGATCGGCTGGTCCGGGATGGCGACCTGTCTGTCGCGGCAGGGACATCCGCGCGTGCTGTATGGCGCTGAAGCCTATTGCGTCGCCGGGGTTGTGCTGGCAGTCGCCGGCTTCTTTCACTGCCACGCGTACTGGGGGAACACTCACCGGCTGGCGGGAGCGGCGCCCCTCGGCAAAGTGGTCTGCGGCATGGCGGGACTGGTGTGTCTGATCGGCTTACTGGCATCCAGTCTGCATTTGTGACTGCTGATGTTCGACTACGCCGACACGTCGAGGAGCACCTTGAGCGCCCCAGACCCGCGTACATGCTCGAACGCACGATCGACCTCCTCGAGCGGAAACCGTGCGCTGATCAACGGAGCGACGTTGACGGTACCTGCCGCGAGGGCCGCCAGCGCCGGCGCGAAGGGTCCGCAGCGGGAGCCGATCACCTGCAGTTCGTCGATCACGATCGGCGCCCACGAGACTTCCGGCGTTCCCGCGACCGTGGTCTTCAGCACCAGCGTGCCCCGCGGGCGCAGCCAGAGGAAGGCATCGGTGATCCCCGACGGCGTGCCGGTGCAATCGACGACCACATCGGCTGCGCGATCGGGGAGCACCTCTCCCCGCAGGCCGGCGTCGATCCCCTGCCCCGCCAGGATCGCCAACTTGTGAGGGTGTTTCCCGATGACGGTCAATCGCGTCTGTGCCAACTGCAGCACCTGCGCACACAATTGCCCCAGGCGCCCGTCCCCCAGCACCAACACCCGCCGCCCTGCCAAGTCTGGGATTTGCGCCGGTATTTGAAATGCAGCGGCCAGCGGCTCGACGAACACCGCCTGTTCGTCAGTCACCTCGACGGGAACCGGGTGCAGATTCCGCTCGGGCAGGGAGACATAGTCCGCAAATGCTCCGTCCCGTCCGAGAATTCCCAGGACCGTCCGGTGCGGGCAATGATTGGCCAAACCCGACCGGCAGGCGGCGCACGCATGGCAACTGCAGTTGATCTCCCCCACGACGCGCTGACCCGCGAACCCTCCCGTCTCTGCGACGCCGACGAATTCATGGCCGAGGATCCCTCGAAATCCCATGTAGCCCCGGATCAACTGCAGATCGGTCTCGCAGATCCCGGCGCGAAGGACGCGAACCCGCACATCGCCCTCGCCCACCTCAGGCAGAGGAGCGTCGGCCCGCAGGGAGAACCCGGAATCGGTCAGTACCGCGGCACGCATGCTTTGCAATCTCCCGCTGCAGCGCCGAGTGCTTCGGCTGGATCATCGTCCTCCACCCCGCCAGGGAAAACCCCACTGGTCGTTCCACGTCAGCGACGTTAGTCTAACGGAGAACGGACTGAGAACGCCCCCGGCCGTGGACTCCCGAATGGCGATTCGCGCCAATCATTACGACGCCGCATTTGAGGAGTATCTCCGCCAGGCGCGGATTCCCTACGTCGTCGTCAACGAAGCCAAGCGTTCCTGCCTGGATGAGGTCTCCCTCAAGTCGCTCGACTTCGTCGTCTGTTCACCCGCGCTGGGAAATCTCCTGGTGGACGTGAAGGGGCGCCGGACTCCGCCGCCGGGCGAAAAGAAGGGGCGCCGCTGGGAAAACTGGGCCACCGCCGACGACCTGGAAAGCCTCGCGCGCTGGGAAACCGCCTTCGGCGCGGGCTATCGGGCGTTGTTGGTCTTCGCCTACTGGCTCCCCGAAGGCGCCCCGCGCGACGACCTTCCCGTCATGCTGACATTCCGCGGACGGCAGTACGGCTTCTACGGCGTCTGGGCCCGCGAGTACCAGCAGGCAATGAAAGTCCGCTCCCCCAAGTGGGAAACGGTCTGGCTCACCAGCGGCTGGTTCCGGGAACTCCGGTTTCCGCTGGAATCTCTGACGCGCCCTCCGCGGACAGCCGCTCCTTGAGACACGCCGGGGAGGAACCACCAAGCCACGAAGAACTCTAAAGTCCGGCGAAGAGAATGGGCCGCAAAGAGGCTCAAAGAACGCAAAAAGGAGAACGATTCGGAGATTGGCTGTCCTCTCTATTCTTTGCGACTTCCTCTCTATTCTTTGCGACCTTTGTGCCTCTTTGCGGCGCCCTGCCTTTCCGCGGTTGGCTTCGTGCCCGTTGTGGTTTGGTGGTTCAGAAATTCTGCACCTTAGGAGTTCGTATTTAGTTCGTCTTCGCCGCCGTCTTGAGAAGCGACTCGGCTTCGCTGGCGGGAATCTCGCGGACGAACAGATTCCGCCAGCGGATTTCGCCGCCGTGGGTCTGGAGCATGATCGGTCCCTTCGCCGCCAGCGGTTGGCTGCGGTCCCAGAAGTTTTCCATCACCGCGCCGTCAACCACCAACTGGTCGTTCAGCCAGACCCAGGTGTGGCTGCCGACCTGCTGGATCCGAAAGCGGTTCCACTCCCCAAACGGCTTATCGGCATGCACCAGCGGCAGCTGGCCGGGCGCCCCTTTGGTGTTGTTGAACAGGCCGCCCGAGCCCTTGTCGGCGTTCCGATCCCACTTGCCCCCCTCTTTCGTCGTATCCCAGATCTGCACCTGCGGCGTGCCCCGGAGATAGATGCCGCTGTCGGCGAGGGCCACCGTTTTGTACTCAATCAGGAACTCGATGTCGCCGAATTCCTCGTCGGTTGTGGCATAGGGGCCGGTGCCGACGTTCACAAGTTCCCCATGATCCACGCTCCAATGCGCCGGAAACTCTTTCCGTTGCTGTTCCAGATTCGCCGCGAGTTTCTCCCCCTCCAGCTTGCCAACCGCGTGGGGATTCAGGCCGTGCCAGCCGGCCAGGTCCCGGCCGTTGAAAATCGCTCGAAATCCCGCCGGCGGCGCCGGTTCCGCCGCCGCGAGGAAGCCGGGGATCAGAGTGAGGATCGAGACCAATCCGAGTGTTCGCGAAATCATGCTCAAGCTCCGAAGAACGACCTGCGATTGACAACCAAGTCTGTGCAGAGACGATGGCGGAAAATTCACCGCAAAGCAGCACAAGCATGCGCAAAAAGGCCAATTCCGGCCATGCGCACTCCAGGCTCGCATTTGAGTCTTTCTTGCGTCTCTTTGCGCTTCTTTGCAGCCGTGATGTTTTCTCCAAAACACTCAAAACAGCGATCTGACAATAGCCAATCCAAGAGAACCACGAAGACACGAAGAAATGCTCACACAACCTCTGATGCGACTTGTTTTCTTGAAGCGAACTGAGTCTCGGTTACCGTACAACCGGTTGAGTTAGAGGATCCCAGACAACACATACTTCGGAGCATCGACAGCCCTATTCGTTGCACGACGTGGCTCTGTCGTAACAAGGCCCGATCCTTCCCTTGTGTTGTTTGTGCCTTCGTGGTGAACCTCCGGATCAGCCTCGACGCAGTTGTGTGAACGAGGCGTCGATCGCATCCCGCAGCAAGACCGAATCATTGGAATACACGACCAGTCGCGCCCCCTGGCGGATCGTCCGCAACGCCTGCTCCGGTTTGCCGAACCAGCAACCGGCGGCGACGTGGTGCCGGTCGGCCGTATCGATGATCTTCTGCAGCATCGCGATCAGGTCGGGGTGGTCGTACTCGTTCGGGATCCCCATATTGACCGTCATGTCATTCGGCCCGACGAAGACCGCATGGACCCCCGGAATCGAACAGATCCTGTCGAGGTTCTCCACCCCCTCCACCGACTCGATCATGGGAATGAAAATCGTGTCGGGACAACGTTCCTTCATGATGTAGTCGGCCGTCTTCTGACTCGGCCAGGGTTTGCCGGCCAGCACGCGCTCCAGTGCCGCTCCTTTCAACGGCCGATAGACCGCCGCCGCCGCGAGCCGTTTGCAGTGTTCGAAGTCTTCGACATAGGGCACAACGACGCCGTCGTAGGAGTCGCAGACCTTCGACACATCGTCCGGATCGCGGCTGTGCGTTCGCGCCAGGCAGGCGATCCCCTTCGCCGCGAGGGCGTACCGCAACGGCAGAAAGTCGGCGATGTCGAGCGCGTTGTGCTCGGCGCTGACGATCACAAAGTCGAGCGCCCTATCCGGCAGAAAGTCGACCAGCGCCGGCGTCACCGCATGCTGAATGAACGTGCCGAACACACGCTGCCCGGTGATGAGTTTCTCTTTGAGTAGCTTAGCGCTCATGCGGTTGCCTCAAATCTGTGGGGAAGGCTAAGGAGCAAGAGCAGGGCCGCAAAGAGGCACAGAAGGCGCAAAAGGGAATTGCGAATACCTGTTCAATACTGATCTCTGATGCCTTTAACTTTTGCGACTTTTTTGCCTCTTTGCGGCTAAATCTCTTGCTCTCTTCTTTGCGGCGCTACGTCAGCAGCGACAAGGGATTGACGCGTGTCTTCAGCGGCAGATCGACCGGGCCGCCGACGCGCTGGGATTCGTAGATGGCGGCGATCATCTGGATGATGTTCCTGCAGTCGTCGGGGGTGCACTTGGTCGGGCGTTCGGTTTCGATGGCCTCGATCAAATCACTGATCGCCGCGATGTGG
>JANRLN010000577.1:0-2932 GCA_033762515.1 Planctomycetaceae bacterium
CCGCCTGCCGCGTGATTTCGCAGGCTTCGGGAATCGGGAGCGGTCCCAGTCGCGAGGACAACTGACCGATGTCGATACCGTCCACGAGTTCCATCACGAGGAAGTGGCAGCCGTTCACCTCTCCGGCGTCGTGCGCGGCGACGATGTTCGGGTGGTGCAGCATCCCCACGGCGCGGATTTCCCGCTCGAAGCGTTCCACCAAGTCTGCCGACCTAAAACGGTCCTCGGGCAAGACTTTTAGCGCGACCGTACGCTGCAGCTTTTGATGCACGGCGCGATACACCGTCCCCATCCCACCGGAACCCAGCTCTTCCAGAAGCTGGTACTGCCCGAGCACGCGTCGCTTTGACTGAGGAGCTTGATGCGTGACTTGAGCGTCGACGGCTGTCGGCTGCTGAGACCGATCGCCAGCGATACTTGAGGCCCGTTCCAAGGCCAGCACCAATTCAGGCTCGGCAACAAACGGATCGTCACACTCAGTGGCATTCAGCGAGCTGGACAGGGTGTCGATTTCCGCCCTGATCGCCGCCAGATCTGCATCGGAGCCGGGAGCGTGGTCCTCGCTCGCAGCGGCCAACCGTTGCACGAGTTCCTCATCGGAGCAGAAAAGTGGCATGATTCCTCCGGAAGGCAAGCTTCAGAAATAATCGAACGCCCCACACAAATCATCAGCCGTTGTCGCGCACGGAACGCACTGCCGTGGACTACGAATCTGTTGAGCGCTGCCGAGCGCCGACCTAACGATCGGCCAGCAGCTCCCTCAGTCGGCACAGCACGCGATATTTTGCCTGACGGACAGCGGCTGGCGACAACTCCAACTGCGCGGCGACATCCGCCACGGGAATGTCATCCATCGTCGATTTCCAGAATGCGCTCCACGTTCGTTCATCCACGGTGCTGCGGACCATTGCCAACGCCCGGTTTGTCAGGTTGCTGAAGAGGTCGTCCGCCCCTTCAGCCATTCCAATGTCCGCATCCGCCGACATTCCCGGATCCGCCACACGTTCCATAGCCGCCTGAGCCAGGATCAGTGTCTCTCCACGACGAGCCCATTCGCGGACGGCATTGCGCGTGATGACCCGCAGCCAACCACGGAACGACGACTCCGGGCGATCAGCAGTGAATGCGGGTAAGCCGCGCCAGACCGAAACAAACACGTTTTGAAGAACGTCGGCGGCATCTTCACTTGTGAGACCGGATTTGCGCGCCCAGCTATAGATCAGAGGACCATAAAGTCGAGTGAGCATGTCCCAGGCGTCGGGTTCGAGCGCGCGAGCCCGGTGGACGAGCGAAATCGACGTTGAAAGCCCAAACTCGCGGCCTACCATTGGGATCCGCCGAACCGAAGGTACTGCCTCAGGCGCTACGAATTATGCCAGTGTATTGGGACGTGGCAAGTCAGTTCAGAGAGATGATCGAGTACGTCCCACCATGGATGCAGGGACAAGGAAAGTGCCGGCGAGCAATTACTCACCACCCCCTACCGCGATCGCGGCGGGACGTGCGGGTCGGCGATCGGTTTCGGTTGAGTCAATTGTGACTTTCGGGAGACACGTGTGGACATCAGTTCGCGGACGCCATTCTCGGCCCAGGAGAGAAGTGAATCGGTACTCGCAAGACTGATCTCGTCTGTGGGAATTCCGTCCGCATCGACCGTGACCGTCAAAACGTCGCCGTCGTTCAGGATATCCTCAAACCCCGATGCAGCAGTGCCGCACCCCAGCACAGGATCTGGATCGAAGATCGAGTACTCATACGCGATGAGGTCGGCTGCTTTGTCGCCGTCGTTGGCGCTATCGTACGCAGGTACAAAGAAGGTCGACACTCCGCCAGGCGGGACTGCGGTGGTCAGCGACTCGTCCTCTCCGGTCTCAGTTTTCCATCGTACCTTGTAATACAGCGTGTTTTCGGTGCACGAGGTTGCGAAGTTGTGAATCCGAAAAGTGACGGTCAACGGGCCGCCGGGGTCCTTACACCCAGACGTTCCGAGGGCCATCAGCACGAGCGTTGTGAACACGAGCTTGCGGGGCATAGTAGTTTTCTCCGAAGGGTCTCGGCGGCAGCAACACCGACGATCTACGGGCCAGGTTGTGGTCCCGGGCTGGAAGTGACCGGCGACGAAAACGGCGTCCACGCCCAAACCGACTCGTCGCAAGTCGTCGGCTGCTTCAAAAGCGTCAGGCGGACGCGGACAGATCAGCTCTCAGATTGAGAACGAACGCCTTCAGCCCCCAAGGCCGATATTTTCGTTGCTTCCGCCCCGGTTGGTCGATCGTTGGGCAGATCCAGTCGAGATAATGAGCCCCCTGGATGTCAGTCCGATGTCGAGGTTTGATCCATTGATTGTTGAGACCAGCCCATTCAGAAACGAAATGCCGTTGATCGTGATCTGCCCATCGGGTGATCCATCAACTAAGAAGCCACTCCAAAAGGAAATCACACCCAGATCGGTTTCCTGGTAAGCCCCTGCGAACGCGAAGGTGCCACCGTCCTGGTTTTCAATTGCAGAGACCGTTCCATCGTTTCCGAAGTTGTAGGTCAATCCAATTACGTCTCCCAGGCTGCCTCCGGTGGTCTTCACGAATCCCACGTAGCGTTTGCCTTTGACTCCCGCGTCGACGTCGTCGGGCAAGAGTGCCGCGAAGACCAGAGTGGCAACGATGAGCAGCGATCGAGAAAGAGGCATGTGGATTCCTTCATGACGGCGTCCGATTTGAGGCTTGGCGAGATTGCCGCTACGGCAATCGATGTCTCCGCCGCTACCCAGAATGCGCGGGCATAACGCGAGGGATCAGAATTTTCGCGGCTCGCATGACGATGCACGCGCAGCACGAGAGGGACGTGTGGCGTAAGCCGAGTCCCCGCAGTCACTTGCTGCGCTGAGGATCTTTCGCGCGACCCGTTCGCTGGTGCAGTCGCAGCAGCCTCGTCT
>JANRLN010000578.1:0-14798 GCA_033762515.1 Planctomycetaceae bacterium
CGGATCTCGTCGCTGCCCCCCTTGAGGGCGACCGACCACTGGCTGTTGTCGACCTCCTTCAACAGGGTCTGAATCGCCTTGCTGTCGAGCTTCATCAGGTCGTCGAACGTGAACATCAACCGCTTGATTTCGTCGACCAGCTCGGCGTCGTCCTGCTCCAGCGACTCGAGGATTCCCTTGTTGGTCATGCGGTCGGCGACGTTGAGGATCTGGGCCACCATCGGTACCCCGCCCCGTTTCTCCGTCTGCTGATTCAACGTGGTCATCAACCGCGACTGGAGCGAACGCTCGACGTCAGCGATGACTTCCGGGCTGGTTTGCTCCATCGTCGCGATGCGGCGGACGACATCGAGCTGCTTGTTCGAGGGGAGCCCGCCCAGCACTTCGGCCGCCAGTTGCGCCGGCAAATGCGACATGATCAGCGCGATTGTCTGCGGATGTTCTTCGGAGATGAACGTCAGCAGGTTGTCGGCGCCGACCTTCTTGAGAAATCCGAAGGGAACGGAGTTCATCGACTGCTTGACGTTGTCGAGGATCTGTCCGGCGTTGTCCTTGCCGAGCGACTGCTCCAGAAGTTCGTTGGCGAACGACAGGCCCCCGCGCTCGATCGGCACGAGGTCGCGGAACTGGGTCGAGAACTCATCCAGGACGCCGTTCTGCTGATCGTGGGTGACGTCCTCCACGCGCGCGATTTCGATCGTCAGCCGCTCGACCTGATCGCGCGGCAATTGACTCAACACCTCGGCCGCCAGCGGCTTCTCGAGGCTGAGCAACATGATCGCAGCTTTGCGGGTGGAGTCCATAGGGCTTCAGGATTGGGCTTGGGGAGTTGGACGTTGGAGAACTTGAGGACGGTTCTGAAACCTGACCCCTGAAACGTGAAGCCTACTGGGCGGCCTGCAGCCACTTGCTGATGATGGCCGCAGTGGCTTCGGGGTTGTCGCGGACGAGGGATTGGACGGTGTCGCGCTTGGTCAATTCGCGAGGTTCGGCGGCGGCTCCCCCGGCGCCGTTGGAGTCGTTGGGACTGCGCACTCGTTCGAGCGTCATCTCGGGTTGAGGAGCTTCCACCGGCGGGGCCGAGCGGCGGAGCGTCATGACGGCATACAGCGCCAGCATCGTGAGTACGGCGGCCCCCCCCCATTGCTGCAGCCATTGCTGGACCCGATCGGTCATCGGCACCGTCGCCGGAGGCGGAGTGGTGCGCACACGATCGACCGAGCTCACGGTGACGGCCGTCGGGGGAGAATCTGCGGGAATCAACGCCTTGACGGAGGCCGTCACATTCGCCAGCACCGCGGCCTCGATTTTCGCAGGATCGAGCAGGGCGGCGTCGGTTTCCCCCGCGGCCGTGCGTTGTGCCGCCACGGTGCGGTAGTACTCGCGCGGCACCGTGACGTTGACCTGAACGGTTTCCGGCATCGCCGCGATCAGTTGTTTTTCACTCACTTCGAACGAAACGCCGTTCACCGCCTGGGTGCTGGCGTCGGAGAACTGGCGATTGCGATCCACACCAGGAGAGGCTGCGAGCGAAGCGGGGCGGTTGGCGGACTGACCCGGTTCACCCCGAGCCGGCTGTTGCTGCTGGGTGTCCTTGATGTTCGTTTCCTGCGAGAAGATGGGGGCCGACTTCTTGGGATCGACGACCTGGCTGCGAACCACGGACGACTTCAGGTTGTCGAGGTCGACGTTCACCGTGACCCCCACGTCGGGGATGTACGACAACGCCTGGGCGATCTGGCCCTCGTACTGCCGCTGGAACTGGTCGATGCGCTGCACCAGTTGTCCATTCAGCGGGTCGCTCTCATCCTCGCCGGTGTGGGAGACGCCGTTGGCGGAATCGAAAATCGTCACCTCGGCCGGCTGGAGATCGGGCACCATGCTGGCCACCGCCGAGCGGATCGAGCGGATGAGCTTCGTCGGCAGTTCCTGCCCGTTACGGGTGCGCACGGATACGGTCGCGGTGACCTTCGACTTCTGACTCCACGAACGGCGGCCCGAATTGGCGATGATCACGCCGGCGTCTTCGATCTCCGGGACTGCCCGCAGAACGCGACGAACTTCCTCCAGCAGCAACGCCTCCCGCCGTTCCTGCCGTTCCTTTTCGGTGCTGAACGGGCCCAGCGTTTCGTATTGCTTGAGCAACTGCGACCCCATGCCGGACGGGACCGCGTCGTAACGCAGCAGGGCCGCGTTGTATTCGTCCGTCCGACCGACGGGAACCATCAGCCGCTGACCTTCCCGGCGAAAGTCCAGCAACCCCGCCTGAATCAGCGCCTGCTCCGCCGCAATCAACTCTTCCGAGGTGTACACCTTCCCCCAGGACATCGCCGTGTAATGATCGTTCCCCTGCTGAATCAACAGCCAGGCGAATCCGCCGACGACCAGCAACGGGACCACGATGAGCGTGGCCCGCTGACTGGGTGACATCGAGCCAAACAGCTCGGTGAATTGCTGGGTGAGGCGTTGGAAAAAGTTCATGGGAAGGGGTCAGGCTTCAGGGGTCAGGTGTCAGATAGTGATGTCTTGCAGAGGGTTCGCATCAGAATCAGCGGCGCGGTTCGGGTTGCGTGAAGCTCCAAGTCTCAAAACCCAAATCTCAAATAAGCTCCAACTTCCAAACTTCAAACCAGACCTCAGCCGCGGCACGTTTGAGATTCGACGATGGGGATATTCCGGGTTTTCACGACAAACCTGCGGCAAATTCTTCTTCGACGCGATGCCTTGGGAGCAGAAGTCGGCGGTCTGAAAGAATGGAACCGTCGCTGATGACGGCCCTCATTCGGACCCCTGGCCCCTGATGCCCGACTTCTCAACTAAAACCTCAACTGCTGCAGCTCCTGGTAGGCTTCGATGAGTTTGTTACGGACTTGGAGCATGAGCCGCAGCGCGACGTCGGCTTCCCGCATCGCCGTGAATGTTTCAACCATCGACAGGTCTTCGCTGACGAGGCTCCCTTCAATCGCGTTGCTCGCCTTGGTTGATAAGGCCTGTGTGTCCTGCAGCGACCGGGTCAGCAGCTCGCCGAACCCGCCGGCTCCGCCGATGCCCGGCGCTCCCTCGGCCGTCTTCGGCCACGAGAGCGGAGTCATCGAGCTCGTCAATCCAATCGGAGCAGTCATCATTTCAGCCTTCATATTTCCAGATCACGCGGTCGATGGTTCCGGGAGACCTGGCGCCGGACCCCCTGGTTCTCTGACGACGCGTACTACCCAATCAGCCGGAAGGTGCTGTCGATCATCGATCGCGTCACCTGCATGGTCGAGACATTGGCTTCGTAGGCACGGGTGGCCTCCAGCGCGTTGACGAATTCCGTGATCACATTGATGTTGGGATAGGTCACGTAGCCGTCGGCGTCGGCGTGCGGATGGCTGGGATCGTGGATCTTACGGGGTACGGTCGCGGTGTCCGTTTCCACGGTCGCCGAGACCCCCACGCCGCGATGGCCGGTTTCACCAGGCGACTGCGACTGCAGGACGACCATACGCCGCTGGAAGGGAGACTTCTTGCCGGTTTCGTCCATTGTGGTGTGGGAGTGGGCGATGTTTCCGGCGATGGTGTCCATCCGCAGCCGTTGCGCCGCCAGTCCCGACGCGCTGATCTCCAGGGTTCGCAGCATGGCACTTTTCCCGTCGATCGAGTTTCAAGCGGCGTCGCCGGGGACGCTTCCCCGGCGCGACGTCACAGGCGTTCGCTGATCACCGTCTGCAGTTGTTCGAACTGGCCGCGCATCACTTCCAGCGCGAACTGCTGCATCAGGGAGTTCTTCGTCATCATCAGAAACTGGTGTTCCACGCTGCGGTTGTTGGCGTCTTGAAACGTGATGTGATCCTGTTCCCGCGGACTGTCGGCGCGGAACAACGAGTCAGGGAACAGTTCCTGCATCAGTTCGGTCGACGACGTCGGGCTGGCCGGCAGCAGCAATGATTCGGACGTCAGCCCGGCGGACGGCGTCGCCCGGCGTGCGGCGATGGCCGACTGCAAGGCATCCTGAAACTCCCCGACCGGCAGGTCGCGCATGCGGTAGCCGGGAGTGTCGATGTTGGCGATGTTGCCCGCGAGGACGTCCTGCCGACGCTCCGCGAACTTCGCCACCTGTTTCAGCAGCGGCAGGGTCGTCGAGTTGAGCAGCGGCTGCAGCATGGTTCGAAGTTCGAGCGACGGCTAAACCGGTCTGGGGGGGCTTCTCATGACGCCTGCTGCTGCGGAGCGCCGCGGCAGCAGGCATCGGGGCATGGGTGCGACAAGAGCCTCAGGCGGCCCGTTGTTCGGAGGCGTCTTCGGGGAATCCGACCGTGGAGGGGGTCCAGGCCTTGAGATTCGAACCGGGGCCGCCGCGCGGCGGGTACCCGTACTCGCGGAGCTTGCCCGAGAGAGTGCGAATCCCGATCTGCAGCGCCTTGGCGGTTTTCTCGCGATTGCCGGCGAACCGGGCGAACGTGCTTTCGATGAGCTGGCGCTCCATCTGGGCGAGCGTCAGGCCGGTGGGGGCTTCATCATCGTTGGCGTTCGACAGCCACGGATCGAGCATGGCCGCGGTCAGCTTGCGACCCGTGATCACGCCGCAGGCCCGTTCAATCACATGCTCGAGTTGACTCTGGTTGCCGGGCCAGGAGTAAGCCTGCAGTCGATGCAGCGCGTCCAGCGTCAGGCTGCGCGGCGGGAGACCTTCACGGGCGGCGAGCTTGCGCAGGCAGGCCTCTGCGAGGGGCGCGACGTCTTCCGAACGGGCCCGCAAGGCGGGGATGGCAAGCCGCTGCCGAGTGACGTGGTGGAGCAGTTCCGCCCGGAACAACCCCCGGCCTTCGAGCTCGTCGAGATCGGCGTGCGTACCGAAGACGACGCGAATGTCGAACCGGATGCGCTCCCCGGTCGCCTCATGCTCGAAGCGTTGATCTCTGAGGATCGTCGCCAGCCGACGCTGCAGCGGGAGCGCGATGGTGTCGACGTTCTCCAGGAGCAGCGTCCCGCCGTCGGCCTGTTCGAGGCGACCCGGCTGACGGGTGACGCCGACGCCGATGGTGGTTTCCGCCAGGCCGAACAGTTCCTGTTCCAGCGTTTCGGCGGAGTGCACGCTACAGTCAATCGACACAAACGGGCGGTGCGCCCGCTTGCTGGCTTCGTGAATTCCCAGGGCGACCAGGTCGACGCCGCTGCCGCGTTCGCCGATGATCAGACAGCCGTCGCCGAGGTCGGCGACTTGCTGCACACGTTCGCGAAGCTGCTGCATCGCCGGGCTGTGGCCCACCATGTCGCGGACGTTGCGATTGCTCAACTGCCGCCGCAGCTTGCGGACCTCTCCGGTCAGCTTCGCCTTCTGGCAGGCGGCCGCCACCAGCCAGCCGACGTGCGACAGGTCCATCGGTCGGGGATACCAGTCGCAGACCAGTGTTTCAGCGACCGCGCTCCCCTCGGGCATCCAGACCAGTTGCGTCGGCCAGGCGTGCTTCTGGATCGCGCCCTGCAGCGACTCCACGGTGTCGCCGGGGTTGAGGGGACCCACGAGGCAGACTTCAGCAGGCGTCGACTGCAGCCATTGCAGGGCCGATTCCAGGCTCGCGGCACTGCGGGTGGAGAAGCCGCTCGATTGCAGATCTTCCGCCCATTGCTGCGACAGGGACAGGTTGGCGCTCACAATGAGCACCAGCGGCCCGGCATCGACGGGCGCGGCCGCCGGTCGGCTGGGGAACGGAATGATGTCGGGATGTGACTCAGTCATACGGCCCACCGTGGGAAAGGGGGAGGAACGGGAGAGGGGATACGATTCGAGACAGGAAATCCGGGACGACAGGGGTTACAGGTCGAGGTCGAGCCGTCGCGAAACGGTCGCCTCAGCGGGAGACAGGTAGCCTTGCATGGCGACGCCGCCTTGATTCACTTCGGCCAGCGCCAGTTGAGTGGAATCTCGGCGATCGGACAGGAGATCGGTGCTGGACTGTTCCAGAGACAGGAGTCGTTTGAGAAGCTCATCGGCTTCATCCAGGACCCGCTCACAGGCCTGGCGCTCCGCCTGCGGAAGCCGGTCCCGCTCGGTGCGCCAGGTCTGCCACAGGTTGGACCCGTCGTGATTGACGTTCGTGAGCTCGTCGAGAAGCTGTTGCTTATGAGTCAGGAGTTCGATCAGACCGGCGTAATCGGAGGCGGCGATGTAGTCCTGCTGCCGGGATGACAGTTCCAGCAGCGCCCGGCAATAAGCCGTGCGACACCGAAACGCCTCCAGGTAACGCTCTGCGGGAGCAGTCATTTCGCAGCAATCCTTGCGATGTCGGAGAGTCATGAGCGGGGAGTCGGAAACGATGGACATGCGGTCGAAACTGTGGGAACGCGCGGCCCCCGGCGCTGTGCGGTCGGCCGTCATTCCCGATGCACCTTTCGAGCACGATCCAGCCATTGCTCCCATTCCTGGCGCGTGAGCGTCGTGATGGGGGCATTGAAGGCTGTGGGAGGAATCTGGTCTTGATCGAGCATCACCTTGGCTTGTTCAAGCATGCTCCGCGCCTCCACCAGGCGATTCAGGCGGGCGTAGGCTTCGGCCATCTGCACATAGGCGGTCAGGACGCGCACGTCCTGCGGGAACCGGTGGACCGTGGCGGCATAGGCCGTAATCGCGTCTTGAAAGCGATCGAGGGCGAACAGGGTGTGCGGCAATTCGAACCAGGCGTTTTCGTAGATCCGCCGCTGCACCATGGTCAGTTGATCGTTCTTGTCCCCTTCAGCGAAGGCCTCGCGCACCTGCTGGAACCGCAGCAGGGCGCGCTCCAGAATCCTGCGCATCTCCGCCGACGATTGGTCGCGAGCATTTTCCGTTTCCGCCGACTGCCATTGGCGTCGCCACACGTCCCCCTGAAGCTGGAGCGCCTTGCCCAGGTGATACTGCACTTCGGGAACTTGCGATGCAGACGGATAACGGGACAAGAACTGCTCGAAGAACTCCGTCGCTTCACGCGAACGACCGGCGACTTCCGTCCACAGGGTTTCCAGTTCCTCCGGGCCAAGCGCCTGGCTTTCCACGCGGCGTCGCGCCCAGCCGGCCCGATCCCCCTGCAACTTCGCCAGGGCCAGCAACGCATCCCGCCATTCGATGGCTGCGGGAGTCAGCTCGTTGGACGTCAAAATCGACCGCCAGCCGGCGTCGGCGCCGTCCAGATCGTTCTGTTCCATCCGGCACACCGCGAGTTGATATCTGGCGGTAAAGGCCGCCGGGCTGGTCGGAAACTCCCGGCGAACCTGCCCGAAGTTCTCTTCCGCTTCCGACACGCGGTCGAGATCCAGGAGAATCAGCCCGCGGCGGACCAGCGCCACCGGCCGCATGGCGACCGCGGCTTCGCTCAGATACAGGTCGACGGCTTTGAGTGCACCGTCAAAGTCTTTGCCGCGATACGAGTGATCGGCCGCACGCCACACAGCTTCCAGGGAGTTCGCCGCACCGCGGCGGGCTTCCGCCAGTCGAGTGAACGCGGTCGCCGATTCACGCCACAGGCGCTGCAGTTCGGCGGCCCCCGCGACACGCGCCGTCGAGGTCAACTTCGCCTGCTTGGCATCCGCCTTTTCGGCCCAGAGTTGACGCGATCGCGCGGCCAGTTCGTAGGCTTGATCCCGCGGAAAGGCCGGCGCCATCAAATCCGCCAGGGCGATGGCTTCGGTGAAGTGCTCCATCTCGATCCAGCGATTCCATGCCGCAAGAATTTGTTGCCGGAAGTCGTCCAGCGTCATCCAGCGATTGGTGAAGTCCTCCGCCCGTTGTACGGTCCGCAGGGCGGAGCCGAATGACTGGATGGCCTTTTCATCGGCGCCGTCCTCCTGCTGCAGTCGACCGAGCTGGACTGCCGCGGCGACGGCTTCTTCCGACTTCTCGAATTGCGCGACCGTCTTCCGATAGAATTCGAGCGCGCGTTGACGATACTCGGCTCGTCCGGCGTTGTTCTCCGCCGCCCGCATCGCCGATTCGTGATTCACGGCCGCCAGCTCGGCCGCCTGCCGGTCCGCCGCCAAGCCCATGAGGTAACAGGCCTGTCGGGCGTAGGGAGCATCCGCGGCCTCATCCGAGGCGATCGGTTCCAGCAGCTTGACCGCCTCGGGATAAGCGGCTTTCCCGATCCACAGGCGCGCCTCCAGGACGGTTGCGGCCGCCTGTTGCGACTCCAACTTTTTGAATTCGGCGAGCTGTTTCTCGGCGGCGGCATAGTCCTTCAGTGCCAGCGAGATCTCCACACGCTGGCGTTGCACGTCTTCGACTCCGGACTCTCCGGCGAGTTGCTTCAGCAACCGGTCGCTGAGCTGGACCGCCGTCTGCAGTCGCTCGGGAGTCTGAATTCCCGGATCAAGGTACAATTCGATCAAGTTCGCCGCCGACTGGCTGTGGGCAGGCGCCGCCGACTGGCTGGCTTCCTCCAACAGGGGCAAGGCGTCCATTCGAGAGCCGCTGCGAAACAAACACGCGGCCAGTGCATGAGCGAGTTCCGGTCGATACTCCTCGGGCATGCCCCGTTCTTCCGCGTCGCGGAGGTAGACGATCGCCGTCGCGAACTGCGCCAGGCCCTCTTCCGCGGGCTGCTCGCCGGCTTCGCGAAAATGACACATCCCCAGGACGTATTCGACTCCCCCGGGGAGTTCTTCGTCGTGATACCCGTCGGCCACCAGTTCATCCGCAATCTTGCGCGATTCGACGATCTCGCCGGTCTGCAGCAGCTCCACGGCTTTCCGCAGACGTTCCCCCGGGGAAGGGGCCGCTGGGCTGACCAGATACCACGCCAGGCTGCCGCCGAGCAGCACCACGCCTACCGCCATGACGCCCAGTTGCCACAGCGGACGCGCCCGCCGCGGCGACGGGGTCGCCGAGGCGTGAGCGGCAGCGGGTGGGGCGGCGTGAGTCATGACGTGCGACGATCCGCAGCGATTGCCGCGATGCGACAATCACCTGATGAGGGGAATTCGAACAGACGGGATCAGGATGTGAACGGCCAGTCGATGGGAGAGGATGACTGGAGTCGCAGGCAGCGGCGATCACGAAGGATCGTCGGTCTGCCGGCGACTGCGGCCACCACTCGAACAGGCAGGACGTTCCGACCGACGTCAGCAGCGGCAAACCGCATGACGCAGCACGAAAACGACCTGACTGGGTCGGGTGCTTGCGAACGAATTGTGTTGGGAGTTGGCTCGGGAGAAGAGCGGCGGAGTGGTACTCGCAAAGCCTGCCGAATGTCAATCGCTGTTGCACCGGTTCTGCCGGAATTGCGGGCTGTGCTGCACGAATCACCGACGAGGATCGTTCCACGGCAAAACTCGCCCGCAGTTTCACGAACCGCAAAGTCGGTTCGTGAGGCGGCGCCCACCGCAATCGCCGGTCGCTCGGTTTTGGTCAATCTCCCTCCCGAGGGTCCGCCGTGGCGATTTTGCGTCAACTGACAAAACTCGTGAGCTATGCTTCCCTTGCAGGTGAATCCTGATATCGCATCAAACATCTCGTGATCCCCTTGTTAAAGCGGGAAGCTCGGGTCTCATGACCAGCTCAGTCGTAACTGACGTACCGGCCGACCACGACGCCGAAGCCGCGCCTGTGGACCATGAAGAGCAAGTTTCCATCCGTGTCGACGAGTTGATCATCGGCCGGAAGTTAACTTCGCCCATTCATGATGAAAAAGGTTTGCTGCTTCTGGCGGCGGGGAGCGTCATCACCTCCGACTTCAAACGGCTGCTCAAGCAGCGCAGCGAAAGCTCGATTCAAGTCGGCCTGGCAGACGCCAACCGCGTCCGACTCAAGGTCGCGGTGGAAGAGTCGCCGGCTCCCTTGACCTTTGACGACGCCACAGCCACCCGTCTCGATCAGATGATCGAATCGGGCCTGTTGATGGTCCAGAACACCGGACCCGCCGCCAAGGACAACATCGTCTATCATGGCCGCAAGGCCTATAACCTCGATCGTCACGAAGACTTGATGGACCAGCGCAAGGCCGCCAGCGAGTCGGTCGGCAGCATGATGAAGGAAGCGCTCCGCGGCAAAGGAGGCAACAGCCGCGCCGTCACCGAAATGGCGGCGCAGTACATGACCGATCTGGCCGACGACTCCGATTCCCTTCTCTGCTCCGCCATCGCCGCCAGCCGCGAACCCTCGCTGGCCGATCACTGCGTGAAGATGTCGACGCTGGGAATGGCGCTGGGCGTGGAACTCGGCCTCGATGAGGACAACTGCAAGAAGATCTGCGTCGCCGGACTGGTCCACGACTGGGGAATGGGCGCCGTGCCGCAGGAACTTCGCGACGCCGACTACGTCTTGACCGAACATGAAATGTTCCAGGTCCGCAAGCACCCGATTTATACCGTCGAGATGCTGGAGCGGATGCCGGGAATCCCCTCGGTGGTCCCTATTGCCGCCTACCAGGTGCACGAACGCTGGAACGGCCGAGGGTATCCCCGAGCCAAGTCAGGAGAGCGAATCCATCTGTTCGCACGGATTCTCGGCGTCGCCGACGTCTATTCGGCCTTAACCTCCCCCCGTCCGCAACGTCCGGCGTTGTCCCCCTACGCCGCCATGGAATGCGTCGTCAAGCTGGCCCGGCGGAAAGATCTCGACCCCAGCATCGTCCGCGCGCTGCTCAAGGTTCTCACCCTCTTTCCCATCGGCAGCTATGTCGCCCTTAGCGACGGCCGCATCGCTCGGGTCATCCGCCGCAACGGCGACAGCTACACCACACCCATCGTTCAGGTCGTGGAGGATGCCGAAGGCAACCCCGTTCCGCATGACCAGGACGACGCCATTCTTGACCTCGCCGAGGGTGCGGCGACCATTGTGCAGGCCTTGCCGACTCCCGGCACTTCCGAGATCGGTCTAACGGAGGACATTTTGCTGGTTCCACGCCCACGCCTGTAACTGGATCGTTCCGATGTCCACTGCTCACATCCCCACCCTTTCCGACCGCGATCAACGCGCATTGGAACGAATCCTGGACGGATTCGAGAAGGTGCTCTCACGCGCCGACGCTCAGTATTCCCGACAACGGAAGCACCAACGCAAGTCCTATCGCGGCTGCGTCTCGATCCTTTCCACCGGCCTCAGCCACCAGACCCCGCCGCAAGACGTTTCCACGCTCCCCGTCGGCTGGACCTACAGCCTCTCCCAAGGCGGAGTGGGTCTGGTCTGCCTCGATCCCATTCAATTTGACGAGGTTTTGATCGGACTGCATCTCCCCGACGGGAACATCCGCTGGATCGCCGGCCGAGTCGTCCGCAAGCGGGAAGTCCCCGAGGAACGGTTCCTCGACTACGGCATCGTGTTCGCCGGCGGAAAATGAGTCGGCTGCCAAAGTACGGCGTTTTCCGCTCAGCCTGGACGACGAGCCCGCCCGCTATTCTCTCCCCTGCGCGCCCAGAGCGTAGGCTTCAATCTTCCACGGCCCAACGCCCTTGACGTGAATTCTCAAGGTCCCGCCGCGGCTGACGTTGACGCTCCCCTGACGGCGGATCGGCTTGCGATGCATCGCTGCAAAGCAGTCCGATTCACCGGCCGCATTCGTCCAGCAGATCTCCTGCAGCTCCCCCTGATGTTCCCAGCGGAGTTCCCAACTGTCCGGGGCCTCGAACGAATGGTCGCAGGTGTGCGAGTCGCGCCCTTCGGCGAGGAAAATCCGTTGCTGCAGCGGTGGACGTATCGCCCCCAGCCATCCTCCGCCAATCAACACCGCGGCGGCAATCACCCCTGTGCTGCCGAAACAGGCTGCGACGAACCACGCGACTCCCGAATGCCGCGGTTTGTCGCTCGGAAGTCGGTCTGAGTCTTCTTCTCTGAAGAGATTCATAGAATCTAGCAGCATCCGTAGTAGGGAATCTGCAACTGCTGATAGTTTTGTCCGGCTGCGTTGCGAATCAGCAACCGTCAAGGGGTTGCGACCTCTCATCGACAGCCATTTGACGTCGACAGTTCGCCGAGCGATCGTGGACCCCGCGTTCAGAACCGATGCATATCGGAACTTCTTGTCCACATCGGCGTCGGACGCCCGTCGCGCGTGTGGACGCTTCGGCTGTTTCGCGCAGGTCCCACCTCCCACTTATCCACAGTCTGCCAACGCCTGGTTGGCCAGCCGCGCCTGCAGACGTTGCAACTGGTCTCGCAGACTCGGCGTTTGAGCCAAGGTATCTTGGAACTTGCGGCAACTGTACGAAACGCTGGTGTGCGTCCGCCGACCGAAGTATCTGCCGATTTCAGCCATTGGGAACCCGGCGACTTCGTGGGCCAGTAACATAGCGCACTGACGGGGCACCCGATAGGCCTGCAAACGGGTGGAGGCGCGGAGTTCCTGGGCGGGAACGCCGAATTCGGCGGCGACCTGATGGGCAATGACGGCCAGCGTCAATCGGCGCGGCGCGGGAACCGTGAACAGCCGCTGCACGGCCGCAAGATCGTTGATCCTCGCGGGGGGCGGATATTCACTCCGCAACCGATCCAGCATTTGCCGCAGGGAGCGCAGCGAACCGGACGATTGGTCCGCCAGCCAGTCGCGGACGTCCGTCGTCAGCGACAATTGAGCCAATTCCGCGCCCCAGTCCAGAAATTGACGGCGACTCTCGGAACTCAACTCGGGGAGCCGAGCCGTCAGGCCCCCACGCAGGCGACTGGTCAGTCGCGGGGGAAATTGTGGGCAACTGCCGGGAGGTTGCGAGACGGTGACAATCACGCGCACCTGCCGGGCGATCAGTTCGTCCAGCCAGCGGGCGATATGTTCGCCCAGCCCCTCATCCGTGACCAGTTGATCCAGATCCTCACAGGCGAGGAGGTCGCACTGAGCGGTCACGCTGGTCCAGGTTTCCCAGGCGTTGGAATCGGGACTCGCGGCGAGCAGGTCGCCCCAGTCGTCCGGGGTGAGGATGACGGCGACCTGCTTGCGCTTTTCGCGACAGGCTTCACGGAGACCCTGTCGAACGAGCACCGATTTTCCGGATCCCGCGGGTCCGGCCAGGATTGTCAGCAGGCCGCTGCGGTCGAGCCGGTCCGCAGGCGACTTCAGCCGCTGCGTCGCCGCCCAGGCGAACTGCAGTTCGGGGATCAGGCAGAACGGTTCTTCAGCGAGGAGAGCCTTGCGGCTGCGAGCGCGGACAGCGTTGAACATCCGCCACGACCTTCATGAGTCGGGTCCGGCAGCGTCCATGTGCGGGGAGTCGTCCGTGAAATCGAAGCTCAGGGATCGCAATCCCTGGGCCTCACTCTACCCCCGCCGCATTCGTTCGACCACTCTCGCCACGCGCTCAATGGCCTGATCGATCTCGGCGACAGTGTTCAGGATGCTCAACGAGAATCTCACGCTCGACCGATAGACTTCGGGAGGGCAGCCCATGGCGACCAGAATCGGGGCCGGTTCGGTCGATCCGCTGGCGCATGTGGTCCCCAGGGAGCAGCAGACGCCTGCCAGATCCAGCGCCACCAGCAAGGCTTCCCCATCCAGCCCGGAAAACGCGATGTTGAGCGTATTGGGCAACCGTTCGACATGGGCGCTGTTGACCACGACGGGGGCGCAGCGTTCCGTCAGCCCTTGCTGCAGGCGGTCACGCAACATCGAGAGCTGTCGGGCGCGCGATGTCTGGTCCTCCTGCCAGAGTTCGAGCGCCCGCGCCATCCCCGCGATCAATGGCACCGCTTCAGTCCCCGGCCGGCGTTCCTGTTCCTGATGGCCCCCGTACAGCAGCGGCGTCAAGCGGGTGCCGCGACGTATCAGCAGCCCCCCGATTCCCCGCGGTCCATGAAACTTGTGCGCCCCGAAACTGAGCGTGGTTGCGCCAAGTTCGCGGAAATTGACCGGAATCTTCCCAACCGCCTGCACCCCGTCGAGGTGCAATGGACAACCCGCCGTTGAGCACCACTCCTGCAGCAGGGGCATGTCCTGAATGACGCCGGTTTCATTGTGGGCCAGAATGACGGCGGCAACTTGCGGGTTGGTGGAGAGTTCAGCGGTCAGAGTTGAGGGTCGAAAGGCAGCGTGGCGGGTTTCTTCCGAATTCCTCTGTCCCTCAACCCTCGATCGTAAACCCTCAACCTGAAACCTCCCCTCCCCATCCACCGGCAGCCGCTCCAGTTTCCATCCGCGTCGCATGAGCACCCGGCACGCTTCCAGATTCGCCGGATGCTCGCCCGGCGAGATCACCATCGTCCCGGAATTGCCGCGGGCCAAACCGAAGATCGCCGTGTTGTTCGATTCCGTTCCGCCGCTGGTGAACAAGACCTCATCGGGGTGCGCACCGAGAATTGTGGCAATCGATTCCCGCGACTCTTCCAACACCCGCCGCGCCTGGCGGCCCAGTCCATGTCGACTGCCGGGGTTCCCCCACGACGCCGACAAATGCCGCGCAACGACCTCGATCACCTCGGGCAACGGCCGCGTGGTGGCATTGGCGTCGAGATCGATGAGCGTGGACATGGACCAAATCATACACACCGTCGGCGTAGCAAAATCCCCGTAGCAAAATTCGCAAGAATTTTGACCGCGCGTCACGGCTTATCCCGACCTGAGCAGATCAGAATTCTGGTGAATTCTGCTACGAGAACATGCTCACGTCGTGACGTGAACAATCACCGGTGGGACTGACGTCCCACCGCTCACCCAGGCGTTCAGAATTACTCGACGGGCGGGCGTTTTCTGGATTCTTAAGAAATTATTTAGGAATGACTTAGGAGATAATTCGCAAATTTATCCCAAAAAATGGCCGGGCAGCGCTGGAATCCTCTTGTCCACTGAACGTCCACTAGTGATAATTCGTCCTGTTGACCAAGCTGCGGATCAACGCCGTGGGTGACTCGTCGCAGCGAGTAGTAC